>NZ_VBVX01000112.1 GCF_005981925.1 Streptomyces albidochromogenes
CTCCCCCTCCCCCCGGAGATGCCGACATGACCGGACGACGACCGGCCAGCGAACCGGCCAGCGAACCGACCAGCGAACCGACCACCAGCGGGTCCGACAGGCCCATCGGCCGGCGCGGGCTGTTCGTGACCGGCGCCGCCGCCGCGTTTACCTTGGGCAGCGTGAGCTTCGCGAATGCCGCGCCCCCCGGCGGCGAGGAGAGCAGGACCGTACGGGGCACCCTTCCGCCGGGGTCGCCCGACTACGTCTACCTGCCGGTCGAAGTACCGCGCGGAGTGCGCGAGCTGGCCGTCTCGTACACGTACGAGAAACCTCCCGTTCCCCCCGGCACCCAGGGCAACGCCCTCGACATCGGCATCTTCGACGAGCGCGGCACCGCCCTCGGCGGGCGCGGCTTCCGTGGCTGGTCCGGCGGGGCGCGGTCGGAGTTCTTCATCCGCGCGGACGCCGCGACGCCCGGCTATCTCGCGGGTCCCGTCCGTGCGGGCACCTGGAACATCGCGCTGGGGCCCTACACGACCGCCCCCGACGGACTGCCGTACACGGTGACCGTCACGCTCCGGTACGGCGCGTCCGGCCGGACGCCCGCCCCCGTCTATCCCCCCGAGCGCGCCAGGGGGCGGGGCCGTGCCTGGTACCGGGGGGACTGCCACCTCCATTCCGTGTACTCCGACGGCAAGCGCACGCCCGCCGAGATCGCCGCGGCCGCCCGTGCCGCGGGGCTCGACTTCATCAACACCAGCGAGCACAACACCCACGCGGCGCACAGCGCCTGGGAGGGCCTGTGGGGTTCCCGCCCCGACGGCGAGCTGCTGATCCTCACCGGCGAGGAGGTCACCACCCGCAACGGCCACGTCGTCGCCGTCGGCACCGAACCCGGCACCTTCGTGGACTGGCGCTACCGCGCCCGCGACAACCGTTTCGGGCACTTCGCCCGCGAGATCCGGCGCGCGGGCGGGCTGGTCGTCCCCGCGCATCCGCACGCCACCTGCATCGGATGCAACTGGAAGTTCGGGTTCGGGGACGCCGACGCCGTGGAGGTCTGGAACGGGCCGTACACCCCTGACGACGAGATCGCCCTCGCCTCCTGGGACAGCGCCCTGGCCACCGCCGGGCGCGGCTGGACCCCGGCCATGGGCAGCAGCGACGCCCACCGCGAGCCGCAGCTCGTCGGTACGCCGCAGACGGTGGTACTGGCCGAGGACCTGACCCGTGACGCCGTCCTCGACGGCATCCGCGCCGGCCGCTCGTACGTCGCGGAGTCCTCGGCGGTGTCGCTCACGTTCGGCGCCACCGGCGGGCGCGGTCGCCACGCCGGCATCGGGGAGCGGCTGGACGTCGCGGACGGGGCCCCGGTCACCGTACGGCTGGAGGTCGCCGGCGCCCCGGGGTGCACAGCCCACTTCGTCACCGACCAGGGCACGCTCCACACCGAGCCGCTGCCGGAGTCCGGCGCGGGTGCGGTGGAGTGGCGTACGACGCCCCGGTACGCGAGCTACGTGCGCGCCGAGGTCCGCCACGCCCCGCAGGTCCCGGGCCTGCCGGGGGCACTGGCAGCCCTGACCAATCCCGTCTTCCTGGGGACCGTCCGGCGCTGAACGCACGCCCGGGACAACGCACGCCCGGGACAACGCGCGAGCAGGACCGAACACGCGTCGCCCGCTACAGAAGCGCTCACACGACGAAAGGGCCGGGAAAGCCTCTTCGGCTTCCCCGGCCCCCTCAGGACTCAGGTCTGTCGTCGTAGTACCCGGCCGGTCAGTCCTCGACGACCAGCGCCGGCGTCTCCTTCGTCAGCACCTCGCCGCGGAAGAACGCCGGGCTGCGGCGCTGCATCACCAGCATCAGGACCACGCCGAGCAGCAACAGTCCGACGGCGATGATGAAGACGGAGCCGACGCCGCCGACGGCGGATCCGCTGCCGTACGCCGGGTCCCACATGTCGTACAGCGTCTTGCCGAAGACCGCCGTCAGCAGGACGCCGCCGAGGACCGGGCACAGGCCCTTGTAGACGAAGTCGCGCGTCGAGCACAGCAGCTCGTGGCGGAAGTACCAGGCACAGGCGAACGCGGTGATCGAGTAGTAGAAGCAGATCATCAGGCCGAGTGCGTAGATCGTGTCGATCAGGACGTTCTCGCTGAGGAGCGTCATGACCGAGTAGAAGACGCCGGTGCTGATGCCCGCGATGACCGTCGCGCGGCCCGGGGACTTGAAGCGCGGGTGGACCTTGCGGAACGACGCCGGGAGGGCTTCGTACGCGGACATGGCCAGGACCGTGCGGGCGACCGGGATGAACGTGGTCTGGAGGCTGGCCGCCGCGGAGGCGAACACCGCGAGGGACAGGAAGATGCCGAGGATCAGGCCCATGACGGGCTCACCGAGCACGGCGAAGACGTTGTCGGAGTTCTCCGGGTTTGCCAGGCCGAGGCCCTTGTCGCCGGAGCCGACGGCCATCTGGGCGGCGACGCCGGTGGCCAGGTAGGAGGCGACCAGGACGACCATCGCGATGAGGGCGGCGCGGCCGGGGGTCTTCTCGCTGCCGGTGGTCTCCTCGTTGGCGGTCAGGCAGGCGTCCCATCCCCAGTACATGAAGATCGACAGGGAGAGGCCGGCCGTGAAGGCGGCGAAGGACTGGACGGCGAAGGGGTTCATCCAGGACCAAGAGAAGTCGAGGCCCGTGTCGAAGGAGCCGCTGCCGGCCTTCTGGAAGGCCATGGCCACGAAGATGGCGAGCACCACGAGCTGGAGGCCGACCAGGGCGTACTGCACGCCCTTGGTGGCGGTCATGCCCCGGTAGCTGATCGCCGTGGCGATGGCGATGAGGATGAGGCACGTGAGGATGTGGACGGCTTTGTTGTCGTCCAGGGCGCTGATCGCGTCGTTGCCCGTGAGCTGGCCGGCGAGCAGCCAGAAGTACGAGGTGGCGACGCCCGCGAGGTTCGAGAGCACGATGATCGTGGCGATCACCAGGCCCCAGCCGCACATCCAGCCGACGCGCGGCCCGAACGCCTTCACCGTCCAGGTGAAGGAGGTGCCGCAGTCCGGCATGACGCGGTTGAGCTCGCGGTACGCGAACGCGACCAGCAGCATCGGCAGGAAGCCGGCCAGGAAGACGGCGGGCATCTGGAGGCCGACCTCGCCGGCGGTCGAGCCGAGGGTCGAGGTCAGGCAGTAGACGGGGGCGACCGTGGAGATGCCGATGACGGCGCTGCCCACGAGGCCGACAGATTTGCTGTTGAGGCCCTTGTCGCGTACGCCTGCGCCGTCCGGGGCGTGGACGCCCCTTACCGTGTCTCCGGCCTGGGGCCGCATATCCACCTGAGTCATGAACGGGACGTTAACCGGTGCGTTTTCCACATCCGGAGCACCGGACTCCGCCTCAAAGATCCTTGCAATCGATGGGGTCGCATGGCGTGCTGGTTGAGGATTGAAGGTTACGGACGAGGTCGGCGCGATCTTTTCCAGGCGGGGAAGGAAACTTCCGAGCTGCGGAAACCGCAACCCCGTCCGTTTTGCCCGATTCCAAAGTTTCCCGTACGTCTTTTCGGAGGGCTCATCCACTCCAGACGATCGCCTGCGTCTCGCTGTACGCGTGCAGCGCGTACGAGCCCACGTCCCGCCCCACTCCGCTCTTCTTGAAGCCGCCGAACGGCGCCTCCATGTTGCGTCCCACGGTGTTCACCCCGACCCCGCCCGCGCGCAGCCGGCGCGCCACCCTGAAGGCCCGGGCCACATCTGCCGACCAGACGTAGTCGATGAGCCCGTAGTCGCTGTCGTTGGCGAGCGCGACGGCCTCCTCCTCGCCCCCGTCGAAGGGCACGACCACGACGACGGGGCCGAAGATCTCCTCGCGGACCACCCGCATGTCGTTCGTGCAGTCCGCGAAGAGGGTGGGGGCGACGTAGAAGCCCTTGTCGTACGACGGCCTGTCGCCGCCCGCGACCAGCCGGGCTCCCTCCTTGCGGCCCAGCTCCACGTACGCCTCGACGCGGTCGCGGTGGGCGGCGGAGATCACCGGGCCGACGACGGTGTCCGGGGCGCCGGGATCGCCGACCTTCAGGAAACCGGCGTACGCCCTCAGCTTCTCGACGAGCCGGTCGTGGACCGCCCGCTGGACGATCACGCGCGTGGGCGCCGTACAGATCTGCCCGCTGTAGAAGGAGAAGGTCGTGCCGATGCCCCGTACGGCCGCGTCGAGGTCGGCGTCGTCGAACACGACCGCCGCGCCCTTCCCGCCCAGCTCCATGAGCTGGCGCTTCATGCCGCGCCCGCAGACCTCCGCGATGCGCTGCCCGACCGCCGTCGACCCGGTGAAGCTGACCATGTCGACCTCCGGCGCGTCGACGGCGGCCTCGCCCGCGGCGGGCGACGAACCGGTCACGACGTTCACGACCCCCGGCGGCACTCCGGCCTCCGCCAGCGCCGCCGCCATCCGGTACACGGACAGGGGGTCCTGGGGCGCCGGCTTCACGACGACGGTGTTGCCCATGGCGAGCGCGGGCGCGACCTTGCCCGCCGCGTTGGCCCACGGGTTGTTGTACGACGTGACGCAGGTGACGACGCCCACCGGCTGGCGCACCGCGAGCGCGCCGAAGACCCCCGCCCTGCCCATCGGCCCCGCCGGGTTGACCTGCGGCGGCAGCCCCGTCTCCACGGGCTCCAGCGCCCCGCGCGCGTACCGCCGGAAGCGGGCGGCGGCGACGGCGACCTGCATACCGAGCGCGGTCGCCGCCGTGGCGCCGGTCTCGGCGCGGGCGACGTCCGCGTGCGCGGCGGCGTCACGCTGGATCAGGTCCGCGGCCCGGTCGAGGATCGCGGCTCGCTCCTCGGGGGCCGTGCGCGACCAGGCCGGGAAGGCGGCCGAGGCGGCGGAGGCGGCGGCGTACACCTGCGCGCGGCTCGCCTCGGGGGCCTGCCCCACCACCTCCTCGGTGGCCGGGTCGATCACCTCGTAGTGCCCGTCGTCGGGCTCGGTCCACGCGCCGCCGATGAACAGCCGGCCGGGCGGCTCCCGGTGCGGGCTCATTTGGTCGCCACCGTCCTCGTGTCCCGGCCCGAGCGCAGCACCGTGCCCGGCACCGCCCCGGTGACCTGGTCGTCCCGTATCGTCTCGACGCCGTTGACGCGTACGGACACGACGCCGATCGCCTTCGCGTCGAGCCGGGGGCTGTCGCCCGGCAGGTCGTGCACCAGGGTGGCCGGTCCCGCCGCGATCCGCTCGGGGTCGAAGAGGACCAGGTCCGCGTGGAAGCCCTCCTCTATACGTCCGCGCTCGCGCAGCCCGAACAGCTGGGCGGGGTCGTCGGTGAGCATCCGCACGGCCCGCTCCAGCGGCACGAGGCCCCGTCCGCGCAGGCAGTCGCCGATGAAGCGCGTCGTGTACGGCGCCCCGCACATCCGGTCCAGGTGCGCCCCGGCGTCGGAACCGCCGAGCAGGACGTCCTCGTGCTGCCAGGTGCGCTGCCGCAGTTCCCAGCTGGCGGGGTCGTTGTCGGACGGCATCGGCCACAGCACGGTCCGCAGCAGGTCGTTGGCGCAGATCTCGACGAGGCAGTGGAAGGGGTCCTGCCCGCGTTCGGCGGCGATGTCGCGCACGACGCGCCCGCTCAGGCCCTCGTTGGCTTCGGAGTACGTGTCGCCGATGACGTACCGCTCGAAGTCGGCGAGGCGGCGGAAGACGCCGGCCTCCTTGCTGTCGGCGCGGCGGAGCATTTCGGCGCGTACGTCCGCGTCGCGCAGCTTCTCGATGCGCTCGGGGACGGGCAGGCCGAGGATGTCGCCCCAGCCGGGGATGAGGTTGAGGGCGCAGAACGTGCCGAGGGACATGTTCATCGGGGTGAGGATCGGCATGGTGAGGGCGACGATCCGGCCGCCGGTCCGCCGGGCGCGTTCGCTCGCGCGCAACTGGCGCGGGACGCGCTCGGGGACGGCCGCGTCGATGGTCAGCACGTTCCAGTTGAGGGGACGGCCGGCGGCGGTGGTCATGTCGACGAACAGGTCGATCTCGTCGTCGGTGAACTGGTCGAGGCAGCCGGCGACGATCGCCTCCAGCTGGGTGCCCTCGTGCTCGCCGACCGCGCGGGAGAGCGCGATCAGCTCGGCGGGCGTGGCGTGCCGGGAGGCGACGGGCTGCCCGTCCCCGTCGGAGTGGGTGGACGACTGGGTGGTGGACAGCCCCCACGCGCCGGCGTCCATCGCGTCGTGGAGGAGCTGGACCATGTGCGCCAGCTGCCGCTCGGTCGGCTGCCCGCCGACGGCGTCCGCGCCCATGACGTGGCGGCGCAGCGCGCAGTGGCCGACCATGAAGCCGGCGTTCACGGCGATGCGGCCGTCGAGGGCGTCGAGGTACTCGCCGAAGGTGTGCCAGTTCCAGGGGGCGCCCTCTTCGAGGGCGACCAGGGACATGCCCTCGACCTTGGACATCATGCGGCGCGTGTAGTCGGCGTCCTCGGGACGGTCGGGGTGCAGCGGCGCGAGGGTGAAGCCGCAGTTGCCGCCGACGACGGTGGTGACACCGTGGTTGAGGGACGGGGTGGCGTACGGGTCCCAGAAGAGCTGGGCGTCGTAGTGGGTGTGGGGGTCGACGAAGCCGGGGGCGAGGACCAGCCCTTCGGCGTCCTCGGTGGTACGGGCGGGCTCGTCGACGGTCCCGGGGGCGGCGATGACGGCGATGCGCCCTTCGCGCAGGCCCACGTCGGCGACGTACGCGGGGGCGCCGGTGCCGTCCACGACGGTGGCTCCGCGGATGAGGTGGTCGAGCATGGCGGTCCCTTCGGGAGGAGTGGGGGCTGGTCGTCCGGGGCGGGCGGGCCGCTGCGCGGGACTGCCCCGCCCGCCCCGGCCCGGGGCTCCGCCCCGGGCCCGCGCTGCGGACCGCCGGGGTCAGGACGCGGGGGTCTCCTGGCGGAAGCGGGTCGTCCGGTGCACCGGGTCCGTGTCGATCTTCGGGATGACGTGCTCGCCGATCAGCTTGATCGTCGTCATCGTGTCCTCGGGCGACACCCCGATCGGCAGCCCGAACGACAGCTGGTCCGCTCCCGCCTGCTCCCACCGCTTGCACTGGCGGAACACCTCGTCGGGGTCCCCGCAGATCATCAGCTCCTCGGCGATGAGCAGTTCGACGATCTCCGTCGTGTACTCCGGCAGCAGCTCCGGCCACTCCGGGATGCCCTCCGGCCGGGGGAACGTGTCGTGGTAGCGGAAGAGCAGCGACTGGAGGTAGTTCAGTCCGCCGCCCACCGCGATCTCGACCGCCTTCTCGTGCGTCTCCGCGCAGATCGCCGTCGACGTCACCATGACGTTGTCGTTGACGAAGCCGCCGATCGGCTCCGCCTCCTTCACCGCGTTCTTGTACGACTCGACGACCCACTCCATGTCCGAGACCTTCTGGACGCTGAAGCCCAGCACCCCCAGCCCCTTCTTCCCGGCCATGGCGTACGACGAGGGCGATCCGGCGGCGTACCACATCGCCGGGTGCGCCTTCCCGTACGGCTTGGGGAGGATCTTGCGCGGGGGCAGCGACCAGTGCTTGCCCTGGAAGCCGGCGTATTCGTCCTGGAGCCACATCTTGGGGAACTCGGAGATCGTCTCTTCCCAGATCTCCTTGGTGTGGTTCATGTCGGTGATGCCCGGCATGAAGCCGAGGATCTCGTGGCTGCCCGCCCCGCGCCCCGAGCCGAACTCGAAGCGTCCCCGCGACAGGTGGTCCAGCATCGCGACCTTCTCCGCGACCTTGACCGGGTGGTTCACCGGCGCCAGCGGGTTGAAGATGCCCGAGCCGAGGTGGATGCGTTCCGTCGCGTGCGCGAGGTATCCGAGGAAGACGTCGTTCGCGGAGAGGTGCGAGTACTCCTCCAGGAAGTGGTGCTCGGAGGCCCAGGCGTACTTGAAGCCGGACTTGTCCGCCTGGATGACGTACTCGGTCTCCTCGATCAGCGCCTTGTGCTCCGCCTCGGGGTCGGCCTTGGCACGCGCGGCCGGCACGTACCCCTGTACAAAGAGCCCGAATTCCAAGGTACTTCTCCTTCGGAGGAACTGACACACCGTCAGTTGCGGATGCACACGACTGTTCCACCGCCCCCCAGGGGCGTCAATAGCTGATACATCGTCAGAAAAGGCTGACGCCCGCCAGCCACCCGCCGTCGATGACGAACGGCTGCCCCGTGATGTACGAGGAGTCGTCGCCCGTCAGGAACAGCGCCAGCGCCGCCACCTCCTGCGGCCGCCCGATGCGCCCCATCGGCACGAGCTTCCGGTAGAGCTCGTCCACCGCCGCCCCGGACGCCACCGGGTCGGCCGCCGGGTCCAGCGCCGCCGGGTTCGTCATGGGGGTGTCCACGGCCCCCGGGCACACCGCGTTGACGCGGATCTTCTTCGCCGCCAGCTCCACGGCCGCGACCCGGGTCAGCCCGAGGACGGCGTGCTTGGTGGCGGCGTACGCGCCGACGAAGGCCATGCCGGTGAGAGCCGTGTACGACGCCGTGTTCACGATCGTCCCGCCGCCCGCCGCCTCGATCTCGGGCGCCACCGTCCTGATCCCCAGGAACGCGCCGACCTGGTTGACCTGCACCACCTGCTGGAACTCCTCCAGCGGCGTGTTCACCAGCTCGTTGAACCGCAGGATCCCCGCGTTGTTGACCAACCCGTCGATCTTGCCGAACGCCCTCTTCGCGGCGGCCACGGCCGCGATCCAGTCGGCCTCCTGGCGCACATCGAGAGGGACGTACACCGCCGAGCCCTCCCCCAGCTCCTTCGCGAGCGCCTCGCCCCGGTCGTCCAGTACGTCGGTGAGGACCACCTTCGCGCCCTCCGCGACGAAGAGCCGCGCCTCCTGCTCGCCCTGCCCGCGCGCCGCGCCGGTGATGAGAACCACGCGCCCGTCCAGCTTTCCCATGGGGACCCCACTCCTTCAGTCATTGAGGTGCGGGGCGACCTCGCCGCCGAAGGCCGCCATCTGATCGGTCAGTTCGCGCAGGCTCCTGTTGCGGAAGCGCACCTGGATCTGGTCGACGCCCATCGCCCGGTAGGCGCGCAGCGACTCGGCGAGGTGGGCGGGCTTCCCGGACAGCGTGCGCCGCCCGACGTCCCAGGACGGTTCGCCGACGTACAGCGGCTCGGTGATCGCGCCGATCTCGATCGGCGCGGTGACCCCCGCCTCCGCCCGGGTACGCCGCAGCTTCGCGATCTGCGCCGGCAGGCGGTCGCGCGGGTCGCCCTGCGGCAGCCATCCGTCCCCCCGCACCGCCGCCCGGCGCACGGCCGCCGGCGACGAGCCGCCGACCCACACCGGCACCTGCCGCTGCGCGGGCCGGGGCCGCTGCCCGAGCCCGCTGAACGAAAACCGTTCGCCGGCGAACTCCGGGTACTCCTCCTCCCCGAGGGCCGCCCGCAGCGCGTCGATCGTCTCGTCCAGTACGCCGCCCCGCCCGGCGAAGTCCGCCCCGAGCGCGTCGAACTCCTCCGGCACGTGCCCGGCGCCCACCCCGAGGACCAGGCGGCCGCCGCTCAGGTGGTCGAGCGTCGCGTACTGCTTGGCCGTGACCAGCGGGTGCCGCAGCCCGACGACGGCCACGTGGCTCAGCAGCCGTACGCGCTCGGTGACGGCGGCGAGGAAGGCGAGCGTGGCGACCGGGTCGTACCAGACGGTGCTCATGGCCCCCGCCAGCCGCTGCGGAACGGCCACGTGGTCGCAGCTCGCGATGTAGGCGAAGCCCGACCGGTCCGCGACCCGGGCCACCTCGGCCAGTTCCCGGGGCCCGGCCTCCGACTCCCACGTCTCCGCGTAGATGGTGCTCTGCGACTGGACCGGGAGCTGCATCCCGTACGACAGCCGCCCTGCGGGCAGAACCCGTGCCATGAGAACCCCTCCGGAGCTGACGGTCCGTCACTGTCCGACGGCAAGGCCATCGTCATACCTGACGGTTCATCAGACAAGAGGCGGGGGCGCCCCGCCGCCCCACCCCTGTCGCGGCACCGGTCCACCGGGCGCCAGCCGTACGCGGACGGTCTTGCCGCAGTGCCGGCGGAGGAACCAGGTGATCTCCCCGCCGAGGTCCCGCACGACCCACAGCCCCCGCCCGCGCTCCTCGCCGTCCCCCGGCTCCACCCACGCACCGAACCGGGGGAACGCCTCGACGGGATCCGACACGTCGACCAGCAGCGCCCCGTCCTCCAGCACCGCGAGCCGCACCCACAGCTCGTGGCCGGGCTTGCGGCCGTGGTGGAGGGCGTTGGTGACCAGTTCGGAGACGATCAGCACGGCGTCCTGCACGTCACCCGGCCACGCCCACAGGGTCAGCTGCCGACGGGTGTGTATGCGGGTCAGACGCACGGCGCCGGCCGCCATGGGGTATCCGGCGGACCACTCCCGCACGACGGGTGCGTACACACCCTGCCCCGGATCCGTCATCACGGCCTCACTCGGTTGTTCCACTCGGCAACCCCGATACGACTCATACGCGCGCCGGGCCCGTCCGTCTCAGCCGGCACGGGGGCGGCGCGCTGCCTACGCCGGTCGAGACGGGACGTTACGGACAGCCACGTGACACCGGCGCGAAAGTTTCTCGGGGTTTCCCGAAAGGTGCGCATGCTTTCTCGATCTTTCGCACAAGGTCGGCGACAAGGCGCACCGCGACACCCCGGATCCCGCGATGCTGAGCAGTGGGCCGACTACCGAGCGAAAGGACACCCCTATGAGGCGGTTGCGCTTCAACGGAACAGGCAGTGGCGTGAACGGATGTCCGTCGATCCACGAGGACCTCGACACGGGGGACATCATCGTCCACGGCCCACCGCTCACGGATCCCGACGACACAGCTCAGCTGCGGCACTTATCCGCAGGGGAGACGGCGATCGTCGTACCACGAGAGCTTCTGATCGATTTCGGCCCCAAGGAGGCGGACCGAGTGCCCGACATCATCGGCCTTGACGAGTTCGACAAGCTCTTCACCTCGTTCAAGCACACTGCATGGCGGCTTGAGACACGGCGCCGGTACGCATCCGACGAAGTCTCCGACACCTATGCCCAGTTCCTGCGCGGCGAGCCCGTGGTGTGGGACGGCGCCAACCCGGAGTGGTGCGCCGAGCGTCGGGAGCAGACGGCTCTGGGCAAGCGGTTCGAGCGGGTCCGCGTGGTCGACGACCCACCGACGCCCGGCCAGCTGTACCTCCTCGACAACGCCAAGAGGAATTCGTCCGTGGGCGAGGACATCCGCAATCTGCGGCGCGCCGACGCGGAACGGCTGAACCTGCCCGAAGAGGACTTCTGGCTCATCGACTCACGGCTCGTCGCCCTGCTCCGCTTCGACGATTCCGACAACCTGGTCGACGTAGAACTGATCACTGAGCCCGCAACGGTCAATCGGTACGCTCAAGTACGCGATGCGGCCTGGCACTACGCCGTACCGTACGAAAGGTTCGCGGCCACAGTGACCGCCTCGACGTAGCGAGAGAGACCTGGTGAGCACCGACTTCCAACAAGCTCGCGCCGCCCTCGGAGTGCGTCTTCGGGAGCTGCGTGAATCTTCCCCTGGAGGTCGGCTCACCGGGGCCCGGCTGGCGCGGGCCCTCGGGTGGCCGCATTCCAAGATCAGCAAGCTGGAGAACGGACGGCAGACCGCCACCGTCGAGGATCTGCGCGCGTGGGCCGGGGGAACGGGCCACCCGGAGGCGGCCGAAGAGCTGCTCGCCCGGCTGGCCGGCCTCGAATCCCACATCCGGTCGTGGCGGCGGCAACTGGCTTCCGGACACCGCGCCGTGCAGGACGCGATCAGTACCGAGTTCGCGCGTTCCACGACGTTCCGCGCCTGGGAGAACTCCATGATTGTCGGCGCCCTGCAGACCGCCGACTACGCCCGGAACATCTTCAGCCGGTACTCCGAACTGCAGCAGTCGCCCCGCGACACCGAGGACGCCGTACGAGCGCGGCTGCGATGGCAGGAGAGCCTGTACCGGCCCGGCACGAAGTACCGCATCGTCATGTGGGAAGCGGCGCTGCATGCCCAGGTCTGCCCGCCCTCCGTGCTTGCCGCGCAGCTCGACAGGCTGGCTGGAGTCATCGGGCTGGACACCGTCGAACTCGGCATCGTCCCCTTCTCCGCCTCCTTGCGGATTCCACCCGCCAACGGGTTCTGGATCTTCGACGACCGCCTGGCCATCGTGGAGGACTGGCACGCCGAGCTCTGGATCGACGACGCCGCGAGCATCGCCGTCTACTCCAAGGTGTGGACCGCCCTGAGCGAATCCGCCGTGTACGGCGCCGACGCGCACGCGGTGATCGCCCGCGCGCGGCGCGCCCTGGACGCCACCTGACGGCGGCCCGTGGGCGCGCTCACCCCAGCAGGGCGTAGACCGCCGAGGCGCGGGCCGCCGGGTCGTCCGAGCCGGTGGCGGTCATGGTGATGTCGGCGAACGCCATGCGTTTGCCCAGCTTGGTGACGCGCGCGTCGAGCAGGACGTCCGCGCCGACGACCGCGCGCTGGAAGGACGTCGACTGCTGGACGGTGGTCATGGGTACGAACGCGCCCCGGGCCGCGGACACGGCGATGACGGTCGCGGTGTCGGCGGCGGCCATCAGCGCCTGGCCGGACAGCCCGCCGCCCTCCCGGGCCAGCCGGTCCGACCAGGGCAGCCGCAGTACGGCGTGGCGCTCGCCGGTCTCGACGACGGTGAGCCCCAGGTCGAGCACCCAGGGGGCGAAGTTGTCGGCGAGGATCTTCTCGGCTTCGGCGAGGGTCAGGGTCGGCGTCATGCGGAGATGATCCCGCGCGGCCGCGCCCGCCACCAGAGGCCGGCCGCAGGTGGCGGGGGGACGGCCCGGCGTCCACCGGCTGACGGCCCCGCCGTCAGCGGATCACGGCCCTGCCCACAGCCCCTCGTCGGTGAGGCCGAGCAGCTCGATCGCGTTGCGCCGTACGATCCGGTCCACCACGTCCGGGTCCAGGTGGCCCATCTGCTCCTCGCCGACCTCGCGGGACCTGGGCCAGGTGGAGTCGGAGTGCGGGTAGTCGGTCTCGTACAGGACGTTGCCGACCCCGATGGCGTCGAGGTTGCGCAGGCCGAACGCGTCGTCGAAGAAGCAGCCGTAGACGTGCTCGGCGAAGAGCTCGGACGGCGGGCGCAGCACCTTCTCGGCGACGCCGCCCCAGCCCCGGTTCTCCTCCCACACCACATCCGCGCGCTCCAGGATGTACGGGATCCAGCCGATCTGCCCCTCGGCGTACATGACCTTGAGGTTCGGGAAGCGTTCGAACTTGCCGCTCATCAGCCAGTCGACCATCGAGAAGCAGCAGTTCGCGAAGGTGATCGTCGAGCCGACGGCCGGTGGTGCGTCGGCGGAGGTCGACGGCATCCGGCTGGAGGAGCCGATGTGCATCGCGACGACCGTGCCGGTCTCGTCGCACGCGCGCAGGAAGGGGTCCCACGCGTCGGTGTGGACGGACGGCAGGCCCAGGTGCGGGGGTATCTCGGAGAACGCGACCGCGCGGACGCCTCGTGCCGCGTTCCTGCGGACCTCGGCGGCGGCGAGTTCGGCGTCCCAGAGCGGGATGAGGGTGAGCGGTACGAGGCGGCCGCCGGCGTCCGGACCGCACCACTCCTCCACCATCCAGTCGTTGTACGCCCGGACGCCGAGCAGCCCCAGTTCGCGGTCCTTGGCCTCGGTGAACGTCTGGCCGCAGAAGCGCGGGAAGGTGGGGAAGCAGAGGGCCGACTGGACGTGGTTGACGTCCATGTCGGCGAGGCGGTCGGGGACGGAGAAGGACCCGGGCCGCATCTGCTCGTACGTGATCACTTCGAGTTTGATCTCGTCCCTGTCGTAACCGACGGCCGTGTCGAGCCTGGTCAGGGGACGGTGCAGATCCTCGTACACCCACCAGTCGCCGATCGGGCCGTCGTCGCCCTTCGCACCCATGACAGGGGCGAACTTGCCGCCCAGGAAGGTCATTTCCTTCAGGGGGGCGCGGACGATGCGAGGGCCGGAGTCCCGGTACTTGGACGGGAGCCGGTCCCGCCAGACGTGAGGGGGCTCCACCGTGTGGTCGTCCACCGAGATGATCTTCGGGAAGGTCTCCATACGATCCAAGGTAGCGTTCATCTGACGATCCGTCAGCTGGTGGGCCTTGGGTGGGTAATGGGTAGGCACCTTCCGGTGCTGACGCATTCGGCATGGACAAGGCAAACTGGCTGTTGCGACTGGGCGGTAGGGCAGACCGCAGGCGGCAGCGACGGCAGGGGGAGTGCGATGGACGGCGTACCTCGGGTACCGGAGCAGCGGACTCCGGTACCCGGTCCGCGGCCCGACGAAGGCACCCGGCACGACAGACGTCAGGAGCAGCGCGAACGGCGGGAGCGGCCGGACCGCCACGAGCAGCGAGGACGGCGGGAGCAGCCGGGGCAGCGGCGGGACGACGACCAGGGGGAGTGCCGGGCCCCCGAGGCCGTGCGTTTCAGCGTGCTCGGTCCGGTCCGCGCCTGGCGCGGCGGCGAATCGCTCAACACCGGCTCGCCGCAGCAACGCGCCCTGCTCGCCGCCCTGCTGCTGCGGGACGGCCGCACCGCCACCGCGGCCGAGCTGATCGACGGCATCTGGGGCGAGGAACCACCGTCCCAGGCACTGGCCGCGGTACGGACGTACGCCTCCCGGCTGCGCAAGGCGCTGGACCCGGGGGTGCTGGTCAGCGAGTCCGGCGGGTACGCGATCCGGGCGGGTGCGGACACCCTCGACCTGACCGTCGCCCAGGACCTGGCCGCCGACGCGGAGAAGTCCCGGGCGTCCGGCGACCGCTGCCAGGCCCGCACGCTGATCAACAAGGCGCTCGGCCTGTGGGACGGCGAACCGCTCGCCTCGGTGCCCGGCCCGTACGCCGAGAACCAGCGGGCGCGGCTGGAGGAGTGGCGGCTCCAGCTCACCGAGACCCGTCTCGACCTGGACCTGGAGGTCGGCTGCCACGCGGAGGCGATCGCGGAGCTCACGGCGCTGACGGCGGCGCACCCGCTGCGCGAGCGCCTGCGCGAGCTGCTGATGCTGGCCCTCTACCGCAGCGGGCGGCAGGCGGAGGCCCTGGCGGTGTACGCCGACACGCGCCGCCTCCTCGCCGACGAGCTGGGCGTGGACCCGCGCCCGGAGCTCGCCCACCTCCAGCAGCGCATCCTGGAGGCGGACGCGGACCTGGCCCGCCCGGTGGAACCGGCGCCGTCGGCCGCCCCGGCGCTCGTCCGCCCGGCGCAGCTCCCGGCCACCGTCCCGGACTTCACCGGCCGGGCGGCGTTCGTACGGGAGCTGGGAGACCGCCTGGCCCGGACGGAGGGCGGCGTCATGGCCGTCTCGGCCCTGGCCGGCATCGGCGGCGTGGGCAAGACGACGCTGGCGGTGCACGTGGCGCACGCGGCCCGCTCCCACTTCCCCGACGGCCAGCTGTACGTGGACCTCCAGGGCGCGGGGTCGCGGGCGGCGGAGCCGGAAACGGTCCTGGGCGCGTTCCTGCGGGCCCTGGGCACGCCGGACACCGCCATCCCCGACACCCTGGACGAACGCGCGGCCCTGTACCGCTCGACCCTCGACGGCCGCCGCATCCTGGTCCTGCTCGACAACGCCCGGGACGCCTCCCAGATCCGCCCGCTGCTGCCCGGCACGACGGGCTGCGCGGCGCTGGTGACGAGCCGGGTGCGGATGGTGGACCTGGCGGGGGCGCACCTGGTCGACCTGGACGTGATGTCCCCCGAGGAGGCGCTGCGGCTCTTCACGAGGATCGTGGGCGAGGAGCGGGTCGCGTCCGAGCGCGAGGCGGCCCTCGACGTCGTGGGCGCCTGCGGTTTCCTTCCCCTGGCCATCCGTATCGCGGCCTCCCGGCTGGCCGCCCGCCGGACCTGGACGGTCTCCGTGCTGGCGGCGAAGCTGGCGGACGAACGCCGCCGCCTTGACGAGCTCCAGGCGGGCGACCTGGCGGTCAAGGCGACGTTCGAGCTGGGCTACGGCCAGCTGGAGCCGCCGCAGGCGCGCGCGTTCCGCCTCCTGGGCCTCGCGGACGGCCCCGACCTCTCCCTCGCGGCGGCGGCGGCCGTACTGGACCAGCCGCTGCGCGAGACCGAGGATCTGCTGGAGTCGCTGGTCGACACGTCCCTCCTGGAGTCGGCGGCCCCCGGCCGCTACCGCTACCACGACCTGGTCCGCCTCTACGCGCGTGCGTGCGCGGAACGCGACGAGCAGCCCCCGGCGGAACGGGACCGGGCGCTGTCGCGCCTCCTCGACTTCTACCTGGCGACGGCGGCGGCGGTGTACGCGCTGGAGCGGCCGGGTGACCGGCTGGTAAACCACCTGGAGCCGACGGGGCGAGCCGGCCTGCCGTTCGGCGACCGCCGTGAGGCGCTCGACTGGCTCCACACCGAGGCCGAGTGCATCCTCGCCTGCGCCCAGCAGTCCACGGACGCCGCGTCCGTACAGCGGGCCGTGGACCTTCTGCTGGCGGCCAAGGACCTCTCCGAGTCCGGTGCGAACTTCCGGCGGTACGAACACGCCGCGCACCTGGTGCTCGGCGCGGCCCGGCGGACGGGGAACCTCCGGGCGGAGGGGCGTGCGCGCACCGCCCTGACGCACGTGTTCCACATCGCCGGCCGCTTCGACCAGGCGGAGGCCGAGGCAGAGGCCGCGATGGCCCTGGCGGACGACGACCCCATCCCGGGCGGCTACGCGCCCAACATCAGGGGATTCATCGCGATCTACCAGAAGCGCTACAGCGAGGCGGAGAGGTACCTCGGCCTGGCCATAGACAACTTCCGCGCCGACGGGAACCGGCCGAGCGAGGCCAGCGCGCTCTGCAACCTGTCGCGTGCCCACCTGGCGATGGGCCGCACCACCAGCGCGGTGGAGCTGGCCAAGCAGGGCGTCGAGATCTACGACCGGCAGGGCCTCACACTGCGTCTGGCGAACGGGCGTTACGCGCTGGGCCTGGCCCTGACTCAGGCGGGCCAGTTCGGTGAGGCGCTCGACCAGCTCACCTACGCCCTGGGGATCTTCCACGAGAACCGGCAGCCCCTGTGGGAGGGGGTGACCCACTTCAGGCTCGCCGAAGTACACCTCGCCGCGCATCGGCCGACCCTGGCGGCCGCCCATGCCGAGCAGGCGATCGCCCTGCGCGGCATCGGCGGCGAGTGGCGTCGCGGCACGGTCCTGACCGTGCTCGGCAAGGCGCTCGACCACCTGGGGCAGGTGGACCGGAGCCGGGCCTGCTGGGGCGAGGCGCTGGCCATCTTCGAAGGGCTGGGCTCCCCGGAGGCCGGTGAAGTCCGGTCGCTGCTGTCGGCGGTGAACGCGGCGTAGCCGTCCCGGAGGGTGCGCCGGACGGCCCCTACCAAGGCGTTCATCGTTCGTTTATCGCGACCCGCCACTGTCGTACTCATCGATCCGCCGCGTCGGGGGGCAGACGGATCGGCGCAGGACCGGCCAACTAAGTTGTACGGTCCCAAGCCCGTCCGGCGACCCTCGGGGGAGTTGCCGGGCGGGCTTACTCGACCGTTTCGCCGACACACCTTGGAGCGACGATGAGCGACACGAAGCAGCCGACCGGCAGCCCCAAGCCACTGGACGACCACATGTCCGGTACCGAAGAGGACATCCTGAAGCCGCTGGACGACCACATGTCCGGTGCCGACAAGGGCGTCGCGAAGCCGCTGGACGACCACATGTCGAGCGAGCCGGTCAACTGAGACCTCACTGACGGGGGACGGCCGCGGTGGCCCGGAGGGGGAGCCACCGCGGCCGCTGTCGTGTCCGGGGAGGGCGAGCGGGGCCGCGGTTCAGCGGCCCCGCTCCCGCAGTTGCGTCTTCAGGACCTTGCCGCCGGCGTTGCGCGGGAGTTCTGTGACGAACTCGACCTCTCGGGGGACCTTGTAGTTCGCCATCTCCCGCCGCGACCAGGCGATCAGGTCGTCCGCGGTCAGGGTGGACGCGGGGCGGCGGACCGCGTACGCCTTGCCGACCTCGCCCAGCCGCGCGTCCGGTATGCCGATCACCGCGACGTCCGCCACGTCCGGGTGCAGGCCCAGCAGCTGCTCGATCTCCGCCGGGTAGGCGTTGAAACCGCCGACGATGAACATGTCCTTGATCCGGTCGGTGATGCGCAGGTTGCCGGCCTCGTCCAAGACGCCGACATCGCCCGTACGCAGCCAGCCGTCCGGCGTGATCGCGGCGGCCGTCCCGGCCGGGTCCTCGAAGTAGCCGCGCATGACGTTGAAGCCCCGGACCAGGACCTCTCCCGGAGCGCCGGGTTCGGCCCGGACGCGGACCTCGGTGCCGGGGATCGCCCGGCCCGAGGTCGACGCGATCGTCTCCGGGGCGTCGCCCCGGCGGCACATCGTCACGATGCCCGACGCCTCGGAGAGGCCGTACGCCGTGAGGACCGTGGGGATGCGCAGCTCCGAGCGAAGGCGCTCGACCAGGCGCAGCGGCACCACCGCGGCGCCCGTCACGACCAGGCGCAGCGCGGACAGGTGGTGCGCGTCCCGCAGCGGGTGGTCCAGGAGCGACTGGTGCAGGGTGGGCGGGCCCGGGAGGACGGAAACGCGCTCCGCGGCGATGTTCGCCAGGACCGTGTCCACGTTGAAGACCGGTTGCGGGATCATCGTCGCCCCGCGCATCAGGCAGGCGATGACGCCCGCCTTGTAGCCGAAGGTGTGGAAGAAGGGGTTCACGATCAGGTAGCGGTCGCCCTCGCGCAGACCGGCCAGGTCGGACCAGATCGCGTAGCCGCGCAGCGTCTGCTCGTGGGTGATCACGGCGCCCTTGGGGCGGCCGGTCGTTCCCGACGTGTAGACGATGTCCGACGGGTCGCTCCCCGCGACCGACGCCGCCCGCGCCCGCACCTCCGCCGAGGAGACCCCCTCGCCGGCCGCCAGGAAGTCCTTCCAGGTGCGGTACTCGTCGGGCGCCCCGTCCGCGAGGACCACCACGTGTTCCAGGTGCGGCAGCTCGACGTCCGCCCGGCGCAGGGAGGCGACGTACGACGTGCCGAGGAAGGTGCCGGTGATGAACAGGAGCCTGGTCCGGCTGCGGGCGAGGACGTCGGCCGCCTCCGTGCCCTTGAAGCGGGTGTTCAGCGGTACGAGGACCGCGCCGGCCGTGACCGCGCCGAGGGCGGACACGATCCAGTCGAGCGTGTTGGGCGCCCAGACCGCCACCCGGTCGCCGGGCTCGACGCCGCAGGCCATGCAGGCCGCCGCCGCCCGTTCGACGCGCTCGCCGAGTTCGGCGTACGAGACGCGGGTGCGGCCCTCGACCACGGCCTCCCGCTGTCCGTACCGCTCGGCCGCGCCGCGCACCAGCTCCGGGATGCTGCGCCACCCGGCGTCCACGCTGTCCGCCGCGCCACTGTCCGCCGCGTCGCTCATGGCAACCCCTCCCACGCTGCTAGCTGACTAACCGTCAGATTAGCTGTAGCCTGACGCGCTGTCAGCAGTCACGACCCCCGCGGAGGTGCCCCCACGTGGCGACGCTCAAGGACGCGACAGCGATAGTCGGCACGGGACAGACGCCTTTCGCCAAGCGCCTGCCCGAGTCCGAGAAGACCCTGGCCTGCCGGGCCGTTCTGGCCGCCCTCGACGACGCCGGCATCGCCCCCTCCGAGGTCGACGCCCTCGCCTCGTACACGATGGAGGAGACCGACGAGGTCGAGGTGGCGAAGTCCATCGGCGCCGGCGACCTCACCTTCTTCTCCAAGGCCGGCTTCGGGGGCGGCGGTTCCTGCGCCACCGTCGCCCACCTCGCCGCCGCCATAGCCACCGGCCAGGCGAGTGTCGGCGTCGCGTGGCGCTCGCGCAAGCGCGGCTCGGGGCCCCGGCCCTGGAAGAACACCACCGCGCAGCTTCCCAC
>NZ_VBVX01000785.1 GCF_005981925.1 Streptomyces albidochromogenes
GTGTATAAGAGACAGGAATGACCCCGGGCAACATAGCGGCCCTGTAGCCCCCCGAACCCAACCGCAGGACCGAGCACACCGCACCCCAAACCCGTAACGGGTCGACGGACCGCCCAACGCCACCCCAAACCCGTGACGGTGCCCGGGGACGGGTGCCGGGTCGACGGGCGGCCCAACGCCACCCCGAACCTGTGACGTGCCGGGTAGACGGGCCGCCCAACGCCACCCCGAACCTGTGACGTGCCGGGTAGACGGGCCGCCCAACGCCACCCCGAACCTGTGACGTGCCGGGAGGGGACGTGCCGGGGCGCTCCCCGCAGGGCGTTGAACGCAATCACCGTGACGCCCTCCGACCTGCCCGAAGGTTCGACGCCCGAGGAGACGCCTCGGCGC
>NZ_VBVX01000786.1 GCF_005981925.1 Streptomyces albidochromogenes
GTCCGACACACGGTCCGACACAGGGCTCGGCACGGCGCGACACGCTGTGAGCCGCCCCGCCCGGCCCGATGGCCGGCGTTCCGCCGTCACATCAACCACACCCGCCCCACCGGACGCTCAGGTATCGACGACGCCTGTTGTCGGCCTTGCCCGTCGCGCCCGCGACGACAGGGCAGGCGATCCCGGTGGCTTCAACGGCTGCCACAGGGACCCGAAATGGACGCAACCTCACAGTTAGCGAGGTGACGGCGTCTCGCCCGTCGCCTCAGTCACACGCGTACTGGTGTCGTTCGTCATCTGCTGGTTTTGGTTCATCACGGCTCGACGGGCAGACGGTGATACGGCGCGATGGCTTGGCGGTTCGACGCCCCGCGACCCCCACGCCCCTAC
>NZ_VBVX01000113.1 GCF_005981925.1 Streptomyces albidochromogenes
GCCCGACTCCTCGCGGGCGCCGGACGACGGGTGCGGGCCACGCCCGTGCCCGCCTGGTGGCCCGTACCCGTGTGCGCGCTCCTCGGCACCCTGTGCGGAGTGTCGTACGGCGTCCTCAAGACCCCGGAGTACACCGCCACCAGCTACGTCGTGGCCGTCCCCGCCAAGGGCACCGAGCCGGGCGCGGCGCTCGGCTACGCCCAGGCGTACGGCCGGATCACCACCAGCGACTCCACCCTCGCGTACGCGCGCGTGGCGGCGGGGGTGTCGCCCGAGGCGCTGCGTACGCAGGTCAGCACCGAGACGTCGCCCGATTCGCCGATGATCGCGATCACCGGCACGGCGACGAAGCCGGCGGTCGCCGCGGACATCGCCAACGCGGTCGCCGAGGCCGTGTTCGTCAGCAGCAACCACGTCTCCAAGAACACCGGCGTCAAACTGCTCGTCTTCTCCCAGGCGATCGCGCCGGCCGAGCCGGCGTCCCCGTCCGTCGGGATCAGCGCCGCCGTGGGCGGCTGCACCGGCGGTCTGCTGGGCGGCCTGGCCCTCCTGGTACGCCCGAAGCGCCCCCGCAGGGCCGCGTCCGCGTCGGTGCCCGGCCCCTCCACCGCCCCCGCCGAGGCGGGCGCCGGCGCCGAACGGGAGCTGGTGTGACGGCCGCCCGGGGCCTCACCGCGACCCTGTGCCGCGATCCCGCCCGGTTCGCACGGCTGGGGCCCGAGTGGGACGCGCTGCACCGCCGCTGCGCCGCCTCCACACCGTTCCAGAGTCACGCCTGGCTCCACTCGTGGTGGCTCTCGTACGGAACGAACGGCCGCCTGCGCGTCGTACTGGCCCGCCGCGACGGCCGGCTGATCGGCGCCGCGCCGCTGATGCTCGTCCACCGGCCGATGCCGCTGCTCGTCCCCCTCGGCGGCGCGATCTCCGACTTCTCCGACGTCCTGGTCGACGACGAGGAGAGCGCCGGCGCCCTCACCGCGCTGGAACGCGGACTCGACCGCGCCGCCCGGCAGGCGGTGATCGACCTGCGCGAGGTACGGCCCGGGGCGGCGGCCGAGCTGCTGTACGAGCGGTGGAGCGGCGCCCGGGGCCGCCTCACGGACTCGACCTGCATGGAACTGCCCGTCGAGCCGATCGACGGCCTGGTCAAGCGGATGCAGAGCAGCCGGGCCCAGCGGGTCCGGGCCAAGCTGCGCAAGATCGACGCGCTGGGCGTCGAGAGCCGCGTGGTGAGCGAGCACGAGGTGCCCGACGCCGTCGGCCGCCTGCTGCGCCTGCACGAACTCCAGTGGCGGGGCCGGGGCGTCAACGTCGAGCACCTCAGACCGCGCTTCGCCGAGCACCTGGTGCGCGCCGGGCGGCGGATGCTGCGGGACGGCGAGGCCGCGCTCACCGAGTTCCGGCTGGAGGGCCAGGTGGTGGCGGTGAGCATGACGCTGCGGTCCGGCCTCCTGTCCGGCGGCTACTTGTACGGGGCCGATCCGGCGCTGCGGGAGCGCAAGGTGGACGTGACGACGATGCTGCTGCGTCAGGAGGCCGAGCTGGCCGCGGGCTCGGGCCGCGGCGTGCTCAGCCTTCTGCGCGGCTCGGAGGCGTACAAGAACCACTGGCGCCCCGAGGCGGTCACCAACCAGCGGCTCCTGCTGGCCCGGTCCGCCCTGGAGCCCTTGCTGCGCGTACGCGAGTCGCAGGTGACCATGCGGGACCGGGCCGCCGAGACCGTCACCACGCGCTTTCCCGCGGCGCGCGACTGGCGGGACCGGGTGAACAGCTGGCGGGCGGACGGCGCGGTCAGGACTTCCAGTGCTGCGGGAAGCGGGGCTTCACGCAGACCATGAAGTCGCGCACCCACTGGTTGATCCACTCGCCCATCTCCATCGGCACGCACCACTCCCCGGATTCGGCCCGGCCGGGCCGCTCGGGCGCCCCGGGCTTCTCCGGCGGCTCGGTCGGCGTCGGCCTGGCCGGCTTGCTCTCCCCGGGCTTCGGCGTCGACGGCGAGGGCGCGGGCGCCTGGGGCGGCGACGGGACGGGCGGCGCGGACGGCGGGTCGGACGGCGGCGTCTGCGTGACGGGCGGCGCCTGCCACCCGAACAGCTTCGAGCGGAAGACCTCGGAGGACCGGGGGTTCTCGTCGCACTGCCAGACGCCGTGCGGGCAGTAGTCGGTGATGGTCTGGTACAGCGGCTTGTGCCGGGCCATCCAGTCGAGCATCCCCTTCATGTACGCGGGGTTGTCGCCGTTGCGGAACAGGCCCCACTCCGGGTAGGAGATCGCCTTGCCGTGCTCGGCGGCGAAGTCGACCTGCGCCTGGAGCCCGTACGGGTCCGACACCTGCTGCTCGAAGGTGTCGCCGGGGGGCTGGTCGTACGAGTCCATCCCGATGATGTCCACGACGTCGTCGCCCGGATAGCACTCGGTCCACGGGATGGCGTCGATGCCGCGGTTCGGGGCGAAGTCGAAGCGGAGCTTCTGGCCGGGGACGGAACGCATCGCCGCGACGACGCGGTTCCAGTACGCCTTCCAGGCGTCGGGATCGGGGGCGCAGCGGTGCGAGTACGTCGTCCCGTTCATCTCCCAGCCCAGCACGATCACGGTGTCCGGCACGCCCAGCTCCACCAGCGTGGTGGCCAGCTTCCGGTAGTGGCGGTCGAAGCGCCCGGCCGCGCCGTCCTGGAGCAGGTCGCGGACCTCGTCGTCGGACAGGCGCTCCTCGTTCCGCTCCATCATGGGCACGTTGAGGACGAACATCCGGTCGTCCGCGCCGCGCCGCCATTCGGCCCACGGGCGCAGGAACTCGGGGCGGCCCGCGATGTTCTCCCAGACGTCGCCGGGCAGGTAGGTGTGCCCGACCGACAGCTCCGCGCCGCCCAGCCACTGCGACAGCTCCTCCATCCGCGTCACGCCGTCGGGCCCGTAGTCGAGGTACGCACCGATGGCGGGCGTGGGCCGGTCGGGCGGGCCCTCGTCCGAAGCCGGGGGAGAGGTGGCCACCGGGGCGGGGTCCACGACGGCCGCCGCTCCGGCCGGGCTCCCCGCGAGAACACCACCGGCGACGACGAGACTCATGGCAACCGTCCCGATGCAGGTGCCTGTGAGACGGCGCCTCTTCGACATGACTCCTCCTACGATCCGTCGTTCGTGCCGACGCGTCCGACAGTAGGCAGAAAGTCGTACTAATGAGCTGTCTGTATGCCCGTCGATGGGCCATTGGCGAAAGGGCGTCTTTATAAAACGGCCACTCGGGTGAAATCGCCCCGCCCGATACGGGAGTAACGCGGACCGCTCCCGCTCGTTGAACGGGGGTCGCATGGGAGTGAGCCTTCCCAGCCGTGCAGCCCAAGGTCAGCCAGACCTTGGGCTGCACGGTTCAGACGGCCCTCCCGGTCAGGACGGCTCGAAAGCGAAACGCAGCGCGCGGACGCGGTTGTCGAAGTTCGAGTCGACGAGTTCCGGCATTCCCACCGCCCGCAGATCCCGCGGCCTGGTGAGCAACTCGTGGAAAAGCGCTTTCATCTCCTGGCGGGCCAGATGGGCCCCCAGGCAGTAATGCGGACCGCCGCCGCCGTATCCCAGATGCGGATTCGGATCCCGGGTGATGTCGAAGGCGTCGGGATCGGCGAACACCGCTTCGTCGCGATTGGCCGAGGCGTAGAACAGCACGACTTTCTCGCCGGGCCGCAGCTCCCGCCCGCCCACGGCGCAGTCGGCCACCACCGTCCGGCGGAACTGGATGATAGGCGTCGAATGCCGGACGATCTCGTCCACCGCCCCGTCGGCGTACCGCTCGAAGTCGCCCACCAGCAGCTCCCGCTGCTCCGGGTGCGCGGTCAGCAGCGCGAGGCCGTGGGCGATCGCGTTGCGTGTCGTCTCCACCCCGGCCACCAGCAGCAGGGAGAAGAAGGCGCCGAGCTGCCGGGCGGACAGCGACTGGCCGTCGACGTCCGCGCGGACCAGCGCCGAGATCAGGTCGTCGGTGGGCCGCCGGCGCCGCTCCCGGGCCAGCTTCGCCATGACCAGCTGCATCTGGGCCAGGGCGCGCAGCCCGCGCCCCGGCACCCGCAGCCTGGCCCGCTTCACGCCGACGTTCTCCGACGCGTGGTCGACCCGGTCGGCGATCTCCGGCCGGTAGCGCTCCGGGATGCCCATCAGGTTGCAGATGATCTCGAACGGCATCCGGGAGGCGACCGAGGGGACGAAGTCGCCCGGGCGTTGGGCGATCATTTCGTCGACCACGCGCCCGGCGACGGCCCGGATGTCCTCCTCGGCGGCGGCCAGCAGACGCGGCGTGAAGGCCCGCGAGACGATCCTGCGCAGGTTGGCGTGCTCGGCGCCGTCCAGGTTGACCATGGAGTTCCCGAACACGGCCTTCGCCCAGCCGGCCGGCTCCGGAGTGGTGACACCCGGAGCGCTCGCGAACTGCCGCGGCTGCCGGCTCGCCTCCACCACGTCCGCGTGCCGCACGAGCGCGTAGAAGCCCCCGCCGCCCCTCCTCGCGCGCCGCCCGCTCTCCTCGAACAGGACCGGGGCGTCGAGCCCGCGCAGCAGAGCGAAGGCTTTCAGCCGTTCGGAGCGCGGCAGTTGCCAGAAGTCCGGATCGGCGAGATCGGCGTTGTGCGCCCGCAGCATCTGCTGCGTGGACGCCTGCGTCGGGATCTTCATACCCACACCCTCCAGGAGTTCGTACGACCGTTTTGACCGAAGCCGGTTGCTGCGGACGGGGGAACTATGCACTGGTTCGGGCGTTTGGCTCGTTCTTGCAGAGCGACAGCGTGTCTGCGATTTCAGAGGGGACGTACGTATCAATGAAGCTGACCACCCGAGGTTCTGTCGCGGCGGCGTTCATGGCCTGTATGGCGACCGCGGTGACGATCACACCGGCCGCCGCCGGCACGTCGGTGCCCGTCGACCTGCCGCTGGAGAACCTGGAGAGGGTCGTGCCGATCGAGGCTCCCGAGCTGCGCACCGGAGTGCCGGTGCCGGTGACCGGCGTGCCCGACCGGCCGCGTTACGTCACCGGCCGACTGCTGCCGGAGCACACCCTGCCCTCCGTGCCGTTCACGGCCGAGCTGCCGGAGACCGCCGTCGAACTCCCCGTGAAGGACCCGCTGGGCGAGGGCAACCTCGGCACGCTGGGCGCCGTCTCCGAGGCCTCCGACCTCGCGCTGTCGTCACCGGGAGCCTCCCTGGGCGCCCCGGTGTCCGCGCCGCGCTCCGACCTCCGCGGCCGGCTCGTACCGGTCCTGCCCCAGGTCGCCCTGATCACGCCGGTGCTCCAGGGCACCCCCGCCGCCGCCCTGCTCATGGACTGACGGACAGTCCGCGCCGGCGGCCGGCGCCCGCGCGGGCGCCGGCCGCTCCCGTACGAGAACTGTTTCGCCGACGGGTCGTTGTCAACGGCGAGGCACGCGCACATCGGAAGAGTGGACCGCAGCGAGGGCAAGGGGTATTCGGCATGGGCCTGAGTACGCGCAGGAGCGCAGCGACCGTGCGAGGAGGTTCCCTGACGCGCCGCATCCTGCTGCGCGGCGCCTTCGCGATGGGAATGATCGCGGGCACCGCCGGGGCGCTCGCCCCCATCCTGGGCAAGAGGGCCGGAGCGGCCCCCGGGGCGGCGGACGGTCCGGCGGCCGGGACGGCGAAGGCGCCGGGCGCGGAGCCGGAGCGGTACGCCGAGCGGTTCGCCGAGACGTACCGGGGCCGGCACATCCAGGGGACCGCGCGGGGAACGCGCCCCGCCAGGGCCGCCGCCCGGCGCGCCGGCGCCGGGGACGCCATGACCGTCGCCGCCGTACGGGACGTCGAGGTACGCATCGACGGCCGCCCGCTGCACGTCATGCGGCGCGCCGACGGCAGCTACCTGAGCCTGGTGAACCACTACGAGTCGTTCCCGACGCTGCTCGACGCCGCGCGCGCCGCCGTCGACGAACTGGGCGACGCCCAGCTGTCACTGTCCCCCCTGCACCGCCTCTGACAACGGGAGGGCCGACCGTGGTGTACACCCGAAAGAACCAGCGAGACCTCACCCGCACGGAGAAGAAGCGGTTCGTCAGCGCGCTCCTGGCGCTTAAGCGCTCGGGGCGCTACGACGAGTTCGTGACGCTGCACGGCCAGTACTACGTCACCGACGACGAGGAGGGGCCGCGCGCCAGTCACATGACGCCATCCTTCTTCCCCTGGCACCGCCGTTTCGTCCTGGAGTTCGAGCGCGCCCTGCGGGCCGTCGACCCGGGGGTGTCGGTCCCGTACTGGGACTGGACGAAGGACAACAGCCCCGCCTCGTCGCTGTGGGCCGAGGACTTCCTCGGCGGCACCGGCCGGGCCGGTGACGGCAAGGTCATGACGGGGGCGTTCGCCCACGCCAACGGGAACTGGAACATCCGCGCGCGGGTCGGTGACGGCTCCTTCCTCACCCGCAACCTCGGCCGGCCGTCCGACCCGGTCTCGCTGCCCACCCGGCAGGAGGTGGCCAAGGCGCTGAGCGATCCGCTGTACGACGCCGCGCCGTGGAACTCCACCGTCGCCAAGGGCTTCCGCAACACGATGGAGGGGTGGGGGCGGGGCGGAGCGGTCACGACGTTCCACCACAACCGGGTCCACCGCTGGGTCGGCGGGGTCATGCTCGGCGCCACCTCGCCCAACGACCCGGTTTTCTGGCTCCACCACGCCTTCATGGACCTGCTGTGGGACCGCTGGCGGCGGGCGCACCCGCGCTCCGGGTACCTGCCGCGCCGCAAACTGCCCGGGTCCGACCCCCAGCACGGGCGCGTCTTCAGCCTCCACGAGCCGATGCCGCCGTGGAACGTGACGCCGGCGCAGCTCCTCGACCACAGCCGCGTCTACCGCTACGCGTAGCCCCGAGCCCGGAAGTCCCGGCGGACAGAACGACTGCGGCCTCCCCGTACGTGAAGGGGAGGCCGCAGAGGCGTGGGGCGGGGAAATCAGTGGCCGTAGGCGCCGTGCTCGGAGATGTTCGCGCACACGTTGCCGAAGGCCGGGTTGAGCAGGCCGATCACGTTCACGGTGTTGCCGCAGAGGTTGATCGGGATGTGGATCGGCACCTGGACCGCGTTGCCCGAGATGACGCCGGGGCTCTTGACGGTCTCACCATGCGCTCCGGCATCGGCGGTGGCCAGGCCGGCCCCGCCGGCCAGGATGGCACCGGCGCCGGCGATGACGGCAGCTGCCTTCGCGATATGCGACATCAGGTCTCCTTGCGAGATGAAGAGGTCGACCGCAGGGCTTGCGGCCTTCACGTTCCTTCAACGCGACAATCGGAGGGCAGTAACGGATCGAAAGAAAAGTCCGCCGTTTCGCCGGTGAGCGGCGCGCTTTCGGTATCAGCCCGGACGACAAGCTGACAGGCATCTCTTCATGGGAGCGCGCCGGTCCGGTCCCCTACTCCGCGCCGAGCCGCTCGGGCAGGTCGAAGAGCGGGAACCAGCGCTTGGTGTCCAGGAAGGACGTGATGCCGCTGACCTTCCCGTCCACGATCTCGATGACCATGAGCGCCCACGGCTCGAAACCGCCGTCGCCCGACCGGCTCGGGTGGTAGTGGGCGAAGGCGGGCGTGCCGTTGGCCACCACCGGGACCAGCTTCGAGCCCCGGCAGACCTCCCCGACGCCCAGCATCCAGCCGACGATGTCGTCGTGGCCCCTCAGCCACAGGTCGTACGGCGGCATGGACAGCGTGGCGTCCTCGTGGAGCAGCGCGGTCAGGGCGGCCATGTCGTACCCCTCGAAGGCCGCGACGTACCGCTCCAGCAGCTTGCGCTGCTCCTCGTCCAGCGGATCGGCGGTGGCCGTCTCCTGCGCGCCGTGCTCCGCGATGGTGGCGCGGGCCCGCTGGAGCGCGCTGTTCACCGACGCGACCGTGGTCTCCAGCAGCTCCGCGACCTCGCTCGCCTTCCACGCCAGCACCTCGCGCAGAATCAGCACCGCCCGCTGCTTCGGCGGCAGGTGCTGGAGCGCGGCGACGAAGGCGAGGCGCACGCTCTCGCGGGAGACGGCGGTCTCCGCCGGGTCGGCCACCGAGGGCAGCACCCGCCCGTCCGGCACCGGCTCCAGCCAGGTGACCTCGGGGCGCGAGTTGAGCGCGGCCTGCGCGACCGGGGTCGCGGCCGTGAGGTCCATCGGGCGGGCCCTGCGGTTGCCCGCGTTGAGCATGTCCAGGCAGACGTTGGTGGCGATGCGGTACAGCCACGAGCGCAGCGACGACCGCCCCTCGAACTTGTCGAAGTTCCGCCAGGCCCGGACCATCGTGTCCTGCACGGCGTCGTCCGCCTCGAAGGCGGACCCCAGCATGCGGTAGCAGTACCCGGTCAGCTCCGTCCGGTGCCGCTCCAGCCGGGAATCCAGGTCCTGCGTCGTCACGACATCACTCATCGGTCCACCCCACTCGCCACCTTTGGCACCAGCTCTTGGGAAGTTACCGGACCCCACTGACAATCATGACGCAGCTGCGAAAACCCGCACCGCGGGAGCGACTTACGCCCGCACGGCGCTCCTGGTCCGCAGCGCCACGAGCTGGCGCCGCTCGACCCGGGCGACCCGGGTCCCGTACAGCGTGATCGACACGACTCCCAGCACCGCGACCAGCCCCAGGAGCACCGTCCCCGCCCAGCCGCCGGCGTGGAACGCCACCGCGCCGAGCGTGCCGCCGACGCTGCTGCCGAGGTAGTACGCCGACTGGTAGAGCGCGGACGCCTGCGCCCGGCCCGTCTTCGCCGTACGGCTGACCGACGACGACGCCACCGCGTGCCCCGCGAAGAATCCGGCGGTGATCAGCACCAGACCGGCCAGCACCGCGGCGAGCGAGTCGGCCACCGAGAGCAGCAGACCGGCCGCCGTGGTCGACACGGCCAGGTACAGGGCGCCCCGGCGGCCCATGCGGGCGACCAGCCTGCCGGCCGCGGCGGAGGAGACCGTACCGACGAGGTAGACCAGGAAGACCGAGCCGACGACGCCCTGCGGGAGGCTGAAGGGAGCCTCGACGAGCCGGTAGCCGATCACCGTGTAGACGGCGCCGAAGACGGTCATGAACAGCGCGCCGATCGCGTACAGGCGCAGCAGCAGCGGATCGGCCAGGTGGCCGCGGACCGTCTTCGCCAGCGCCCTCGGGTTCAGCGAGCCGGGCGTGAAGTGGCGGGCCTTCGGCAGCATCAGCCGGAACACCACCACGCACACCACGGACATCAGGCCGACGGCTGCGAGCGCCGCCCGCCAGTCCCACAGCTGGGCCGCCCAGCCGGTGACGATCCGCCCGCTCATCCCGCCGATGGAGTTGCCCGCGACGAACAGGCCGATCGCCCCGACCAGTGCCTTCGGCCGTACCTCTTCGGCGAGAAAGGCCATCGCCGAGGCCGGCACGCCGGCCAGCGCGGCGCCCTGCACCGCGCGCAGCGCCACGAGCCACTCCAGCGAGGGGGCGAACGGAACCAGCAGGCCGACCACGACGGCGACCGTGAGCGAGACCGTCATCATCCGGCTGCGCCCGAAGCGCTCCGAGAGGGCGCTCATCGGCAGGACGAACAGGGCCAGCGCGCCGGTGGCGGCAGAGACGGTCCAGCTGGCGGCGCTCGCGCTCGCGCCGAGGTCGGCGGAGATCAGCGGCAGCAGCGCCTGCGTGGAGTAGAGGAGGGCGAAGGTCGCCACCCCGGCGGCGAAGAGCGCGAAACTCATGCGGCGGTAGCCGGGCGAGGAGGGGGTGAGACGGGAGTCGGCGGCAACAACGGCGTCGGCGTCCACAGGGGTGGTGGACGCCTTGGTACTGGCAGAAGGCATACACCGAACGTAGCCACAGCGGTTTCATGCGTCCAATGCACAAACCCGCGATAATCAATCCCATGGCGCATAACCACAGCTCACGGCCCCGGCTGTCACCGAGCAGTTACGAAGAAGACATTCAGCAGGTACTCGCGCCACGTCTCGCGCACTTCGCGGCGGTCGCTCGCCACGAGCACGTCACCCGGGCCGCGCACGAGTTGGGCGTCCCGCAGTCGACGCTCTCCCGCGCCATGGTGCGGCTGGAGGAGGACCTGGGCGTCGCCCTCTTCGCCCGCAGGGGACGCACCGTCGCCCTCACCCCGGCCGGCCGCACCTTCCTGACCACCGTCGACCGGGCGCTGGCCGAAGTGGAGCGGGCGGCGGACTCGGTACGGGCCGACGCCGACCCCGCGACCGGCAAGGTCGCCTTCGGCTTCCTGCACACGATGGGGTCCGAAACCGTGCCCGGCCTGCTCCGCGCCTTCCGCGCCGACCATCCGCGGGTGCGTTTCCAGCTCGTCCAGAACTACGGCGAGGCCATGATCGAGCGGCTGCGCGCCGGCGACCTCGACCTCTGCCTGACCTCACCGGTCCCCGACGCCCCCGACCTGGTCGCCCGCCGCCTCGACGAGCAGCGGCTGCGCCTGGTCGTCCCCGACGACCACCGCCTGGCCACCCGCAAGCGGGTCAGGCTCGCGGAGGCGGCCGACGAGGCGTTCGTGACGCTGGAACCCGGTTACGGGCTGCGGCGCATCACGGACGACCTGTGCGCCGAGGCGGGCTTCAAGCCGCGCGTCGCGTTCGAGGGCGAGGAGGCGGAGACGCTGCGCGGCCTGGTGGCGGCCGGCCTCGGTGTCGCCCTGCTGCCGCCGCCGGCGGTGGCCCGGCCGGGGGTCAGGGAGCTGACGGTGACGGCTCCCCGCGCCGTACGCGAGATCGGGCTCGCCTGGCTGGACGGCCACCCCGACACACCACCGGTGGCGGCCTTCAAGCGCTTCCTGCTCTCGCGCCGGGGCCACCTCCTGCCGGAGTGAGGCGTCAGGGACTGACGGCGAGCACCATGTACGCCGCCAGCAGGGCCAGGTGCACGCCGCCCTGCAAGGGCGTCGCGCGTCCCGGCACGATGGTCAGCGTCCCGACGGCCACCGTCAGCGCGAGCAGCACCATGTGCGAGGCGCCGAGCCCCAGCAGCAGCGGCCCCTTCATCCAGACGGAGGCGAGCGCGACCGCCGGAATGGTCAGCCCGATACTGGCCATGGCCGAGCCGAGCGCCAGGTTGAGACTGGTCTGCACCCGGTCGCGGCGGGCGGCCCGTACGGCGGCGATCGACTCCGGCAGCAGCACGAGCAGCGCGATCACGACACCCACGACCGACGCGGGCAGCCCGGCCGCCTCCACCCCCGACTCGATCGTCGGGGACACGCCCTTCGCCAGCCCGACGACCGCGACCAGTGACACGCAGAGCAGTCCGAGACTGACGAGCGCGACCCGCTGCGACGGGGGGTCGGCGTGCTCCTCGACGTCGATCACCCTGCCCTGGGTGGTCATGGGCAGGAAGTAGTCCCGGTGCCGCCAGGTCTGGGTCATCACGAACGACCCGTAGAGCACCACGGCCGCGAACGCCGCGAAGACGAGCTGGGCGGGACTGAACTCGGGGCCGGCGGCGCTGGTGGTGAACGTCGGCAGGGCCAGGCTCAGGCCCGCCAGCGTCGCGACGGTCGCGAACGCCGCGCCGGTGCCCTCGGCGTTGAAGAGCGCCACCTTCCGCTTCAGCGAGCCGACGAGGAGGGAGAGCCCGACGATGCCGTTGCAGGTGATCATCACGGCGGCGAAGACGGTGTCCCTGGCCAGGGAGCTGTTCTTGTCCCCGGCGTCGGCCATGAGCGTCACGATCAGGGCGACCTCGATGATCGTGACGGCCACGGCGAGGACGAGCGAGCCGAACGGCTCGCCCACCCGGTGGGCGACCACCTCCGCGTGGTGCACCGCGGCGAGCACGGCGCCGGCCAGGAAGCAGGCCAGCAGCGTTACCACCGGCCCCGGCAGGTCACGTCCCCAGGCGAGAACCAGCAGCGCGACGGCCAGCACGGGCACGGTGGTCGACCAGTGCGCGGCGGGGGCGCGGACCAGACGGATCATGCCTTCGACCCTGACAGAGGGGTGGCCGGGGCGCGCGTCGTACGGCGCGTACGGCGGTGGCGGCGCTAGCGTCGGAGCCATGCCTACGCCCAGCACGCCGGTGCCGCCCGACCGTTACACGGTGCAGATCAAGCCCCGGGCGGCCGATGCCGCCGGGCATACCGACCACGGGTCCACGCTGCGGACGGCGGTCGTGGAGGCGACCGGGCGGACGGGGGCGTCCGGCTACCCCCGGTACGAGGGCGACGGCGTGGCGGCCGACATCGATCCCCGCAGCGGGGCGGTGGAGGCGATCACGCTCGACGGCGCCGAACTCCCCTACGGCTGGATCGCCGAGACCACCCCGCCGTCGACGTGACGTGCGGCCGCTACCGGCGCAGCGCGTGGCCGAAGCCGGAGGCCAGCGGCATGCGCAGGCCCAGCGGCGGCGGCGCCGCGAACGCGTCCGCCACCGGACGGGCGTACCCGCGCCCGAAGAGCGCCCCCACCACGAAGTCGGCCGCCAGGGCCAGCACCTCGGGCCGGTGCTGGCGCAGGGAGTGGCCGTCCGAGTGCACCTCGAAGCGGCACGTGTCGCGGTTGACCTTCTTCGCCCGCTCCGCCAGCCGGTACGACAGCTCCGGGTCGGTGCGCTCGTCGTTCGTGCCGTGCACGATCAGGACATGGCGCCCGGCCAGCTGCTTCACGGGCTCCTCCGCCGCCGCGACGTCGTCGTCCGGCAGCCACGGCGCGAGCGCGAGCACCGAGTTGACGGCCGGGTGGTCCGCCGCGTGCAGCGCCGCCCGCCCGCCCATGTCGATCCCGGCCAGGCACACCGGTACGTCGCCGTAGCGCCGTACGACCTCGTCCGCCGCCCACGTCGCGTCCGCCGCGAGCCGCGCGTCCGACCCGTTCCAGCCGCGTCCCCGGTAGCGCACGACGTGGGCGACGAGTCCCTCGTCCCGCCCCGCCGCCGCCAGGGTCCGCGCCAGCGGCCGTACACCGGCGTGGGCCAACGGGGACGGTCCGCGCGCCGACAGGGGTTCGCCCGCGGGAAGCAGCAGGACCACGCCGCAGACCGTGCGGTCCCCGCCCCCGGCCGCTCCGACCGCCCGCCCCAACCGGGCTCCGGAAACCGGGATTGCTTGCTGTGCCATGACAGAACAGTCTCAGAAGCCCAGGTGTACTCCACCCGTCCGCACGGTCACTGTTACGTATCGACAGAGGCGATCTACGCGCGTAGGCGCTAGAGTGCGCAGATGACGAGCGAGACCCCCAACACGCCCACCGCGGACCAGATCCGCCGCGCCCCGAAGGTGCTGCTCCACGACCACCTCGACGGTGGTCTGCGGCCCGGCACGATCATCGATCTCGCCCGCGAGGCGGGTTACGAGTCACTCCCCGAGACGGACGCCGACAAGCTCGGCATCTGGTTCCGCGAGGCCGCCGACTCCGGCTCGCTGGAGCGCTACCTGGAGACCTTCGCGCACACCTGCGCCGTCATGCAGACGCGTGACGCGCTGTTCCGCGTCGCCGCCGAGTGCGCCGAGGATCTCGCCGAGGACGGCGTCGTCTACGCCGAGGTCCGCTACGCCCCCGAGCAGCACCTCGAAAAGGGCCTGACCCTCGAAGAGGTCGTCGAGGCCGTCACCGACGGCTTCCGCGAGGGCGAGCGCCGCGCGAAGGCGAACGGCCACCGCATCCGCGTCGGCGCCCTGCTGACCGCGATGCGCCACGCCGCCCGCGCCCTGGAGATCGCCGAGCTCGCCAACCGCTACCGCGGCAACGGCGTCGTCGGCTTCGACATCGCCGGCGCCGAGGCGGGCTTCCCGCCCACCCGCCACCTCGACGCCTTCGAGTACCTCAAGCGCGAGAACAACCACTTCACGATCCACGCCGGTGAGGCCTTCGGCCTGCCGTCGATCTGGCAGGCGCTCCAGTGGTGCGGCGCCGACCGGCTCGGTCACGGCGTGCGCATCATCGACGACATCGAGGTCGCGGAGGACGGCAGCGTCACGCTGGGCCGCCTCGCAGCGTACGTGCGCGACAAGCGCATCCCGCTGGAGATGTGCCCGACGTCCAACCTCCAGACGGGCGCGGCCGACTCGTACGCCGCCCACCCCATCGGGCTGCTGCGCAAGCTGCACTTCCGTACCACGGTCAACACCGACAACCGGCTGATGAGCGGCACCAGCATGAGCCGCGAGTTCGAGCACCTGGTCGAGGCCTTCGGCTACACGCTCGACGACATGCAGTGGTTCACAGTCAATGCGATGAAATCAGCATTCATTCCTTTCGACGAACGCCTTGCCATGATCAATGACGTGATCAAGCCCGGTTACGCCGAGCTGAAGTCCGAATGGCTGTTCCGTCAGACCGCCGCGACCAGCGGTTCTTCCGCCGGCTGAGGCCGAGCGCGGCACACCTGAGGCGGCCCGGAACGTCAATTCCGGGCCGCCTTCGCGTGTTTGCGGCGGAGTCATGGCGTGGCTAGCTTGCAGAGCCGCTCCCCATTCCCCGTTTGCGAGGACGTTTTCTCCATGAAGCAGTCTGCTGCCAAGACTCTCGGTGCCGCCGCTCTCGGTGCCGCCTTCGCCGCTGCCGCCGCCGGCAGCGCCTCCGCGGCGCCGGCCGCCCCGGCCGTACCCGACCTGACGGGCACGCTGAGCTCCGCCACCACGACGCTGCCCGTGCAGGACGTCGTCGGCAAGCTCCCCGGAGGCGCCCCCGAGGCCCTGACCGGCGGCGTGAGCGCCCTCACCGGCAGCGCGTCCACCCTGCCCGCCACGACGTCCGACGCCCTGGCCAAGGCGCAGCCGGCCGACGGCAAGGGCGCCCGCAGCGCCGACCCGCTGAAGGGCCTGCTCGGTGGCCTGCCCGCCGGCGCGCTGCCCGGCATCGGCGGCTGACGGACCGTACGGCACGGCACACGCGTGAGGGGCGCGCACGGGAACATCGGTTCCGGTGCGCGCCCCTCGGTGCGGTGTCCCCCGGCCGCCCGGCCTCACCAGGCGGTCTTCGCCGTCTTCTCGCCGGGCAGGAACACCCACAGCGCCAGGTACAGCAGGATCTGCGGCCCGGGAAGCAGACACGAGACCGCGAAGATCACTCGCATCGTGGTGGCCGAGGTGCCGAAGCGCTGTGCCAGCGCGGCGCACACTCCGCCGATCATTCGGCCGTTACGGGGTCGGACAAGGGCGGTCATGGCGGGCTCCTCGCGAGCTGGTCCGGGGGTCACGTCCGGTGTGCCTCCCGATGCCTCCATACTGCTCGCCGAGAACCGTCCAAAGCGTCGCTCTACGGGGCGATCCCGACCCTGGGAATCGTCGGGGTGGCCCCCTGAGACACCTCGTCCCGGTGCAGGACCCCGCCTCGTCCCGGCGCCGGCGCCGGCGGCTGCCTGCGGCGCAGCCGCGCACGCCCCATCGGTACGACCGCGAGATGCGTCAGCGCCACCCCGGCCGTGTTCAGCAGCAGCGAGTCCACGTCGACGACCCGGCCGGGCACCCCGGTCTGGAGCAGCTCGATCCCCAGCGAGAACAGGGCGCCGGCCAGGGCCGTACGCGCCAGTGAGGCCACCGGCGACACGTGCAGACGGCCCCCGGCCATCGGCAGCAGCACGCCCAGCGGCGCCAGCAGCAGAAGCCCCTCGCAGATGCGGCGCGCCGCCCTGGCGGGGCCGAGCGCCAGGTCCGCCTCGATGCCGGCCAGCGGCTGGAAGTTCGGAGAGGTCACCCACGGGACGTCCAGGGGACGCAACGTCAGCGACGCGACGAGCAGCAGGTGCGCGACGAGGAGTAAGCCTCCCGCCGCGCGGAAGCGGTTGATGACGGCGCTGCCGTCCGAGCCATGGCGCACGCCCCCCAAGACGCGGGTACCGGCAGGATCGGTTCCGCCCGGAACGACAGTGTGACGAGCCGGGCTCCCGCGCCCGGGGACGGTCAGCGCGTGGGGCGGATCTCGCCCAGCGTCGGCAGCACCGACTCGGGGCGGGCCTTGAGCGCCGCCGTGCACTGGTACCCGCGTACCGGGTCGTCGGACGGTCCGCCGAGCGACACCGACCGGTCGGGACCCGCCGCCGCGCTGTCCGCGTACGTACAGACGATCTGCGCCAGCGCGTGCGTGGGGAGGTCCTCCGGCTGGCTGCTCAGCCGCAGCGCGTCCCGGGGATCGCCCTTGCGCGCCCCGGAGACGGTCAGCGACTCCCGTACGTCCGTGCTGAAGCCCGCCTGCCGCTCCTCGTCCGACGGCGCCTTCTTGAGCTCGTCGAGGAGCGCCTGCGCGACGCGCACCCGGTCGGACAGCCGCTCCTCGGGGATCCGCACCGTACGGTCGACCGAGACGAGCTGCGCCCCGCAGACCAGGTACGCCTGGAGCGGTACGCCGGACGCCGCCTCGCCGGGCGGCTCCTGCGCCGACAGCTCGCACGGCACCCGTGACGGCGCCGCGCCCGCGTCGACCGGCACCGACGTCGTCCGGATGCCGCACCCGGCGAGCGCGGCACAGAGCGCGGCGAGGGCCGTGAGCCGGGTCAGCCTGCGCTTCACTTGTCCCCGCCCTCCTGCGCGTCCCGCACGCCGCCGTCCCCTTCGTCGTCCCCGTCCGCCGCAGCCGACACGTCGAGCGGAAGCCGCAGTACGAACACCGCGCCGCCCTCCGGCGAGTTGGACGCGGTGATGTCCCCGCCGTGGATGTGCGCGTTCTCCATGGCGATGGACAGGCCGAGGCCGCTGCCCTCGGAGCGCGGGCGCGACGCGCTCGCCTTGTAGAAGCGGTCGAAGACGTGCGGCAGCACGGCCTCCGGGATGCCCGGGCCGTGGTCCCGTACCTCGATGAGCAGTTCGTGGTCGACGGGCCGCACCGACACCCGCACCGGGGAACCGCCGTGCTTGAGCGCGTTGCCGATCAGGTTCGCCAGGATCACGTCGAGCCGGCGCGGGTCGAGGCGCGCCATGATGCCGCGCTCGGCGTCGAGATCGACCGCGTCGAGCCACGCGCGGGCGTCGATGCAGGCGGTCACCTGGTCGGCCACGTCGACGTCGTCGAGGACGAGCCGGGCCGTGCCCGCGTCGAAGCGGGTCACCTCCATCAGGTTCTCGACCAGATCGTTCAGCCGCCGCGTCTCGCTCACCACCAGGTGCACGGCGGGCGCGATCATCGGGTCGAGACTGTCCGCCTCGTCCTCCAGGACCTCCGCCACCGCCGTGATCGCGGTCAGCGGGGTCCGCAGCTCGTGCGACATGTCGGCGACGAAGCGGCGGCTGGACTCCTCCCGCGCGCTCATGTCCGCGACCTTCTTCTCCAGCGACTCGGCGGTCCGGTTGAACGTCCGGGACAACTCGGCCAGTTCGTCCGTCCCCGACACCCGCAGCCGGGTGTCGAGCTTGCCCTCGCCGAGCCGCCGCGCCGCGTCCCCGAGCCGCTGCACGGGCTTGAGCACGGTCGTCGCGGCCGCCTGCGCGAGCAGCGCGGAGCCCAGCAGGGCCAGCGCGGTCGCGATCGCCAGGGACCAGGCGAGCGAGTTGAGATCGTCGCGCTCCTGCTCCAGCGAGGTCAGCATGTAGCCGGTCGGCCCGCCGCCGATCACCTTCGTGCCCGCCACCAGGGACGGCTTGTCCCGCGGGCTGATCCGCACCCAGTAGAGGTGGTACGGGAACTCGTTGGCCTCGGTGACCTTCTGCCGCCGGTTCACCGCGTCCTGCAGCTCCCGCGGCACGTCCTCGAGCGTCAGGGTGTCGACGTCCGAGGTGGCGGCTATCGGCTTGCCCGGCTCGCGCTCGTCCACCAGCAGCACGCTGTAGCCGGGGTTGCCGCCGGCCGCCATCTGCGTCGCGGCGGCCTGGAGTTCGGCCTGCGTCGGCCGCAGCGGCAGGGTGGCCGCGCGGTTCTGCATCTCCTGACGGAAGCTGTTGAGGGCCGCGTCCTGGGTGCGGGTCAGCACCGCCTCGCGGTTGAGCCAGTACGCGATGCCCGACGCCGAGACGGCGGCGGTCAGCGCCACCAGCGCGAACACGACGACGAGCCGCAGTCGCAGACTGGTCCAGCGCGGCCCCGCCTGCGGGGACTTCTCCCGGACAGCGCTCACGAAGGCGAGTCCAGCCGGTAGCCGACTCCGCGGACCGTGCGGATGAGGGTGGGCGACGACGGCACGTCCTCGACCTTGGCCCGCAGCCGCTGCACGCACGCGTCGACCAGGCGCGAGTCGCCGAGGTAGTCGTGCTCCCACACCAGCCGCAGCAGCTGCTGCCGGGACAGCGCCTGCCCGGGGCGGCGGCTCAGCTCCAGGAGCAACCGCAGCTCGGTCGGCGTGAGCTGGAGGTCCTCGCCGTTCTTGGTGACGGTCATCGCGGAGCGGTCGATGGTCACGTTGCCGAACACGGCGGCGTCGTTGGCCTCCCGCTCGCCCCGCCGCAGCACCGCGCGGATACGGGCGTCGAGGACCCGCCCCTGCACCGGCTTGACAACGTAGTCGTCGGCTCCGGACTCCAGGCCCACCACCACGTCGATGTCGTCGCTGCGCGCGGTCAGCAGGATGATCGGCAGCTGGTCCGTGCGCCTGATGCGCCGGCACACCTCGAATCCGTCGATGCCGGGCAGCATCACGTCCAGCACGATCAGGTCGGGCCGCTGCTCACGCAGCAGTTTGAGGCCGTCCTCTCCCGTCGCCGCGGTGGCCACTCGGTGGCCCTGGCGTGACAGGGAGAGTTCGAGGGCCGTGCGGATGGCGTCGTCGTCCTCGATCAGCAACAGGAAAGGCACAGAGGTCATTCTGGCCCATGGGGGAGGGCCCGATCGACAGTTGGACCGCGCCCCTTCCCTGTGACACGGCTGTGACAGTCGGCGGACACCCCGATGAAACTGCCCCGGCAAGCTGTTGGGCACACGGACAGCACCGGACTCCATTGACGGGGGGCGCGAGATGAACGCACTGCACAGCACCACCTCCAGCGCAGTTGTCACGCGGCTCCACGATGTCACGAGGAGTACGGAGAAGTCCGGTTCCGGGGCGGGGCGGGGGTGCGCCCGCGGCATCGGCCGCCAGCGCACGCAGCCCTTGCACATGGCCCCGGTGCCGGACGCTTCCGCGGGGGGCGACGGGGGAACGGCGTACCGGGAGGCGACGGGGGAAGGCGCTCGGGTGCCGCAGACGGGGAGCGCCGACGCGGCGTTCACCGCCTACGTCCAGGAGCGCCGCGCCTCCCTGTACGCGACCGCCTACCACCTGACCGGCGACCGGTACGAGGCCGAGGACCTGCTGCAGAGCGCCCTCTTCTCGACGTACCGCGCCTGGGACAGGATCAGCGACAAGGCGGCGGTCGGCGGCTACCTGCGCCGCACCATGACGAACCTGCACATCAGCGCCTGGCGCAGGCGCAAGCTGAACGAGTACCCGACCGAGGAACTGCCGGAGACGGCGAACGACACGGACGCGATGCGCGGCACCGAACTGCGCGCCGTGCTGTGGCAGGCGCTCGCCCGGCTACCCGAACTCCAGCGCACGATGCTGGTCCTGCGGTACTACGAGGGCCGCACCGACCCGGAGATCGCGGACATCCTCGACATCAGTGTCGGCACGGTCAAGAGCAGCATCTGGCGGTCACTGCGCCGGCTGCGCGAGGACGAGGTCCTCAGCTTCGGCCGTGACGAGGAGGAGTCCTTCGGCGAGCTGGTGGCCTGAGGGGTACGGGGGGTACGGG
>NZ_VBVX01000114.1 GCF_005981925.1 Streptomyces albidochromogenes
GAGGCGGACCTCGGGGTCGCGTCCGGCAACGGCAAGGGGCAGATCTTCGTCAAGGGCGAGGTCATCAAGACCGTTCCCGAGTCGAAGATCGTCGAGACGCTCATCGAAGAGGCCATGAAGATCGCCGCAGGTATGGAGGAGGAGGGCAGCCCTTCGGGGGCGCCCGCCGTCACCGTGAGCTGAAGGAACCAGAGAGGGGGCCCGAGCGTGACGATCTTGGAAAGTATCCGGGGGCCGCGCGACCTGAAGGGGCTGACAGAGGCCGAGATCTGTCAGCTGTCGTCCGAGATCCGGGAGTTCCTGGTCCGGGCGGTGGCCCGGACCGGCGGCCACCTCGGGCCCAACCTCGGGGTGGTGGAACTGACCATCGCCCTGCACCGGGTGTTCGACTCTCCCGTCGACCGCGTCCTGTGGGACACCGGCCACCAGAGTTACGTGCACAAACTGCTGACCGGCCGGCAGGACTTCTCCAAGCTGCGCGGCAAGGGCGGCCTCTCCGGCTATCCGTCGCGCGAGGAGTCCGAGCACGACGTCATCGAGAACTCGCACGCCTCGACGGTCCTCGGCTGGGCCGACGGCCTGGCCAAGGCGAACCAGGTGCGCGGCCGGAGCGACCACGTCGTCGCCGTGATCGGGGACGGCGCGCTGACCGGCGGCATGGCCTGGGAGGCCATCAACAACATCGCCGCCGCCCGCGACCGGCCGCTGATCATCGTCGTCAACGACAACGAACGTTCGTACGCGCCCACCATCGGCGGCCTCGCCGACCACCTCGCCACGCTCCGCACGACGGACGGGTACGAGCGGTTCCTCGCCTGGGGCAAGGACGTGCTCCAGCACACCCCGGTCATCGGGCAGCCGCTGTACGGGTCGCTGCACGGGGCGAAGAAGGGCTTCAAGGACTTCATCGCCCCGCAGGGCATGTTCGAGGACCTCGGCCTGAAGTACGTCGGGCCGATCGACGGCCACGACATCGCGGCCGTCGAGTCCGCCCTCCGCCGCGCGAAGCGTTTCCACGGGCCGGTGCTGGTGCACTGCCTGACGGAGAAGGGGCGCGGTTACGCCGCCGCCGAGCAGGACGAGGCCGACCGGTTCCACGCGGTCGGCGCGATGGACCCGCTCACCTGCGCCCCCCTCGCGCCAGCCGACGGGCCGTCCTGGACCTCCGTGTTCGGCGACGAGATCGCGAGGATCGGCGCGCGGCGGCCGGACGTCGTCGCGATCACGGCGGCCATGCTGCACCCCGTGGGACTGACCAAGTTCGCCGCCGCCTTCCCCGACCGGGTCTGGGACGTCGGCATCGCCGAGCAGCACGCCGCGGTCTGCGCCGCGGGGCTCGCCACCGGCGGACTCCACCCCGTCGTCGCCGTCTACGCGACCTTCCTCAACCGTGCCTTCGACCAGGTGCTCATGGACGTGGCGCTGCACAGGTGCGGGGTGACCTTCGTCCTCGACCGGGCGGGCGTCACGGGGGTCGACGGGCCCTCGCACAACGGCATGTGGGACATGTCGCTGCTGCAGGTCGTGCCGGGCCTGCGGATCGCCGCGCCGCGCGACGCCGAGCAGCTGCGCGCCCAGCTCCGGGAGGCGGTGGACGTCGACGACGCGCCGACCGTCCTGCGCTTCCCCAAGGAATCGGTAGGACCGGTGATTCCCGCCGTCCGCCGGGTCGGCGGCATGGACGTGCTGAGCGAAAGCGAAGCCGACGAGCCCGACGTCCTGCTGGTCTCCGTCGGCGCGCTCGCGTCCGTCTGCCTGGAGACGGCCGGGCTGCTGGCGGAGCGCGGCATCGGCTGCACGGTCGTCGACCCGCGCTGGGTCAAGCCCGTCGACGAACAGCTCGCGCCGCTCGCGCGGCGCCACCGCCTCGTCGCGGTCGTCGAGGACAACAGCCGCAGCGGCGGGGTGGGTTCGGCCGTCGGGCAGGCGCTGCGGGACGCCGGCACCGACGTACCGCTGCGGACGTACGGCATCCCCGAGCAGTTCCTCGCGCACGCGAAACGCGGTGAGGTGCTGGCCGACATCGGGCTCACGCCCGCGTCGGTGGCCGGCCGCATCAGCCTCGCCCTGGCAGCCGGTGAAGGCCGGGCCGCTCCGTGGGGGAACACGAAGGAGACCGCGCGATGACGGACGTCGCCCCGCAGGGGTTCGACCTGGCGAAGCTCCTCGCGGAACGCGGGGACGAGCGCTACGCGCTGCACGCCAGGCACCTGAACCACCAGCTGCCCCGCATGCTGCACACCATCGGCTTCGACAAGGTCTACGAGCGGGCCGAGGGCGCCTACTTCTGGGACGCCGAAGGAAACGACTACCTCGACATGCTCGCCGGCTTCGGCGTCATGGGCCTGGGCCGGCACCACCCCGTCGTACGCCGGGCGCTGCACGACGTCCTCGACGCCCAGCTCGCCGACCTGACGCGCTTCGACTGCCAGCCCCTGCCCGGACTGCTCGCCGAGAAGCTGCTCACGCACAGCCCTCACCTGGACCGGGTCTTCTTCGGCAACAGCGGTACGGAGGCCGTGGAGACCGCGCTCAAGTTCGCCCGCTTCGCGACGGGCCGGCCCAGGATCCTGTACTGCGCGCACGCCTTCCACGGTCTGACGACGGGCTCGCTCTCGGTGAACGGCGAGGCAGGCTTCCGGGACGGCTTCGCGCCTCTGCTGCCCGACACGGCGATCGCCCTCGGCGACCTGGACGCCCTGGAGCGGGAGCTGAAGCGCGGTGACGTGGCCGGCTTCGTCGTGGAGCCGATCCAGGGCAAGGGGGTGCACGACGCCCCGCCGGGATTCCTGCGGGCCGCCCAGGACCTGCTGCGCCGGCACAAGGCCCTGCTGATCGTGGACGAGGTGCAGACGGGCCTGGGACGCACCGGCGACTTCTACGCCTACCAGCACGAGGAGGGCGTCGAGCCCGATCTGCTGTGCGTCGCGAAGGCGCTTTCGGGCGGCTATGTGCCGGTCGGCGCGACTCTCGGCAAGGACTGGATCTTCAAACGCGTCTACTCGTCGATGGACCGGGTGCTGGTCCACTCGGCCAGCTTCGGCTCGAACGCGCAGGCCATGGCGGCGGGCCTCGCCGTTCTCACGGTGATGGAGGACCAGGAGATCGTCGCGAACGCCCGGCGCTCCGGCGACCTGCTGCGCGAGCGGCTGACCGCGCTGGTCGACCGCTACGAACTGCTGCACGACGTACGCGGGCGCGGGCTCATGATCGGCATCGAGTTCGGCCGCCCGAGCTCGCTGAAGCTGCGGAGCCGCTGGACCATGCTGCAGGCCGCCCGCAAGGGGCTCTTCGCGCAGATGGTCGTCGTACCGCTGCTCCAGAAGCACCGGATCCTCACGCAGGTCTCCGGAGACCACCTCGAGGTGATCAAGCTCATCCCGCCGCTGATCGTGGGGGAGGCGGAGGTGGAGCGCTTCGTCGCCGCGTTCACCGCCGTGATGGACGACGCGCACAGCGGCGGCGGGCTGATGTGGGACTTCGGCCGGACCCTGGTGAAGCAGGCGGTCGCCAACCGGTAGTTTTTGCCTCTCGGGCAAAGGGTTTGCCTCCGGGGTAAGCGCTCTGGCCCAATGGAGGCATGACACCCCGCCTCGAAGAGCCGGCCGAGGGGGCGATGCCCTCCGTCGCCCCGCGCCTGCGCGACCTGCGCCGGCACAGCGGTCTCACGCTGGAGGCCGCCGCCCGCCGCGCCGGGCTCTCACCCGCTCATCTGTCCCGTCTGGAGACGGGGCAGCGCCAGCCCTCACTGCCGATGCTGCTGGCGGTGGCCCGTGTCTACGGTACGACGGTCTCCGCGCTGCTCGGAGAGACCCCGGGCGACCGCGACGCCGTACTGCGCGCCGACGAGGCGCGGGCGCGGGAGGCCGACGGCTGGACGTACCACCGGGCCGGCGGCTCCGGGCGCGCCATGCAGGCGCTGCGGGTGCACGTGCCGTACGGCGCCCAGGGCGACCTGGTGCGCGTCCATCCCGGCGAGGAGTGGCTGTACGTCCTGTCGGGGCGGCTGCGGCTCGCGCTCGGCGAGAGCATCCACCACCTCGACCCGGGGGACAGCGCGCACTTCGACTCGCTGACCCCGCACCGCATCGCGGCGGCCGGCCCGGAGGGGACCGACCTGCTGTTCGTCCACACGCTGCTGCAGAGCGCCACCGCCGGGCTGTGCCTACCCCAGGAGACCTGACATGCCGGACCGGAAGCTCACCGCGCGACGCTTCGTCGAGGACAGGATCCCGCGGGGTCTGGCGATCCGCCTGTTCGTGTACTTCGTCGCGGGCCACCTGTTCGCGGCCTTTGTCTACCTGCTCTTCACACTCGGCGGCTCACGCTGATCGGTTCACCCTGATCAACTCGCGCTCACCGACTCGCGCTCATCAAGGCGCGCTCCTCGACGCGCGGCGGTCAGCTCGCGTCGAGCAGACGCGTCCGCAGTCGCTCGCGGACCTCGGGCGTGACCTTCAGACCCTCGGCGAGATAGCGGTCGGTGGTTCCCCAGATCTCCTCGATCGTCTCGAAGGCGGCGGCCAGGTACTCCGCGCGGGCCTCGAAGAGCGGGCTGAGCAGCTCCATGACCTCCGGCGACATCCCGGCCGACGAGTCGTCGCTGCGGTGGACCTTGTAGCGGCGGCGCGGGTCGTTCGACTTGAGGTAGTCGGCCTCGATGGCCTCGCGCTCGACGCCGAGCGCGAGCAGGGTCACCGCTATCGACAGGCCCGCGCGGTCCTTGCCCGCGGCGCAGTGCATCAGCGCGGGGACGCTGTCCTCGGCCAGCGCGTGCAGCACCTGGCTGTGCTCGGCCGTCCGCTCCTTGATGATCACCCGGTACGTCGCCGACATCCGGCCGGCGGCCTTGCCGTCCGCGAGGATCTCGCGCAGCTCGTCCAGGTTCCCGTCGCGGACCATCTTCCAGAACACGGCGCCGTCGGCCGGGTCGGTCAGCGGCAGGTTGACGTTGCGCACACCCGGCAGCTCGACGTCCGGCCCCTCCAGCTTCTGGTCGGCCGCGTTGCGGAAGTCGAAGATGGTGTGGAGGCCGAGCGAGCCGAGGTACGCCGCGTCGGCGGCGGAGGCGTGCGCCAGATGACCGCTGCGGAAGAGCACTCCGTGCCGCACCCGCCGCCCGTCCACCGTCGGCAGCCCGCCCACGTCGCGGAAGTTGCGCACCGAGGCGAGCTCCGGCTCGGACTCGGTCGACGGGACCTGCGGCAGCTGCTGTGTCACATCGGGCTCCTGAAGTCTGCCGTCGGCGCTGCTCGCCGACTTCGGCGCGTTTCGACGATACGACATGGGTTCCTGAGGCAATGATCTCTGTGGTGATCCAGGTGGGCCGGTGGGAGACGTCAGCCCCAATTGTCGACTTTACGCCCATAAGATGACGCATAAGTTGCAGTTGGGGTGAAACGGGCGATTGCCGGTCAACTCACCCTGAGAGTGCGGGGGCTGGTGAGAGCGCTGGTGAGCAGGATCATATTTGTGACGGTGCGTGGCGGGGCGCCGGGAGCACATGCCTGTTCACAGGCGGGGCGCAAAGATCCGTAATCCACGGAGGGTGACGGGAATTGCGGCGGTAATTCCCGTGCGGCGATGACCGCATGAATGGACTGGCTTGTACGGGGGAGCCGCGTCGGCTTACCGTCACCGTCAATCCGGGTGGACCGCCGAATCCTGCCACCTCCCGGAATCCGCACTCACACTCACTCACGCGTGGCAGGAGCGGGGGACCCAGGTAAGTACGCCGGCCAACCGGAATTTCCACTTCCGGACCGGCTTTGGGGTGAAGTCGCGCCACGGCGCGGCCGGACATCTCCAGTCCGAACCCGACAGCTCACCTCGTAGGCGCCGGAGAGGAATGTTCCATGCCCGCAAAGGGTAAGCACCGCCGCCCGAGGTCCAACCCGCTCACCCGCGGTTTCGCCGCCGCCGGAGCCGGTGGAGCCGTACTCGCGCTTCCCCTCATCGCCGCCACCGGCGCCAACGCCGCGGAGAAGTCGGCTCCGGCCGCCGCGTCCGCCGGCAAGGCCGCCGCCCCGGCCGCCGCCGAGAAGGCCGCGCCGCAGAAGAAGGCCGGCACCAAGACCTACTCCGTGGTCTCCGGCGACTACCTGTCGAAGATCGCCGACGAGCAGGACGTGCGCGGCGGCTGGCAGGAGCTGTACGAGGACAACCGCGAGGTCGTCGGCGGCAACCCCTCGCTGATCCACCCCGGCCTCAAGCTGACGATCGGCGCCAAGGCCAAGGCCCCGGCGAAGCCCGCGGCGAAGGCCACCCCGGCCGCCGACCGCGCCGACCGCTCGCAGGCCCGTGCCGCCGTGGCCAAGACCACGCCGTACACGAACGACCTGGACGGCTGGATCAAGGAGTCGCTGGCCATCATGGCCAAGCACGGCATCCCCGGCACGTACGAGGGCATCCACCGCAACATCATGCGCGAGTCCTCGGGCAACCCGAGGGCCATCAACAACTGGGACTCCAACGCCGTGGCCGGTACGCCGTCCAAGGGCCTGCTCCAGGTCATCGCGCCCACGTTCGCGGCCTACCACGTGCCCGGTACGTCGATGGACAGCTACGACCCGGTCGCCAACATCACCGCCGCGTGCAACTACGCCGCCGACCGCTACGGCTCGATCGACAACGTGAACGGCCCGTACTAGAACGACCGGCTGCCTGCCCGGACGGGACCCCGCACGGGTGCCTCGCCCGGGCAGGCAGACCAATGGCCCGCCCGACAATTCCCGCAGAATGCTAGAAATAGTGCATGAGCGGACGTCCCGGACGATCCAGGGGTGGCGGGTCACCGCGCTCGTCCCGGCGGGGAGTGCGCTCCCGGCTGGAGGTGCGCAGCGCCGCGAGCCAGGTGCTCCTGCTCCAGATCGTCGTCGCGGTGCTGCTGATCACCGCCGCCGTCGTCGCGCTCGCGTTCCAGACCCGCCGCGACAGCGAGGGCGACGCCCGCAACCGCTGCCTGGCCGTCGCGGAGGGCTTCGCGGACGCCCCCGGCACGGCCGGGGCCCTGCGCTCCGCCGACCCGGCCACCGCGCTGCGCGCCTCCACGATCGCGGCCCAGCGAGGGTCCGGCGTCGACTTCATCGCCGTGATGGCCCCGAACGGCACCCGGTACGCCGACACCGATCCGGCCCTGATCGGCCTGCGGGCCGAGGGGGTAGGGCGCGCGGCGGCCGGTGAGTCCTTCACCGAGATCTTCAAGGGCGCCCCGAACGACGCGGCGCGGGCCGTCGTCCCCGTCACCGATGCCCGCGGAACCGTCGTGGGCCTGGTCGCCGCGGGTGTCACGGTCGACAACGTCGGGGACGCCGTGGACCGCCACCTGCCCATACTCCTCGCTTCCGGGGCCGCCGCCCTCGCCCTGGCCACCGGCAGCGCCGTCATCGTGAGCAGGCGGCTGCGGCGCCAGACGCACGGCCTCGGACCGACCGAGATGACCCGGATGTACGAACATCACGACGCGGTTCTGCACGCCGTGCGCGAGGGGGTGCTCATCGTCGGCGACGACGGCCGGCTGACGCTGGCCAACGACGAGGCCCGCAGGCTCCTCGAACTGCCGCCGGGGGCGGAGGGGCAGCTGATCACCGACCTCGGCCTCGACGACTCGGTCGCCGGGCTCCTGGTCTCCGGCCGCACCGTGACCGACGAGGTCCACCTGGCCGGGGACCGGCTGCTGGCCGTCAACACCCGGCCGACCGCCCCGTACGGCGGCCTCCCCGGCACCGCCGCGACGCTCCGCGACACCACCGAGCTGCGGGCCCTGTCCGGCGCGGCGGAGGTGGCCCGGGAGCGGCTGAAGCTGCTGTACGAGGCGGGCGTGCGGATCGGCACCACGCTGGACGTGGTCCGTACCGCCGAGGAGCTGGCGGAGGTGGCCGTGCCCGGGTTCGCGGACTTCGCCACGGTCGAGCTGCTGGACCCCGTACTGCGCGGCGAGGAGCCGAACGGCGCCCACACCGAGATGCGCCGCGCGGCGGTGAGCGGCGGCGGCGCCGACCGCCCCTTCCAGCCGGTGGGCGACCTGATCCGGTTCGTCGTCCCCACCACGCCGATGGCGGCGGCCCTGGCGGGCGGCCACGCGGTGCTGGAGGCCGATCTGGCGGGCGCCCGCGGCTGGCGTTCGCAGGACCCCGAGGGAGCCGACCGGGCCCTCGCTTTCGGCATCCGGTCCCTGGTGTCGGTGCCGTTGCAGGCGCGGGGAGTGGTCCTGGGCATGGCCAACTTCTGGCGCGCGGCGCCCACCGGACGCTTCGGGGAGGAGGACCTGGCCTTCGCCGAGGAGCTCGCCGCGCGCGCCGCCGTCGCCATCGACAACGCCCGCCGCTTCACGCGCGAGCACGCCATGGCCGTGACCCTCCAGCGCAGTCTGCTGCCGCGCAGCCTGCCCGAGCAGGACGCCCTGGACGTCGCCTACCGCTACCTGCCCGCGCAGGCCGGGGTGGGCGGCGACTGGTTCGACGTCATCCCGCTGCCCGGAGCCCGGGTGGCCCTGGTCGTCGGCGACGTCGTCGGGCACGGGCTGCACGCCGCCGCCACCATGGGCCGGCTGCGCACCGCCGTCCACAACTTCTCCGCCCTGGACCTCTCGCCGGACGAGCTGCTGGGCCACCTCGACGAGCTGGTCTCGCGCATCGACGAAGAGGAGGGCGACGACGACGGTGACGGCATCTCGGGCGCCACCTGCCTGTACGCCATCTACGATCCGGTCTCCGGGGTGTGCGCCATGGCCACGGCGGGCCACTTCGCGCCCGCGCTCGTCCGCCCCGACGGCACGGTGGAGATCCTCGACGTGCCGGTCTTCCCGCCGCTGGGCCTGCACGGCCTCCCGTTCGAGACGGCCGAGGTGCGGCTGCCGGAGGGCAGCCGGCTCGTCCTCTACACCGACGGGCTCATCGAGCACCGCGACCGCGACATCGACACCGGTCTGCGCCTGCTGCGCCAGACGCTCGCGGACCCCGCGAACCCCTCACCCGAGGAGACCTGTCAGGCCGTGTTCGGCGCGATGCTGCCCGCGCACCGCCGGGACGACATCGCGCTGCTGGTGGCCCGCACGCATCTGCTCGACCGCGACCGGGTCGCCGACTGGGACGTCCCGTCCGACCCGGCGGCCGTCGGCCCGGTCCGTGCGGCGTGCGGCCGGCAGCTGGAGACCTGGGGACTCGGGGACATCGGGTTCACGACGGAGCTGATGCTGAGCGAGCTGATCACCAACGCGATCCGCTACGGGTCGGAGCCGATCCATGTGCGGCTGATGTACGAGCGCGGTTTGATCTGCGAGGTGTCCGACGGCAGCAGCACCGCCCCGCACCTGCGGCGGGCCGCCACCACGGACGAGGGCGGCCGGGGGCTGTTCCTCGTCTCGCAGTTCGCCGGCCGGTGGGGAACGCGGTACACGGCGACCGGCAAGGTGATGTGGGTGGAACAGCCCCTGACGGACGGCCCGCGGCCGGTGCCGGAGCCGGACCTGGACGATCTGTCCTGGTTGCCCGGCGAGCCCCTGTGACGTGACGCCGGTACGGGCCGTGCCCCGTGCGCCGGGCGCGGGAGCGAACGGCATACTTGCGCCGGGCGCGATCACTTCCGACACACCAGGAGCAGCAATGGCTGACCAGATCGCCGCCGAGAAGACCACGTTCAGGACGGTCTTCGAGGTGGGGTCGTCCTTCATGGACCGGGCGCGGAGCATCGAGGCCGGGTTCCAGCACGCGATCGCGCCGGCGACGGTGGACTTCGACTTCGGTGAGATCAGCCGGGCGGCGAGCGCCGTCCCCCACTGCTCGACGGTGAAGATCATCCGTGGTTGGGGGCTCCAGGAGACCGCCCCGGTGAGCGTCATGGTGCTGTCGCTCAAGGAGGCCCTGCGCCAGGCCCTTCCGGCGGTGTCCGCCGGTTCCGCGTTCTGGGACCGGGCCGAGGCGGCGCTCACCGACGCGTTCGTGGCCCTGGGCCGGCAGGAGGGCACGCACCTCTCCTTCTACCGGGAGGAGGCGGACCGTACGAGCTACTACTACAACCTGCTGTTCGCCCTCCAGGACGAGGAGGGCGGGGACGCGCTGTACGCCGTCGCCTTCTGCGCCAACGTGACGGTGGCTCTGAGCCCCGGGGAGGTCAGCGCGCTGACCGTCGGGAACACCGCCCGCTGCACGATCCGCCTCAACGCGATCACCGTGCGGCAGGACGCACCGGCCGCCGCCTGATCACCGGACCGCCGCGTCCCGCCCCGCTCCGGGGTGGGGCGCGGCGCGCTCCACGAGAACGCGCAGCGGGGCCCGGAAGGAGAGCAGTCCCAGCATCTCCGGGGCCGTCGAGGGGTCCACGAGCCGCAGGTCCGGCAGCCGGGCGGCGGTCATCCGCAGCACCACGTCGGCCTCCGTACGGGCCAGTTCGGCCCCGGAGCACCGGTGCCGCCCCACACCGAAGGCCAGGTGCTTGCGCCGGTTCGGCCGGTGCGGGCAGAGCTGCTCGGGGTCGTCGAACACCTCGGGGTCCGATCCGGTGGAGGCGAGCATCAGGAGCAGGGGCGCGCCCGCCGGGATGTCCACGCCGCTGAGCGTGACGGGCCGGGCGGTGACGCGCCGCCAGGTGGTGATGGGCGGCTCCCGCCGCAGGACCTCGTCGGCCCAGGGCTCCACGCCGTCCGGTTCCTCCGCGAAGCGCGGCCACCGCCCCGGTTCGCCCAGCGCGCGCCGGAACATGATGCTCAGCATCTGCCGGGTGGTCGCCTGACCGGCGATGACGATGAAGTAGAGCACCGCGGCGGACTCGGCGGGGCGCAGGGGCCGGCCGTCCGGCAGCCGGTGCTCCGCGAGCGCTGCCAGCAGCGTGCCCGACGCGGCTCCCGGCGCGGTCACGAGTCCTCGGAGCCAGGAGTAGAAGTCGGCCGCCTCCCCGGCCAGCTCGGTCTGGCGGGCGGCGTCCGGCCGTCCCCAGAACAGTTCGAGCGAGGCGTCGCCCCAGCGGGCGAGGGTGTCGAGGCCGACGTCCTCGGCCCCTTCGAGGCCGAGCATCCGCAGCAGGACCCGCAGCGGGACGTCCCGCGCGAGGGTGGTGGCCAGGTCGCACACGCCGTCGGCGTCGAGCCGCCGTTCGAGCCGGTCGAGGCACTCCCCCGTCACCCGCTCGATCATCGGCACGGCGGCGGTGACGGCCTGGGCGTTCAGGAGCCGGGTCATGACGCGCCGGTAGCCGGCGTGGCTCTCGCCGCCGTTGCTGGCGAGGGTGGGAGGCAGGGCGAACCGGGACCGGGCGAGGACGCGCAGGGTGGGCATCGAGAAGCGGCCGATCGCGTCCATCGCGTTGTCCGGCAGGAAGGTGCGCGTGTCGCGCAGTACGGCCCGTACGTCGTCGTACCGGCTCACCAGCCACAGGCCGGTGTCCGGTTCGTAGTGGACCGGCGCGTTCTCCCGGAGCCCGTCCCACACCGGGAAGGGGTCGAGCACGTACTCCTGGTCGAAGAGATCCACGGTGCCCATGGGTGTCGCCATGACGGAACCCACCCCCCTTCCTCGCGCGCGGCCCTGGTCAGGCGCTTCTCGGGCCGAGAATATCGCCCGGTGTCGCGGCGCCGTTCACGAGGGCAGCAGGCGGCCGGCGTGCCGCAGGCGGACCCGGGAGGCCCAGCGGCGGGCGACCGGACGCCAGGTCCGCTCCGTGGCGGCGCGCGCGGCGGCGAGCTGCCCGACGATCTCGTCCGCCCCGGCCCCCGCCAGGCGCAGTACGGCGCTCTCGCGGGCCCAGTCGGTGACGATCCGCGGGGTCGCCTCGGGATGGAACTGGGTGCCCCAGGCGTGGGCGCCGAGGCGGAAGGCCTGGTGCGGGGAGGTGGTTCCGCCCATCAGGGGGACCGCTCCCGGAGGGAGTACGGCCATCTCCTCCAGGTGCCAGAGCATGGCGGGCGGGCTGCCGGCCAGCCCCCCGAAGACGGGGTCGCCGGCAGCCGCGGGCAGCACCTCCAGCTCGTACACGCCTATCTGCGGCGTGCGGCGGCGTTCGACGCGGCCGCCCAGCTCCACGGTCAGCAGCTCGGCTCCGAGGCAGATGCCGAACGTGGGCGTGCCGTGTTCGAACGCGGTCCGCAGCAGAGCCCGGGTGGCGGGCAGCCACGGGTGACGCTCGTCGTCGAGCGGGCCGGGGGATCCGCCCAGGACGAGGAGGCCGTCGTACGCCCCGGCTCCCCCGGGCACCGGGTCGCCGAGGTAGGGGCGTACGACGTCCAGGCGCAGGCCGGCCCCGGTCAGCCACCCGCCCCACAGCCCGGGCGGGCACTCCGCCTCGTGCTCGACGACCAGGACCCGCGGTGGCTCGGCGCTCTCGACCATGGCGGCATTGTCGCCGCCGCGCCCCGGGGCCCGCTCAGCTTTTCCTCCGGTCCGGTCCGGGGGGAGTCATGTGCTCGCCCGGCGTCGCGAGGTCCGCGACCGCGTCGGCGCCGACCACCGCGCCCGTGGACTTCCTGCCGCGCCGCAGCCGGAGTTCGAGCCAGCCGGCGAAGGTGGTGAGCGCGAAGTTGAGCAGGACGAAGATCACGGCGACTACGGTGAAGCTGGCGATGGTGTTCGCCCCGTAGTTCGCGCTCATGGGCCGCACCGACGCCAGCAGTTCGGAGAAGCCGAGCAGGGCGCCGCCGAGCGCGGTGTCCTTGACGATGACCACCAGCTGGCTGACGAGCGCGGGCAGCATCGCGGTGACGGACTGCGGCAGCAGCACGTACCGCATCGTCTGGCCCTTGCGCATGCCGACCGCCTTGGCGGCGTCCGTCTGCCCGGCAGGCAGGGACAGGATGCCGGCGCGCACCACCTCGGCGAGCACCGAGGCGTTGTAGAGGACCAGGCCGGTGACCACGGCGTACAGCGGCCGGTTGTCGGGGCTGATGTCGGTGAACTCGGAGTACGCCGCGTTGGCGAAGAGCATCAGGATCAGCACCGGGATGGCGCGGAAGAACTCGACGACGGTGCCGGCCACCGCGCGCACCCACCGGTGGTCGGAGAGCCGGGCGATGCCGAAGAGCGCTCCGAGGGGCAGTGCGATGACCATGGCCAGGGCGGCGGCGATGACGGTGTTCTTCAGGCCGGGCAGGATGTACGTCGTCCAGGACCGGCCGTCGGTGAAGAACGGCTCCCACTTGACCCATTCCAGCTGGTTCTTGTCGGCGAGGCTCCGCACCACCCACCACACCAGCGCCGCGAGCGCGACCAGGAACACGATCGTGAACAGGACGTTGCGCCGCCTGGCGCGGGGCCCGGGGACGTCGTACAGAACGGAGGTCATCGCCGCACCGCCACCTTCTTGCTCACCCAGCCGAGGAAGAGGCCGGTCGGGAGGGTCAGGCAGATGAATCCGAAGGCGAAGATGGCCGAGATGAGGATGAGCTGCGCCTCGTTCTCGATCATCTCCCGCATCAGGGTCGCGGCCTCGGCGACCCCGATCGCGGCGGCCACCGTGGTGTTCTTCGTCAGGGCGATCAGTACGTTCGCCAGCGGGCCCACCACGGAACGGAACGCCTGCGGCAGGACGATGAGCGACAGCACCTGCGGGAAGCTCAGGCCGATGGCGCGCGCCGCCTCGGACTGGCCGACCGGCACCGTGTTGATGCCGGAGCGCAGCGCCTCGCAGACGAACGCGGAGGTGTAGGCGATCAGGCCGATCACGGCGAGCCGGAAGTTGACGGTCTCGAAGTCGTCGGCGCCGAGGCTGACGCCGAGCGTCTGGAAGAGGCCCAGCGAGGTGAAGACGATGATCACCGTCAGCGGGATGTTCCGTACGACGTTGACGTAGCCGGCTCCGAAGCCGCGCATCAGGGGGACGGGGCTGGCCCGCATGGCGGCCAGGAGCGTGCCCCAGATCAGGGACCCGACGGCCGAGTAGAGGGTGAGCTGAATCGTCACCCAGAAGGCGCCCAGCAGATCGTAACCTTCAAGAAAGTCGAACACGGTCTCCCGCACTTCCGCGTGGGTGGAGGGCGCGGCGCGCCGCTACGGGGTGCGGCGCGCCGGTCGTGATCCGCTTCAGTTGACGATGTTCCCGATCTTCGGGGCCGGCTCGTTCTTGTAGTCGGCCGGGCCGAAGTTCTTCTCGACGTACTCGTCCCAGGAGCCGTCCTCGACCATCTTCTCCAGAGCGGTGTTGATCCTCTCCTTCAGTTCGCTGCCCTTCTGGACACCGATGCCGTAGTTCTCGTTGCTCAGCTTGAAACCGCCGAGCTTGAACTTGCCCTGGTGCTCCGGCTGCGCGGCGTAACCGGCCAGGATCGAGTCGTCGGTGGTCAGGGCGTCGATGACCTTGTTCTCCAGGCCGGTCAGGCACTCGGAGTAACCGCCGTACTCCTGGAGCTGCGCGTCCGGCGCGAGTTCGGTCTTCACGTTCTGCGCGGAGGTGGAACCGGTGACCGAGCAGAGCTTCTTGTTGTTCAGGTCCTCGGGCTTCTTGATGGAGTCGTCGTCCGCGCGCACGAGGATGTCCTGGTGGGCCAGGAGGTAGGGACCGGCGAAGTCGACCTTCTTCTGCCGCTCCTCGTTGATCGAGTAGGTGGCCGCGATGAAGTCGACGTCGCCGCGCTCCAGGAGCGTCTCCCGGTCGGCGCTCTTGGCTTCCTTCCACTCGATGTCGCCGGGCTCGTGGCCCAGTTCCTTGGCGACGTAGGTCGCCACGTCGACGTCGAAGCCCGTGTACTTGCCGTCCGGGGTCTTCAGGCCGAGGCCCGGCTGGTCGAACTTGATGCCGACCGTGATCTTGTCGCCGCCACTGCCGGAACCACTGTCGTCGCCGTCGTCGGAACCGCAGGCCGCGGCGGTCAGCGACAGCGCGAGCGCCGTGGCGGTCGCGGCGGTGACCTTGAGGATCTTCATGGTGATCATCCCTGGGGATTCGTGGTGGGGGGAGTCGTCGGGGCCCGTCGGGGCGGCCTCAGTGGTGCAGGATCTTCGAGAGGAAGTCCTTGGCCCGGTCGCTGCGCGGGTTGGTGAAAAACTCGTCGGGCGTCGTCTCCTCCACGATCCGGCCGTCCGACATGAAGACCACACGGTTGGCGGCCGACCGGGCGAAGCCCATTTCGTGGGTGACGACGACCATCGTCATGCCGTCGCGGGCGAGCTGCTGCATCACCTCCAGCACCTCGTTGATCATCTCGGGGTCGAGGGCCGAGGTCGGCTCGTCGAAGAGCATGACCTTCGGTTCCATGGCCAGCGCCCGGGCGATCGCCACGCGCTGCTGCTGGCCGCCGGAGAGCTGGGCGGGGTACTTGTCCGCCTGGGTGGTCACGCCCACCCGTTCGAGGAGCGCGCGCGCCCGGTCCTCGGCTTCCTTCTTGTCCTTCTTGCGGACCTTGATCTGGCCCAGTGTCACGTTCTGCAGCACGGTCCTGTGGGCGAACAGGTTGAAGGACTGGAACACCATGCCCACGTCGGCCCGCAGCGCCGCCAGCTCGCGGCCCTCGGCCGGAAGCGGCCTGCCGTCGATGGCGATCTCTCCGGAGTCGATGGCCTCCAGCCGGTTGATGGCACGGCACAGCGTGGACTTGCCCGACCCGGACGGCCCGATGACGACGACGACCTCGCCGCGCCGGATGGTCAGGTCGATGTCCCGCAGCACGTGCAACGCGCCGAAGTGCTTGTTGACGTTCTTCAGTACGACGAGGGCATCGTCGGTGCCCGGCGCCGTGTTTCCCTTGGTCACAGCTACTCCGCTCATCGGCTACATCGTCCGTCCGACTCCGGCCGGACGCACGCCGGGAAGGCCAAGCGGGAGGAAGTGGCCGCGCGGCGGGGAAAGACGCGGCTCTCGCGGGGCGCTCAGAGGGCCGCGGTGGCCGGGGCCTTGGCGATGAGCAGGTCGAGAAGGGACAGCAGGGCGTCGCGGACGTCGTCGCGGGAGCGGGCGTCGAGCATGAGGACGGGCGTCTCGGGGTCACGCAGGTGCAGCGCCGCCCGTATCTCGTCGGCCGTGTACGCCTGCTCGCCGTGGAAGCAGTTCGCGCCGACCACGAACGGCAACCCGCGGCTCTCGAAGAAGTCGACGGCCGGGAAGCTGCGGTCCAGGCGCCGGGTGTCGACCAGGACGACCGCGCCGAACGCCCCGTTCAGCAGGTCATCCCACATGAACCAGAAGCGCTCCTGCCCGGGCGTGCCGAAGAGGTAGAGGACGACGCCGGCGTCGGTGAGGGTGATGCGCCCGAAGTCCATCGCCACGGTGGTCACCGTCTTGGACTCGATGCCGTCGAGGTCGTCGACGCCCACCCCGGCGGCCGTCAGGCGCTCCTCCGTACGCAGCGGCTCGATCTCGGAGATCGTCTCGACGAGCGTCGTCTTGCCCACGCCGAAGCCGCCCGCGACGAGGATCTTGACGGGAGCGGCCTCGGTCGCCCCGGCGGGTTCCGCCGGTCCGGTCGCTCGCCGGGCTGAGGTCTCAAAGGTGGGCAAGGCTGTCCCTGATTCTCATGAGCAGGTGGACGTTGCTGGTCTCGGCGCCTTCCAGGGGCGCCCGGTGGCGGATCAGCCCGCGGTCCGCGAGTTCGCCGAGCAGGACCGCCATGGGGGTGAGGCACATGTGCATCCGCGCCGCGATCTCGGCGACCGCCCGCCCGTCGGGGGACGGGCACATGGCGAGGATGGTCTGCCATTCGGTGGGCAGGCCGCCGAGGGCGTCCCCGCCGACCGCCGCCGTGATCATCGTGTCCATGGTCAGGACGGTGCGCGGAGCGGCTGTACGGCCGTCGGTCAGGGCGTACAGCCGCGTCCGGCGGCGGCCGCGTGGCCGCGGGGCGTCCGGCATTACGACGGGAGTGCCTGAACGCGCTCGGGGGTGCCCAGCCATTCGCCGAGCGCCTGGGCGGTCCGTACCGCCTCGCCGCCCAGCTCGCCCAGCCGCGCCTTGCGCGAGGTGACGACGATCAGGGTGCTGCCCTCGCCGCATCCCACGATGCACAGGTAGCGGTCGTCCATCTCGACGAGCTGCCGGATCACCCCGCCGCCGTCGATCTCCCGGGATATCGCCTTCATGGTGGCCGCGATGCCCGAGGACGCGGCGGCGATGCGCTCCGCCCGGTCGCGTTCCAGGAGGTAGGCGCTGAGCTTGATCCCGTCGTTGGACAGGAGGACGGCCCCCTCGATGCCGGCGATCCTGCTCAGGTTGTTGTCCAGGATGCTGTAGATCATGTCGTTCGGTGTCGTCGTCATGGCTGGTCCTGTCGGAGCTCTGCTTCCACTTTCCGGGTCCCTTGTTCGTAGTCGGCCCAGGCGTCCGCCACCTCTTCGGGGGTGGCCAGGTCCTGGCCGGCCGGCTGTTGTGCCGTACGCGGCTCGCGCAGCTGCTCGGCGATGTGGGTGTGCGGTACGCGCTCGGGGAGGGCGGGGCGCGCGTCGCCGGCCGGCGCGGTGGGCGGGGCCGCGTACACGCGCTCGCGCTCCCCCTCGTCCTTGCGCCGGCTGGGGAGCGCGGGCCTTCCTTCCGCGCCGGGCCCCGTGGGCCGTTCGGCGCGGAGGACCGGCGGCGGGGTCCGGGCGGCCGCGGGCGCGGCGACGGCCGCCGCGCGGGCGGGCTCCGGCGGCGCGCCCGCCGGTTCGCGCTCCGTCGGCACGAGCAGCTCACCAGGGATGATCACCACGGCCGCCGTACCGCCGTAGACCGAGCGGCGGAGCGTGACGGTGGCGGGCAGCCGGTCGGCGAGGTGGCCGACGACGAAGAGCCCGAGCCGGTGCGCGTTGCGCGCCAGGACGGCGTACGGCGGGGCGGAGTGCAGCCGCCGGTTCATCTCCTCGTAGCTGGCGGGCGACACCCGTGGGCCCCGGTCCTCGATCTCGACCGACAGGCCGTCGGCGACCAGCTCGGCCCGGATGACCACCTTCGACCTGGGCGGGGAGAACCGGGTCGCGTTGTCCAGCAGCTCCGCCAGGAGATGGCTGATCTGGCTGATCACGCGTGGTTCCACGCTGATCTCGTCCAGGGCCTGCCGCTCGATCCGCCGGAAGTCCTCCACCTCGGCGGCCGCCTCGCGCAGCAGGTCGGCGACGCGCATGGGTTCGGTGTGCGGGTCCGGGACCTCACCGCCCGCCAGGATGAGCAGGTTCTCGATCTGCCGCCGCATCCCGACCGTCAGCTGGTCGGAGCGCATCAACTGGGCGAGCAGCGCCTCGTCGTGGCCGAACGTGTCCTGCAGCTCCTCGGTCAGGCTGAGCTGGCGGCTGACCAGGTTCCCGGTGCGCGCGGCGATGCCGGCGGCGAACAGGCCGAACCCGTGGCGTTCGTCGGAGAGCTCCCGGTGCCCGTCCACGGACACGGCGACGACCCGCGCGAACGCGTCGCTGATCCGTCCGACCTCGTCCCGCGCCCCGGTGGGCACGGGCAGGGCGTCCGCGTCGACGGGCTGACCGCGCCGCAGCCGGGCGACGACGTCGGGCAGCGTCTGCTCGGCGATCGCCACCGTGCGCTCGTGCAGGCCGTGCAGGCGGCGCAGGACCGAGCGCGTGGTGAGGACGACGACGCCGGCGACGAGCAGCAGCGCCCCGCCGCTTCCCGCGATCAGCCAGGTGACCTCGGACTCCAGTTCCGTCGCCTTGGCGTCGGCGCGTTCGAGCACGCCGCGCGAGCGGGCGGCGTTGAGCGAGGCCAGCTGCGCGGCCAGCGTGTCGTGCGCCGTCCGCCATCCGGCCGCCTGGAGCGGCAGCTTCACGCCGGACGCGGTGTCCTCGTGGTCGGACAGCACGACGTTCTCGATCCGGGTCTTCGCCTGCCACGCGCCCGAGCCGGTGATCCGCTGGTAGGCGTCGTGCTCCGCTGCGGGCAGGTACGGCACGATCGCCGTCTCGTACAGGTACCGGTGCGCCCCGACGGCGTTGACGTAGGCGGCGAACCGCGAGGTCGTCAGCTCCCCGGCCGGGCCGGCCGACGCGAGGACGGCCTCTTCGCGCGCGACCAGTTCGGACGCGGAGAACATGGTGGTGACCAGCCGGCTCTCCTGGGTGAGCTCGGCGTCCTGCGTGTGGCTGAACTCCTGCTGGTAGACGTCGATCGTCTTGCCGATCACGTCGGTGTAGTAGCCGAGCGTGCGGTCGGCGCTGCCGTGGCGGGCGTCCGCGCGCTCGCGTTGGGCGTCGAGGTCGTCGAGGCTGTCGGTGAGGCTGCCGAGGTGGTGCGGCGGCCGCCCGGACCCCGCCGCCCGGCGGAACGCGTCGGCGGCCAGGTCCGTCGCGGCGCGCCGGTCGCGCAGTTCGTTTCCGGACACCCGCGAGCCCGCCCACCGCGCGGCGGTCGTGGTCCGCTCGGCCTGCAGCTGGAGCATGAGCGCGTACGCGGGTACGCCGATGCGCTCACCGGCGGCCACGTCCGTACGCAGGTGCTGCGACTGGTTCAGCAACCGGTTCGCGGTGAGGGCGGACTGGGTGCCCATCGCGACGGTGGGGACGACCGCCAGGCCGACGAGCAGGGTGCGCAGGCGAACGGTACGCCGACGACGGCTTCCCGCGGTGCCCGGCGTGGGCGCCGTGGCCGGCGCGCCGGGTTCGCCTTCGGGTGGTGTGGGTGACATCGGTCCTCGGGGAGGGAGGG
>NZ_VBVX01000787.1 GCF_005981925.1 Streptomyces albidochromogenes
GTACAAGATAATGCACCAACCTCAACAAACAGTCCAAATGACAATGTACCAGTTTCAACAAACAGCCCGGATGACAATGAACCGGTTTCAACAAACGCTCCTGAAACTACTTCTCCACAAAACACTATAACTTCCTCATCCACCTATCAGGAAACAACTAGTTCCACTGACTCCACTCAATCAACTTCAGACTCAGGTTCAAGTTCTTCAGCCTCTTCTGGAAGCATTTCTGCCCCAACTGCAATTGCCCATTCACCATATGCAAACGATGTAGCATGTAAACATGCCTCTACAATTAAATCAGATTTAGAATTAATTAAAAGCAAAGGAATTAATAAGATTAGAGTTTATGGTACTGACTGTGGATTATACGCTACTATTATACCAA
>NZ_VBVX01000788.1 GCF_005981925.1 Streptomyces albidochromogenes
ATCAGAGGACAAATCAGAGGACAAATCAGAAGACACAGGATTATGCCTTCTTTGGGACTCATCCAAAGAGGCTCCTGGCGAAAAAAAGCTTCTTGAATACACATCTTCCGAACTCTCCGTTAGCCGCCTTCGTAATTTTGAAGCTTGGGATTGCCCTGGCCGAGATTGCAGAACGGGGGTTATGGGAAAACGAGAAATAGGAGACCCCAGCATATGGGGAGCCGGTCTATGGATGCCTTGACTCCTTCTTGCACTCAGCTCAGGGGTTATGGGAGCCCGTGAGGGTGATGGTAGCCTGTCACGTTTACTGAGGACGGAACAACCTCTAATGGTCTGCTCCGTGCTCCGAGAAGAGGTATTATCAAATCTCACAAAATCACGGGACAG
>NZ_VBVX01000789.1 GCF_005981925.1 Streptomyces albidochromogenes
ATACTATACTATGGTCTTTTTGCAACTATTTGGCCCCCTACTGTGACTGCTTTTTAACCCCTACGCGTAATATCCAGCATTCGTGTAATTTACAACCCTAAATAAATTCGGTTACACAAAAACGCCGGCCACTGCGAAAAATTCTTACCCGTTCGGTCTTACTGCGTAGGAATTGTCTATCGATACTGAAAAAAAATTTTAAAAGTAGACACTAAGTGCAATTATATTTACTACCTAATACATATAACTAAAGACAATATGCCAGGTGTTTCCGTCAGGTAAGTGTTGTCGTTACTAAGAGGATATTAAGCAATGATTGCCCAGAGAATAGATGTAAAGTGGACCAAAAAGTAGACCATTCTGATATTGAAAGACCCCATATTGAAG
>NZ_VBVX01000790.1 GCF_005981925.1 Streptomyces albidochromogenes
GGCCCTCCCCGACGTCCGCCCCCGGCCGGCCGAACTCCACCGCCCCCTCACCGGCGCGCTCCAGCTCCAGCACCCACACCTCGTTCTCGCCCTCCCGCAGAACGGTCCCGGGAACGTACAGGGACTCCTGGGGGCCGACCGACCAGTACCGGCCGACGCAGAAGCCGTTCACCCACACGAAGCCACGTTCCCAGCCGGGCAGCCGCAGCGACGCGTCGCCCGCGCCCCGCACGTCGAACGTTCCCCGGAACAGCCCCGACGCGCCCGCCTCCGGGGAACGGCAGGCGACCTTCCCGACCGCCCGCGCGTCGTCGAACGCGTCCAGCGACAGCCCGCGAGCCCGTACCCCGTGCAGGTACTGCCGCTCGTGCAGGACGCCCCCCGTG
>NZ_VBVX01000115.1 GCF_005981925.1 Streptomyces albidochromogenes
GTCCCCGACCCACCCGGTTGACGGCCGCCACCACCCGGATCAGCGAGGCGCGAGCATCGCGCACCTGGTCCAAGCCCTGCAGGCATCGGCGGCACGGGCAGCAAGCAGCTCACGACCTCGACCCCTGGTGAGCGGTCCCGCTCGCGGGCACCGGCCGTCGCGTCCGGCGTCCGTCCTGCGAGGGCCGGGCATCCCCGCCGCCGCCGTGAACAAGACACCGGCGAAGGGTTCGCCGCCCCCGGTTCGGGCACTCGCGTCGGGACGCGCATCGCCGAAAGGAGCGGATCTCGTTGACCCACGACATGTCGTCGACTTCGGGGACGGATACGGAAGTGCCCGCGGGCATTGGGCTCGTCGCACGGGCCGCGCGGGGCATCGCGCACTGGCGCCACGCCCCGGCGCTGCATCCGTTCGGGGTCAGCTGCGACGGTGTGCTCGCCGTACAGCCGTCCGGTCCCCCCTGGGGCGAGCCGTGGCTCGACGAGCCGGGGGACCACCAGGTCCGGATGCGGTGGTCGCGCGCCGTCGGGCTGCCCGGACGGCTGCCGGACGCCCTGGGGCTCGCGCTGCGCGTGCACGACGCCGCGGGCCCCGGGCGGTCCCTGGACCTGCTGCTGACCAGCAGCGGCGCCGGGCGGCGGACCCGGCACCTGCCGCTGCCGCGCCTCGACGCACTGGGCGGACCGTACTCCACACTCCTCGCCTACCGGATCGGCGAGCACCACGCTGTGCTGGCCGCCCACCCCGATGTGTCCTCACCCTTCGTACCCAACAACCTGGCTGCCCTGCGCACCACGCTCCGGGCCGGGCCGCTGACGTTCCACCTGTGCGCCGCGCCGCCCGGACAGGGGTGGCGCGCTCTGGGCACCGTCACCACCGGCCCTCCCCACGACCTCCCCGCCCAGGACACCGTCTCGTACGACCCCTACCTCAACCACCTGCCGCACCTGCGCCCCACGGCCCGGTTCAGCAGGCTGCGGGAAGCCGCGTACGCCGCCTCCCGGGCGGGACGGCGAACGGCCGGCGCCTCCGGCCCGTGACCCCGCCCGCGGCCACCGAGGCCGCGACGAGGCGCGTCCGGCGGGAAAGGCGAGCTGGGCGCAGGGCGAGGCGGTCACCATCGGCGCCGACGACGGCGCCGCATGACCGCGCACAAGGTGCGCCGGCTGCCGGTCATCGACGGCCACGACCTGGCCGGCATGGTCGGCCGGGCCGACGTCGCCCGCTCCCTGCCCGACCCGCAGGTGGGAGACCTTCTTCAGCCGCTGTCGACCGACTGAACCCAGGGATGCGGGGCCTTGCGCCGGCGGCGACCGGTGACAGGGCCCCGCCTTTGCCCGGACCGGTGGGTGGCGGCACGAAGCTGACGTCCGGGCCCGGCGGATCCGGTCAGGGGCGAGGACGCAGCCGGTCTTCCTTCGGCGGCCGGCCGCCGACGCCGGCGACCAGTTCCGCGCACAGGTCGCGGAGCTTGATGTTGCGGTGCTGCGAGGCGCTGCGCAAGAGGGTGAAAGCCTGCTCGGCGTCGCAGCGCCGCTGGCCCATGATGATGCCGATGGCCTGGTCGATCACGGTGCGTGAGCGCAGCGCGGTCTCAAGATCATTGGCGAATTCCTGGGCGTCGGCGATGCGCTGTGCCAGGGCGATCGCGCCGGTGGCCTGCGCGGCCACCGAACGCAGCAGCTCGAGGTCCGCGTCGGCGAAGCCGTCGGGCTTCGCGAAATAGAGATTGAGTGCCCCGGCGGTGTGGGTGTGGGCGGCGATGGGCAGGGAGAGCGAGGAGCGGGTGCCGTTGGCCATGGCGTGGACGGGGTAGGGCCCCCAGCGCTCCTCGCCGAGCATGTCGGTCACGATGAGCTCCTCGCCCTGGCGCAGCGCCTGCAGGCATGGCCCGTCGTTCAGGCCGTACTGCTTCTCGTCCAGTTCCCGGGCGCCGTCGCCGGAGCTGGCCACCGTCAGGTGCCGGCCCTCGCGGCTGAGGGTGATTCCGCAGGCGCCCGCCGCGGGAGTGCGGGTCAGGGCGAAATCGGCAAGCCCGTCGAGGAACCCGTCCAGGGAATCGCTCTCCAGGAGGATCTCGGTCACGTGGGAGCCGTCGTATGTCATGGGAGAGTCCCTTGTGCGGGAGCTGCCTGCTGTCGGCGCGGGCGGAGCGTCGCGAGGGGCCCGGAGGTACGAGCCCGAACGGGAATCGCCCGGCGTCACGGCCGCCCCGACTCCGCGGGGGAGCCGGTGGGACGACCACTCCCTTCCAGCATCCCACGCGGCCTGTCCGGCCTCGGGTGGATCACCCTCCGACTGACCCGCATGTCCAGTCCGACCTACGACGACATCTTCGCCCGGCGGGGGAGCGGTCACCGGCCGACCGGTTCTGGAACTGGAACCGGCGGCCGGAACGGGGCAGGCTGGTGTCATGGGCGGTGCTCCGATCGTCGTGCACCGGCCGTCCGCGTCGGGCGGCCGACGGGTCAGCCTGCACCGCCACGGCCGTGACGAGATCCTGGGGCTGGCCTACTCCGACCACGATCTGGCCGTGTTCCTGGAAGCCGCCGGCGTACTGGACCCGGAGGCGATCATGGACAATCCCCTGTGGGTCGAGTGGCGCGGCGGCAGGGCGCACCAGTGGGACGCGGCGTAGTGCCGACTGAGCCGAAGGGCCGTGGGCGTCCAGCAGCCGCGCCAACAGGCCACCTCACCGAGAATCCGGGTCGTACGCTGGTCGTGACATCCGTTCGGGCATCTCGTTTTCGTCTGCCGAGCACCAGGACCCGTGGCCCTCTCGCATCGTGATGCCGACGGGCGGACGCGGGCCGTCCCTGTCCGACAGGTTGACCGGCATGGCTTCGCTCGACGCTTCCGCCCGTATGCTGCACGCCTTGCTGCGGGCCAGTCACCTCTCCGCCTTCGAGGAGCTGCCGGGCCTGGCGCCGGCTCGTGCGGGCCGTACTCGCACACCACGACGGGCACCTCACCGACGACGCCACCGTCCTGCTGTGCGAATGGCACGGCGGCTCGCAGACGGCCCTCCCGGTCCAGAGCGAGGGAGTGTACGGGCCGGGCTCGCCGATCAGCGCTGCTTGGCTTGAGCGGCGCGACAGGCCGGGAGGTGTACGCGTTCCCAGGACCGGTGGTGCGGACGCCACCCTCCCTTCTGGCACGCGCATGCGTGATGTGAGAGTTCGGGGGTAAACGAAACGCGCCAAGGGCAGGTCGCCCAGGGGGAAGAGGTTCGGCATGGGGCAGGCAGTGGGCGGTGGCGGCCGGCAGTCGGTGCTGGGAGACGTCATCTCGGTGTCCGGTGCGTTCGAGGGCAGCGAGGACATCGCCGCCGCCCGTGATCTGGCCCGTACCTTCCTCACGGACGTGCAGGCCGTGCACGGGCTGCCGGTGTCCGGTCGCGCGATGGGCATGGTGCAGCTCGTCGTGAGCGAGCTGGTGACCAACGCCCGAAAGTACGCACCCGGTCCGTGCCTGCTGACCCTGGAGGTCGACGGCGGCGCGGTCGAGGTGTCCGTGTGGGACAGCAACCCGACGCCACCAGAGATCCTCGCGCCCGACCCGACCCGCATCGGTCAGCACGGGCTGGAGATCGTCATGGCCGTCGGGCAGAGCTTCTCGGTGCACCGCGAACCCGTGGGCAAGCGGATCTCCACGGCCATCGTGCTGGCCGACGATCCGGGCGGCGACGCCGCCGGCCGCCAGAGCTGACGACATCCGCACGGAGCGGGTCGTTGTCAGCCGGCCGGTCGCGGCGAGTCCGGCCTGGCGTCGGCGTGCGCACAGGTGATGTCGGCTGACGTGGTGGGGATGCGCATGCGGCGCAGCAGCTCGCGTGTGGTGCGCAAGGTCAAGGTGCTGCGCCAGCTGATGCTCGGGTAGCGGGAGCGGAGGTGCGACAGGGCGCGGGTGCCGAGGCCGGTCGAGTGGAGGTGGTCCTCCATGTCGACGCCGGTGATCACACCTGAACCGCAGGCGGTGCAGAGCCGGTAGTGGACCTGGCCCACGACCTTGCGGCCGTGGACCAGAAGCAGGCGCTCCTCCCCGGGCCCGGTGTCGCCGGGGACGTGGGTGGAGAGGAACTGGATGTCGCGGTACGCCAGGATCCTGCGGCGCAGCCACCTGCCGCGCCCGGTGTGGCGCCCGTGCTTGGCCCCCTGTGAGGCCGCCTTGGGGCCGGGCGCGGAACGAAAGAGGACGCTCGTGGGACGTGCGTGTTCTCCGGACATGGACCTCGGGTGCCCCAGCAGCGCACCTTGACGCACCCTCATCATGACGAACAGGCCCGGCAAGGCGTTGGTACGGCACTCAGCCGACCGGCCGCCGCAGATGTTTGTGGGGGGCGAGGCTTACAGCCGCTTTACGCGGGCACGCGACATGACACCCGAAGGTCGGGACAGTCAACTGAAGGAGTAGCCGTGTCGTTCATCTGGGCCATCATCGCGGGGCTCATCATCGGCCTGCTGGCCAAGCTGGTCCTTCCCGGACGTCAGCCCATCCCCCTGTGGCTGACGCTCCTCCTCGGTATCGTCGGCGCTGTCGGCGGCAACGCGCTCGCCACTGCCTTCGGTGTGCGGGACACCGGCGGCATCGACTGGATCCGACACATCTTCCAGATCGGCATCGCCGCGGTCCTCATCGCCTTTGTCACACCGATGTGGTCCCGACGGCGCGCCTGACTCCTTCAGGAATCCCTTTTGGAGTACGGCCGGAACCAGCCGCGCGCAACCAGTGTTGCGTCGGCTGTTCCGGCCGTCCGTGTGCGCCGCGCCGCACAGTGGGTCACATCTCTCAGGGCCACTTCTCGGAGAGTCTCGAGGCTTCGATCAGCCGCCCCCGGCGTGCGGCGGCCCTGGACCGCCGCACGCCATCGTTCACACCGCTGTCCGTTCCACGGGGATCCACAGCTCGGCGTCCGCCCGCGAGGCGTCCTGCGACAGTTGAGTCCTCAGGATCTCGGGTCCCGGCCGGCTCCGGTACGGATTGGACGGGAACCACTGCGTGAACACGTCCCGCCAGAGGTACTGGAGCGCCTGCGGGAACGGCCCGGAGCTCTCGAAGACGGCCCACGTCCCGGCCGGCACGGTGAGCACGTCCATGTCCTCGGGCACGGAGGCTCGCGTCACCACCCCGTGGTAGTAGTCGAGTTCGGTTCCTTCCGCCCGGCTCGGGTCGAGGTCGTCACTCACCCCCACGATCCCCTGCGGCTCCTGATCGGACAGACTCCGCATGCGCTCCAGCGTCTCCTGCCCGATGCCCCGGATGAAGTCGACGAGGGCAGGGTTCATTCCCTCGTGCACGAGGGGGACGCGCGCCTTCCTGCCGGCCACGCGGAACTCGTCCTTCTCCACAACCCGGTATCGCATACTGCTACTCCCTTCGACGGTGAGGCGGAAGGACAGCCGTGGCTGGGACTCCAGACGCGCACCGGACCGCCTGGCCTCGCCGGGCCCGACGCCGTGCATGACGCGGAACGCGCGCGCGAACGCCTCCCCCGACGCATAGCCGTACCGCACCGCGATCTCCAGCAGCGTGCGGTTCCCCGCCAGCACCTCGGCACCAGCGACCGTGAGCCGCCTGCGTCGGACGTACTCGGACAGCGGGATCCCCGCCAGCGCGGAGAACAGCCGCCGGAAGTGGTACTCCGACGTCACCACGATCCGCGCCAGGTCGGCCGCCTCGATCCGCTGATCGAGGTGGCACTCGATGTGCTCCATGGCCTGGTTCAGCCGCTCCAGCACTCCGGCCTCCTTCCCTTCCGATCACTCACGTTAGGAAGCGACCACCTTGCCGGACCCGACATTCTGTGCCCGGTCCGGTCGGGTGCGAGAGCCGGCGGAAAGCAGCAAGAGCAGTGCGAGGGGTGAAGGCGTCCCGGCCCACCCGTGGCCCGATCACGTTGCTTCTTGTCCTTCATGATGCTTTCGCGCCGGTCTCGTAGGCGAAGGATGAGTTCTGCCGGGCGTCGAGTCGCGGCACCCGCGTGAGAGGAGAGGCGCCATGGCTCTGGAGATGCGTGAACGATGCGAGCGATGCACGACCGCGGCTCTGCCGCACGACGCCCCGGCGCGCATCTGTTCGTACGAGTGCACCTTTTGCCTGCCGTGCAGCGAGGCGATGCAGCACACCTGCCCCAACTGCGGCGGAGTGCTGCTCCCCAGACCTCGCCGGTCGATGAACGCCTGAGGCTGGGCGCAGCTGTCGAGCCGCCCCTGCCTGTGGCCACCGAAAATGGCTGGCAGCAAGCCTGATGGCCGGGTAGGAAGGGCGCCATGAGCCTCTCCGCGCCGCCGCCTGCCTCCCAGAGCTCCGCCGACCCGCGGACTTTCGTCCGGACCGCGCTTGACCTCGGCGATGTGCTGCTGCACCCGTGGGGCCGGGGGACCGCTGAGCCGAGAGCGCTGGTGGACGGCCTGATCGCCGCCGCGTCGGACCCGCTGATCGCCCTTTGGAACCCGCTCGCGACAGCGGACCGAGGCGAGGCGCTGGCATGGCTCGAATCCCGCGACGAAGGCTGGGACCGGGGTGTCAGCGCCTCTTTCGCCGCGCTGACCGCTACCGAGGGCGCCCTGCTGGGCAGCGTCACCCTGCGCTGGGTCGACCGCGCCGACGGCCTGGCAATGATCGGCTACTGGACGCTGCCGAACGCCCGGGGACGGGGCGTGGCCACCAGGGCAACCAGTGCGGTGACGAGCTGGGCGTTCCGGACGGCTGACGCCCGCCGCATCGAGATCGCCCACGCTGTCGGCAACGAGGCCTCCTGCCGGGTGGCCCACCGCTGCGGCTACCTCGCCGAAGGCACCCTGCGTGACTCGCACCGCTTCGGCGATGGGGCCTACCACGACGAACACCTGCACGCACGCCTGGCCACCGACCCGGAACCGACCGATGCCGCGGGGGAGTAGGCGGTGTACGGCGACCCGAACGGCCGGGGCGGCAGTGTGGGCCGCTGCGGGAACGCGCCGGTCAGGAAAGAACTCGACCGGCGCGTCGCGGACCGCGGGCGGCGAGGAATCAGCCCAGGTGCCGGGCGAAGAATCTCAGGGTGCTGTCCAGCTCGAATGCCGGGATCTCCCCGTGCCTGCCGGGGTTGGCGTGCAACGTCTTCTCGGCCGAGGCCAAGGCATCGAACAGAGCCAGGCTCTGGACCCGCGGCACCCGCTCATCGTCCCACTGCACCAGGAACTCCACCGGGACGGTGATCCTCGCGGCGGCCTCGGCCGATGCCGGCAGCCCGCCCAAGCCCAGTACCGCCGCGTGGACCCGCGGTTCGGCAGCGACGAACGGGACGCCGAGTCCGCACCCCAACGACACCCCCCAGTAGCCCACCGGACCGGCGCCGACGTACTCGAGCTGTTGGACCGCGTCCAGGACCGCCTGCCATTCCGGTACGGTCCGGCGGGCTACGAGCGCCTGGAAACGGGCGATCAGCGGAGCGAGCTCTTCACCGGCCTCGACACGAGCCTGGTTCTCGGTCGCGATCCGGTCGTACTCCTCAACCTTCGGCCGGTCGCCATGGGCGGGCACGTCGACCGCCGCGGCCGCGAAACCGCCCTCGGCCACGAAACGACGTGCACGGACCAGGATGTCAGGGGCCTTCTTGTGCTGACCGCCACCGTGCCCCATCAGGACAAGCGAACGCGTGCCGACGGCACCTTCCGGCGTCCACAGAACGCCGGGAATCTCGCCGAGGGTGAAGAGCTGTTCGCGGACGCCGTCGGACGTCGTCTCAGAGATGAAACGCATAGCGATTCATGCCTTTCGGGATGCCTCTGCGGGCACTCCCTGAGCCATGCGAGGGAGGGAGGCCCGACCTGTCAGAGCGTTGATCGGTCTCACCTCCTTGGTTCGCAGCAGTGCACGGCGGCAGGAACGTATCACGAAGGACTCTCAGTGGCCGGGCAGGACGCCGACAGGGCGAACGGTGCCTGATGCCAAACGGGTTGACGCCCGAGACGCTTCGTTTCCACTGGTTGCGGTCTGCGGCCGTTGGGCCGTGGCGCGAGCTCATGCCCCGCAAGGCCGCCCGGCTTATGGTTCGTTGATGAGCGCACACCACATTGACCGCCCCGCCGACCTCGACGTGGTCCGTGAGTCCTATGACCGGGTGGCGGACAACTACGCCCACATGGTGCTGACGACGGGGTTCGGCGACATCCGCAGCCATCCATGGCTCAAGGCGTCCATCGACGCCTTCGCTGACACAGTGGGCGACCTCGGGCCTGTCCTCGACGTCGGCTGCGGACCCGGAACGGTGACCGGTTACCTCGCCGAACGCGGACTCGACGTCTCCGGGGTCGATCTCTCACCCCGCATGATCGAAAACGCCCGCCGTCTCCATCCGCGATGCCGCTTCAGCGTCGCCTCTGCCACCGACCTCGACCTGGAGGAGGAGTCCCTCGGCGGCGTACTCGGGTGGTGGTCGCTGTTCAATCTCCCCCGCGACGTCCTCCCTCAGGTCCTCGCCCTGTTCGCACGCGCCCTGAAGCCGGGCGGCCACTTCATCACCGCGACACACGTCGGCGACGAGGACGCGGTGCGCACCGAGGCATACGGAGGTGTGCCCGTTCGTTGGACCACGCACAAGTGGCGGGCGGACCAGCTCGTGGACCTGATCGAGCAGGCTGGACTGCGCCCGGTCGCCGAACTCCGGCTCCCCGCCGACGAGCAGAGCGGGCCCGGTGTGGTCGTCATGGCCAAACGCCCCGCTTGAGAACCAGCCGCGTTCGGGGAAGGCTCTGCGGCGCCGTCGCCGCACTCCTTCCTCGGATGAGGGGTGCGACAGGCCGCTCCCGATCAGGCCCCGGCAAGCGGGCCGGGAGCGGTGTGCGGAGAGCCGAAGACCGGGGGTGACCTCTTGACCTGCGGGACCCGAGCCACTAACTTGCGGTAATCGTCGACCCATGACTCCCGGAAGGAGGCGACCAGCGGATGTACACCAGCTCTGATCTTGGTCGCCTCGCCCAGTGCACTGCCTGGGTTCCGGGTCGGATCGCGCACGGCTGCTGATCACGCCGCTCTGATGTGCCCGTTCGTGGCGCATTCCAGGTTTCTCGTCGTCACCTTCCGGCACGCCGCTGTCGCGTGCCCTTCTGCGCCCACTCCTCTCACGTGGCGCCTCTGAACACAGAAAGCTGCCTGAAATTGGCGAACATGATGAATCGACCGATCGCGCTCCGAAACGAGGGCCTGTCATGGTAGCGGCGCGGATCACGGTCAACGGGAAAGAAGCACCGCTCACACCGGCCCCGCCCCACACCACGGCGCTGGACTTCCTGCGCGAGCGTGGCCTCACCGGAACCAAGGAGGGCTGCGCCGAGGGCGAGTGCGGCGCCTGTTCGGTCCTGGTGGCCCGCCCGGGGGTGGACAAGCCCACCGACTGGGTGGCGGTCAACGCCTGCCTCGTCCCGGCCGCGGCGCTCGACGGCCAGGAGGTCGTCACCTCCGAGGGCCTCGCCACCGCCGGTGCACCCGGCACACCGGCCACCCTGCACCCGGTGCAGCAGGAGATGGCGGTCCGCGGCGGCTCCCAGTGCGGCTACTGCACGCCGGGCTTCGTCTGCAGCATGGCCGCCGAGTACTACCGGCCCGACCGCTGCGCCCACACGGAGTCGGGTGGGAGCACGGACTCGGCCGACGGAACGGACTCGTACGACAGCACGGACGCCGAGCACGGCCCGAACGGCTTCGATCTGCACGCGCTGAGCGGAAACCTCTGCCGGTGCACCGGCTATCGCCCGATTCGCGACGCCGCGTACGCCGTCGGCACGCCCACGGACGATGACCCGCTGGCGCGGCGTCGCGAGCAGTCCCCGCCCGCACCGGTCGCCACCGAGTACATCCAGGACGACAGCGCGTACCTGCGCAGGAGCACCCTCGCCGAAACACTGCGGCTGCTGCGCGAGCGGCCCGACGCGGTGGTGGTCGCCGGCTCCACCGACTGGGGTGTCGAGGTGAACATCCGTTCCCGCCGGGCGGATTGTGTGGTCGGCATCGACCGGCTGCCCGAACTGCGGGAGCTGCGCGTCGAATCCGGCCACATCGAGATCGGGGCGGCGCTGACGCTGACCGAGATCGAGCGCCGCCTCGACGGCGGCGTACCGCTGCTGGCCGAACTGTTCCCGCAGTTCGCGTCCCGCCTCATCCGCAACGGGGCGACCCTCGGCGGCAACCTGGGTACCGGCTCACCGATCGGTGACAGCCCGCCGGCGCTGCTCGCGCTGGAGGCATCGGTGGTGCTCGCCGACGCCGACGGTGAGCGCGAGGTCCCGCTGGCGGACTACTTCACCGGCTACCGGCAGAGCGTGCGCCGCCCCGGCGAGCTGATCCGCTCGGTGCGCATCCCGTTGCCGCTGTCGCCGGTCGTGGCCTTCCACAAGATCGCCAAGCGGCGCTTCGACGACATCTCCAGCGTCGCGGTCGCCTACGCGCTCGACATCGAGGACGGGATCGTCCGCAAGGCACGCATCGGCCTGGGCGGCGTGGCCGCCACCCCCATCCGGTCCCGCGCCACCGAGGCGGCCCTCGAGGGCAAGCCGTGGTCGACACAGACCGTCGAGGGCGCGGCCCGGGAGATGCGAGGCGAGGGCACACCGATGAGCGATCACCGCGCCAGTTCCCTCTACCGCTCCGCGATGCTGGGCCAGAGCCTGCTGAAGCTGTACGCGCAAACCACCGAGGCGGTGCCGTCATGAGCCATCTGTCCGAACGCCCCGCGAAGCCCGTCGTCGGCGTGTCGATGCCGCACGAGAGTGCCGCACTCCACGTCACCGGCACCGCGCTCTACACCGACGACCTGGTCCATCGCACCAAGGACGTGCTGCACGCCTACCCCGTCCAGGTCATGAAGGCCCACGGCAGGATCACCGCGCTGCGCACCGACGCGGCGCTCGCCGTGCCCGGCGTGGTCCGGGTCCTGACCGGTGCCGACGTGCCGGGCGTCAACGACGCCGGCATGAAGCACGACGAACCGCTGTTCCCCGACGAGGTCATGTTCTACGGCCACGCGGTCGCCTGGGTGCTCGGCGAGACCCTGGAGGCGGCCCGGCTCGGTGCGGCGGCCGTCGAGGTGGAACTCGACGAACTGCCCTCCGTGGTCACACTGCGGGACGCCGTCGCGGCCGGCAGCTTCCACGGCGCTCGGCCCCTGATGGTGACCGGTGACGTCGACGCGGGCTTCGCAGACTCCGCGCACGTGTTCACCGGCGAGTTCCAGTTCTCCGACCAGGAGCACTTCTACCTGGAGACGCACGCGGCGCTGGCCCACATCGACGAGGCCGAGCAGGTCTTCGTCCAGAGCAGTACCCAGCACCCGTCGGAGACCCAGGAGATCGTCGCGCACGTACTCGGACTGCACAGCCACGAGGTGACCGTGCAGTGCCTGCGGATGGGCGGCGGGTTCGGCGGCAAGGAGATGCAGCCGCACGGGTTCGCGGCCGTCGCCGCGCTCGGTGCCAAGCTGACCGGCCGGCCGGTTCGGCTGCGGCTCAACCGGACGCAGGACCTGACCATGTCCGGCAAGCGGCACGGTTTCCATGCCCGGTGGAAGATCGGATTCGACGCGGACGGCCGCATCCGGGCGCTGGACGCCACCCTGACCGCGGACGGCGGCTGGAGCCTGGACCTGTCCGAGCCGGTGGTGGCCCGCGCGCTGTGCCACATCGACAACACGTACTGGATCCCCAACGCCCGAATCGCCGGTCGCATCGCCAAGACCAACAAGGTCTCCAACACCGCCTTCCGCGGCTTCGGCGGACCGCAGGGCATGCTGGTGATCGAGGACATCATGGGCCGCTGCGCGCCGCTCCTCGGCCTGGACCCGATGGAGCTGCGCGAGCGCAACTTCTACCAGCAGGGACAGGCGACACCGTACGGGCAGCAGGTCGCCCAGCCCGAACGGATCTCGGCCGTCTGGCAGAAGACCCTGGACAACGGCGGCATCGCCGATCGCAAGCGCGAGATCGCCGCTTTCAACGCCGCACACCCGCACACCAAGCGGGCCCTGGCGGTCACTGGCATCAAGTTCGGGATCTCGTTCAACCTCACCGCCTTCAACCAGGGCGGCGCGCTGGTGCTGATCTACAAGGACGGCTCCGTCCTGATCAACCACGGCGGCACCGAGATGGGCCAGGGACTGCACACGAAGATGCTGCAGGTGGCCGCCACCACGCTGGGCATCCCGCTGCACAAGGTGCGGCTGGCCCCGACGCGCACCGACAAAGTGCCCAACACCTCCGCCACCGCTGCCAGTTCCAGTACGGACCTCAACGGCGCGGCGGTCAAGAACGCCTGCGAGCAGTTGCGCGAGCGGCTCCTGTCGGTGGCCGCCACGCAGCTGGGCGCGAACGCCTCGGACGTACGCATCGTCGAGGGCGTCGCCCGCACCCTGGGCAGCGACAAGGAGCTGGCCTGGGACGACCTGGTGCGCACCGCCTACTTCCAGCGGGTTCAGCTGTCGGCAGCCGGTTTCTACCGGACCGAGGGACTGCACTGGGACGCGAAGACGTTCCGGGGCTCGCCGTTCAAGTACTTCTCCTACGGCGCCGCCGCGGCCGAGGTGGAGGTGGACGGCTTCACCGGCGCGTACCGCGTCCGGCGGGTGGACATAGTGCACGATGTCGGCGACAGCCTGTCCCCGATGATCGACATCGGTCAGGTCGAGGGTGGCTTCGTGCAGGGCGCGGGCTGGCTGACGCTGGAGGACATGCGCTGGGACGCCACCGAGGGGCCGCACCGGGGGCGGCTGCTGACCCAGGCGGCCAGCACGTACAAGCTGCCGAGCTTCTCGGAGATGCCCGAGGAATTCAATGTCACGCTGCTGGAGAACGCGACCGAAGAGGGTTCGGTGTACGGGTCCAAGGCGGTGGGGGAGCCCCCGCTCATGCTGGCGTTCTCGGTGCGCGAGGCGTTGCGTCATGCCGCCGCCGCGTTCGGGCCGAGCGGGGTCAGCGTCGAGTTGGCCTCGCCCGCGACGCCGGAAGCGGTGTACTGGGCGATCGAGGAGGCGCGCCGGGGTGCTGCCTCCGAGAGCGTCCGCGACGGGGTGGCCGCGGGCGGCCCCGCCGGTCACGGACACGCGTCCCACGGCGAGGCCCGACCCGGCACCACCGTGCTGAGCGGTGCCTGACATGACGTGGATCGCGGCGGTCGCGCGGTTGCGGGCACGCCGGGAGCCCGGCGTGCTGGTGACCGTCGCGACCGTGCGCGGTCACGCCCCACGTGACGCCGGCGCGAAGCTGGTGGTGGGGGAGAGCGAGACCTGGGGCTCGATCGGCGGCGGCAATGTCGAGGCCGTCGCGATCGACCGGGCCCGGGAGATGCTCGCCGTGTCCAAGCCCGAGCCGGAGCTGATGGATTTCGCGTTGAACGACAAGGTGACGAACCGGCACGGCGTGCAGTGCTGTGGCGGCACGGTCTCGGTACTGCTCGAACCGCTGCCGGTGGTACGGGCGGTCGCGGTCTTCGGCGTCGGGCACGTCGGGCTGGAACTGGCGCGCATCCTGGCACGCCAGGACCTCGACCTCCATCTGATCGACACCCGCTCCGACATGCTCACCCGGGAGCGGCTCGACGTACTGGCTGACGCGGTGGCGCAGGTGCGCGCGCATCACACGCCGCTGCTGCCCGAGGAGGTACTGGAGGAGCTGCCGCGCGGCACCCACGTTCTGATCATGACGCATGATCACGCCGAGGACGCCGCGCTGTGCGACGCCGCCCTGCGCGCCACCCATCTCGGTTCCATCGGGCTGATCGGGTCGGCGGCCAAGTGGGCGCGGTTCAGCAAACGCCTCGCCACCGAGGGCGGTCACGACGAGGCCACCATCGATCGGATCAAAACCCCGATCGGGCTGGCCGACATCACCGGCAAGGATCCCGCGACGATAGCCGTGAGTGTCGCGGCCGATCTGCTGAGTACCTTCGAAACCGAGGGGGACTGACTCCCCGTCGGGACCGAAGGGAGTGTCCCGCACTCGTGCCAACGCACCAGTGCGGGGCACTTCTTTGTGTGCCGTGAGCCCTGCGTGTCCGGCACGCGGTCCCCCGGACGTCTCGACCTGCCCAGCCGCCGATGGGGCCGAGGTCCCTGAGGGTTTCCGTCTGCCGCTCTCCGCTGTGAGCGCTCCCAGGACGCCGCGCCTGCCGGGCGTACGTCGGTTGTCGCTTGGGCATCCGGCCCTGCGGCCCTGCTCCTGAGTGGTATGGACCTGACAACCGAGGGCGGCTACGCTGGGCCGGACTCGTACGTGAGAGCGCTCTCAATCCTTGTCGCCAACCCCGCGACCACCAGCCAACGCCCTCTTGTTCGGAGGAATCATGAGACGCCTTCCCCTCCTGCGTGCCGCCGCGGCGGCGTTACTCCTCACCGCCGCTCTGAGCACAACCGGCTCCGGAGCAGCGGCGGTCGAGCCCGCTGAAGCACGCCCTCCGGCGTCCGCCGGTCTCCTCGACGCCCTGCGTACGGACCTGGGACTGACACGGCACCAGGCCGAGCAGCGCCTCGCGGCGGAACGCACGGCCGTGAAGACCGAACAGCGGGCCGAGCGGATCGCGGGGGCCGCGTACGGAGGCTCCTGGTTCGAGCCGGCGACAGGCCGCCTCGTCGTAGCCGTCACGCACGAGAAACCGGCCGCCGAGGTGCGCGGACTGGGCGCCGAGACCAGAATCGTCCGCCACAGCGCGGCGCTCCTCGACCGCGCCAAGACCCGCATCGACGCCATGCCCGCCCCCGCCGGCGTGGCCGGCTGGCATGTCGATCCCCGGGCGAACCGCGTGGTCGTCACGGTGGTGCGCGCGGACCGGAACGACCGGGCCGTGCGGGCCTTCGTGGAACGGGCCCGCCGCGCCGGGCCCGTCGATGTCTCCGAGACGGAACGGGCCCCGGTCACGTACGCGGCGGGCACGGTCGGCGGTGACCCGTACTACACCGGCAACGTCCGCTGCTCCATAGGCTTCTCCGTGCACGGCGGGTTCGTCACCGCCGGGCACTGCGGTCGTGCCGGAGCGGCCGTGCGCGGCTGGGACGGCAGCGCCATGGGGACGTTCCAGGGCTCGTCCTTCCCCGGTGACGACTACGCGTACGTCAGCGTCCACAGCGGCTGGTGGACGGTCCCGGTGGTGCTCGGCTGGGGCACCGTGCCGGACCGGCTGGTGCGGGGCTCCGCGGAGGCGCCCGTCGGTGCCTCGATCTGCCGCTCGGGCTCCACGACGCGGTGGCACTGCGGAACCGTCCTGGCGAAGAACGAGACCGTCAACTACAGCCAGGGCGCCGTCCACCAGATGACGAAGACGAGCGTGTGCGCGCAGGGCGGTGACTCAGGAGGCTCCTTCATCAGCGGAGACCAGGCCCAGGGCGTCACTTCCGGCGGATGGGGCAACTGCTCGACCGGCGGCGAGACGTGGTTCCAGCCCGTCAACGAGATCCTCGGACGCTACGGGCTCACGCTCCACACCGCCTGAAGCGTACATACGGACCGGAAGCCGTGGGGCGGCGGCGCCCGGCAGCTCCGCACGGAGGACACCGGGCCGCTGAGGGCTGCACGCGCACCAGGAAACGGCCCGGCCGCCGTCCGCGAGAGCGGGCGGCGGCCTGATGCGAACCGGTGGCTCAGAGCTTGTTGAAGCACATCGTGTAGTCGAATCCGCGGGACGCCGTGCGCTGGATGCCGTAGTCGAACTTCGGCCCGCACTTCATTCCCTCGCCGGGCAGGATCTCGCCCGTCTTGTACTGGGCCTCCACCGAGCCGCAGTCGACGATCGTCGGCACCGGCTCGCCCTGGGGGTCCTGCACCTTGACGCAGTCACCGACCTCCGGCTCGTGCGTCTTGTCCTCTTCGTACTGGGCGACAGCCTCGGCTTCCTTCTTCGCCTGGCCGCCGTTGGGATCGGTGTTGTAGTCGTACACCCAGTAGCCGACCCCACCGACTATCGCCAGGAAGATGACCATGGTGAGGAGCAGTTGGAGCACATTCCCCTGCCGCGGCCGCTGCGGGGCGCCGGGCGGCGGCTGCTGGGGCTGCCCGTAGGGCTGCTGCGGATGCTGGTTCTGGTAGGACGGCGGTGTGGACATGGTGAACCCCCATGGGTCGGATACGGGAAGGGAACGCCCGAGGCGGCGTTGATCATGTTCAGGCTTTCGCCCGGCGTCCCACGGCCGGTCAGCTGCCTCGCGCCGCCCCCTTGTTGCCGCCGAACCGGCGTCAGGGCCGGGCGCCGCTGTGCGGCCTGGAGCGGAGGCGGGGGACGGGCACGGTCCGCAGGGTGGGCCACTGCCGGAGCGCCTCGCCCCGGCCGGGCGCCGGTCCGGCCCCGCCGCGTGACGGTACGGCGAGCAGCCGTACCACGGCGTCGATGCCGCCCCGGGCCGCCTCTTCCAGCACGACGTGGCCGCCACCGGCGACGGCGAGGCGCTGCACCAGGGACAGGCCGAGGCCGCTGCCGCCCTCGGTGGAGCCCGGTGCGCGCCAGAACCGGTCGAACGCGCGTTCCCGCTGCTCCGGAGTCATCCCCGGGCCCTCGTCGATGACGTGCAACTCGGCGTACTGCGGGCGCGGTTCGCGGTGCCCGCGGCGCGTCGGGCGGGGGAGCCGGCGGTCCAGCAGGACCACGGACCCTGGCCCCGACACCCGCAGGGCGTTGGAGAGCAGATTGTCCAGGATCTGCTCCACGGCGCCCGGTACGGCGAGGGCGTGCCCGGCGTGCTCCACACCCAGCGCCAGCCGGCAGCCCCGCGCCGCGAACACGGGCCCCCAGGTCTCCACGCGCTCCAGAGCGATGCGGTCGAGGTCCACCGGCACGCGGGGTCACCGCCTGTTCGTCGAGCCGCGCCATCGCCAGCAGCCCCTCGACCATCCGGGCCAGCCGGTCCGTCTCGGTCACCGCCGCCGTCAGGCCGCCCCTGGCGTGGGCGGCCACGTCCGGCTCCAGGTTGTCCAGGCGCAGCCGCAGCGCGGCCAGCGGTGTCTTGAGCTGGTGCGAGGCCTCACCGGCGAACGCGCGCTGCGAGGCGAGCAGGTGCTCCAGCCGTGCGGCGGTCTCGTTGAACGTGACCGCGAGCCGCCGGACCTCGGGCGGGCCGGTCGACGTGGCCAGGGTCGCCCGTACCGAGAGGTCGCCCTCGGCCAGGCGGGCCGTGGCCCGCTCCAGCTCCAGGACGGGCCGGCTCGTCCAGCGGGCCAGCCAGAACGCCACCCCCGCCACGGCCGTCAGGGCCAGCAGGCCCACCGCCGCCAGCGTCAGCCACACGCCGTGGACCCGCTGGTGCACGGTGTCGGCGGGGAGGGTGACGCGTACGGCGCCGTAGCGGGAGGAACCGAACGGCACCGGCGCCGCCGCTGCCGGCACCCCCGCCCCGACGCCCACCGCGGCCCTGCGGACGCCGACGGCCGCCCGCCCCCGCAGTGCGGACCGCACCTCCGGGGCAGCGGTCAGTTCCTCGACCTGATCGGGCGTCAGCGGCCGGGACGACGCGGCGGGGCGCCCCGACGCGTCGAAGACGACCACCTCGGCGCCGATGCGCTCGGCGCAGTGGGCCACCCGGTCCTCCAGTGCGCCGATCCGCCCGCCTTCCAGCGAGACCGCGGCGTAGGCGGCCAGCGACTCCGCCTCGTCCTCGGCGGCCCGGGTGGCGCGCTGCTGTTCGGCGCGTCCGTACATGATGCCCAGAGGCACCTCCAGGCACAGCAGAACCAGGAGGGCCACCGTCAGATAGCTCAGGAGCAGGCGGCGGGTCACGGCGCGTCCCGCCCCTCAGCCGCGCGACGCGGGGACGAAGAGGCGGAACCCCACCCCCCGTACCGTGTGGATCCAGGCGGGATCGCCCAGCTTGCGCCGCAGCGCCGCCACATGGACATCGAGCGTCTTGGTGGGGCCGTGGAAGTGCGGGTCCCACACCTGGTCGAGGATCTGCTGGCGCGAGTACACCGCACCCGGGTCCTCGGCCAGCAGCGCCAGCAGGTCGAACTCCTTGGGCGTCAGGGCCACCAGGTCGTCGCCCACCCACGCCTGGCGGGTACGGCGGTCCACCACCAGCGCCTCCGGCCGGCGCGGCGCGGGGCCGGCGACGCCGGTCCCCGGCACGTACAGGTGGCCGCCCTGCGGCGCGGCGGGCACGGGGAGCGTGGCGTGCGGCGCCCCGACGTGCGTACGGCGGGTCACGGCGCGGATCCGTGCGATGAGCTCCCGCATGCTGAAAGGTTTCGCCAGATAGTCGTCGGCCCCCATCTCCAGCCCCACCACCCGGTCCGCCTCCTCGCCGCGGGCGGTCAGCATGATGATGGGCACGTGGGAGACCTGCCGGATCCGGCGGCAGACGTCGATGCCGTCCATGTCCGGCAGGCCGAGGTCCAGCAGCACGATGTCCCCGAACGGCCCGGCGAGTGCCGCCCCGCCCGTCGCCACGCGGTCGACCGCCAGGCCGTAACGGGAGAGCCCTTCGGCCAGCGGTTCGGCGATGGATTCGTCGTCCTCGATGAGCAGCACCCGCATACGTCGTTCCCGTCCTTCCGGCTCCCACCGGGGCGCGACGCGCCGAACGGCGACCGGAATGTGCCAACTACCGTGCCCCGAAACGCCTGTTCGAGATTTCGCACCGTACAACAGGACCAGCCGCCACAAGCCGCCGTCTTCGCTCTTCGAGCGATACCTCACACCCGGCGAAGTTCTGGGCGATTGCTGGACGCGCGTTAACCACTCGCTGGCCTGCGCCTTGAGGACGCCTTCCTAGTGTCGTCCGCACAGTCCCCGGGCACCGTGCCGCGCCGCCGGACCGCCCGTACTGCCCCGATCAGGAGGACACCACGCATGCAGGCCCTTCTCGACCACGCCCGTTCCTTCCACCGGCAGGTCGCCGACGCCGGTGACACCTACCGGCGCCTCGCCGACGGCCAGTCCCCGCAGGCCCTCGTCATCAGCTGCTCCGACTCCCGCGTCGTACCCTCGCTCATCACCGGAGCCCGCCCCGGCGAGCTCTTCGAACTCCGCAACGCCGGCAACATCGTTCCGCCGCGCTGGGCGGCCGACGCGTCCGGCGAGATGGCCACCGTCGAGTACGCCCTTCATGTGCTCGGCATCCGCGACATCGTCATCTGCGGCCACTCCCACTGCGGCGCCATGAGCGCGCTCGCCTCCGGACGCGACCTCTCGCTCCTCCCCGGTGTCGACGCCTGGCTGTCCCTCGTGCGCCCCGCGCTGACCCGCCGGACACCGGACGACGCCGACTCCGTCGAACGGCTGGTCCAGCTCAACGTGGTGCACCAGCTGGCGACGCTGGGCACCCACCCCGTGGTCCGCGACCTCCTGGACGACGGCTCGCTGCTTCCAGGAGTGCGAGCCCCTCATCGACAACTACTACGTGCATCTGCCGTGCATCACGGCCTGCAACGAGCAGTACGACCGATGCGTTGAACCGGTCTTCGGGTCGTAGCCGCCGGCCGAA
>NZ_VBVX01000116.1 GCF_005981925.1 Streptomyces albidochromogenes
TGTTGGTGCTGATCGAGCCGCCGTTGCTCGTGGAGGAGGGTGTGCTGCCGCCCGTGGGTGTGGGGGCCGATTGCGGGCTGGGTGCGGTGAGGCCACCGGGTGAGGACGAGCCGCCGCGGCTGTCGCCCGAACTGGGTGTGCTGCTGCCGGTGTCCGCGGACGGGGAGGGGGACGGGGACGAGGACGGACCGCCGGGTGAAGGGTCGTCGAAGTCCGACAGCGTCGGCCGGGAGGGCGAGTTGGAGGAGGAAGGATTCTGCGCGGTGTCCGAGGTGCTGGGGGAGGAGTTGGACGTGCCGCTCCCGCTGTCGGTGCTGGGGAGGTTCCCGAGATCGGGGGCGCTGTAGGGCGCCGGGCCGTCTCCGTCGGCGGATATGCCACCGCCGATGTTCGTGTTGCCCGTGTTGGTGTTCGAGCGTGACGTCGTCGACGAGTCCGAGCTGGAGGTGTCAGGAGAGCTCGACGGGTTCGACGAGTTCGACGAGTTCGAAGGGGTGGATGAGCCCGACTGGTTCGTCGACCCGGACGAGTTCGACGAACCCGACGCGTTCGACGCGCCCGACGAGTTGGATGTGCTCGACGGGTTCGACGAGGAAGAGTTCGAGTCGGACGTGCTCGAATTCGATGAGTTCGAGGAGTTCGATGACGAGTTGGACGAGTTGGAGCCGTCCGAGGACGAGCTGTCGCCCCCCGAGTTGTCGCCGCTGCCGCCGCCGTCACCGCTCCCCCCAGAGGGATTGTTGCGGTTGTTGTAGGCGTCCATGCTGTTGTTGTAGCCGCTGTCGATGCCGTCGCGGATGCTGCTGCCGGCCTTCTTGCCCAGGCCGTCGCGCAGCCCTTCGGCGAACGTCTGCGGTGTCTGCTTGATGGCTTCCCAGCCGCCCTGGGCGCCCGCCTTGACCGTCTTGCTGAGGTCGAAGCCCTCCTGGGTGCCGAAGCCGACGTTCACGGACTGCCGGACCAGGTCGGTGACCATCGCCTGGACGGCGGAGACGGCCGGTTCCTTCATCGCTTCGATGATGGCTTGCATCAGCGCGTCTTTGAGCGCGTCGAGGATGCGTCGTACGGCGAGGCGGGTGATCTGGGTGGCGGCCATTCCGGCGGCGGCGGACAGGCCGAAGGTGACGATGGACGCGGCGGCCGCCGCGGCGATCTGGATGGCCAGCGCGATGAGCTGGACGATGACCGCGTACTTGGCGAACTCCACCAGATAGGCGGCGGCTTCGAAGGTGTTGGCGATGATGTAGGCGGCTTCGGAGGCGTTGGCGAGGTAGCCGTCCGAGCCGTCGGAGAACTTCTTGTAGTGGGTGGTGAACTTGTCGATGGACTCGCCCGCGTTGTGCGCGACCACCGTGCGGGCACTGGTGTCCGCTCGGATGCGCAGCTTCTGGGCGTCGTCACCGAACTTCCGCCACAGCGCGGCGGAGTCTCTGAGCAGGTCCTCGTTCGCTGTCGGCCAGTTGTAGCCGAGCATCTTCAGGACCCACTCGAGCTCATCCGGCAACATCATCGCCACAGCGCGCCACACCCCCGATAGGCAACCGCCGTACAACGTCCCCCAACACCAGGAGAATCACACGAAGTACAGCTGTGCCTAAAGCTTACTAACCATCACCACCGTTGCTGGAGCCTGCTCCTGTCACAACCGTGCTGCGAACAGGGCGAATCCGGTGAACAAGTTGTGCGCGCCGCGGCGACGGTGGTGTCGGCCGTCCCTACTCGCCCGGCTCGCGCCGCCGGCGGTACAGCGCGATGGCCTTCTCCGTCGGGTAGTTGGGTACGGTCACGGTCTCGCCGGTGTCCTTGGCCACCACGATCTTGCTGCCGCCGGGCTGCGCCGGCTGCGGCCGGCCGGCCGTGTCGGTGGTCGGCGGGAAGGTCGCGTACACCAGGTAGCCGATGTCGAACTCGTGGACGTGCATCGGGGCCGGTGAGCCGTCCGCCAGCTGGGGCTGGGCGTAACGGCTGCGGACGATCTCCAGAGCCTGCTCGGGAGTGGTGGGCGGGACCTGGGGCTCTGGGGCGGGTGTCTCAGGGGTCATGGGTGGTGTCCTTGCCTGACTCGCGTTGCCTTGGGTGGGAACTCGCCGACACAACCGTCGGCAAGAGGGCCTGGGGCCGATGTGTGCGGACTCGACGTCGATCGTGCCTCACGGCACCTCACACCGACTTGAAGTTGTTCACCTTCGCGCCGCCGTCGGCCTCGTGCTGAGACGTCAGCGCCGCGTACTTCGCGTCCTCTTCCGCCTCGTGCTTCTCGTGGTTCACACCCATCTTCGTGAACTTCATGCCCATGCCCGCGATCCGCTGCGCCAGGCTGGGCATCGAGTCCTTCATGCCGTCGCGCAGGCCCTCATAGACGACGCCGAAGTGCTCGCCCATCTCGTCGTCGCCCCACGGCGGCGTCTTGCCCGACTCGCTCTCGATGGCGTTCAGGCCCTCGAACAGCGCCTTCGCGGCCAGGGCGAAATCCTGCCCCACCTCGAACATGTGGAAGCCCTCGCCTTTGAGGACCGAGGCATCGGCCCTCATCGTGTCGTTCCCCGCCACAACTGCCCCCCGTGTTCGCAAAACGCACGTCTGTCGCAGCGCCAGCCTAACGCTCGCCCACCACGCCTTCCAAGGGAAAGCGAGAGGGGCGGCACCCCCATGGGCACCGCCCCTCACCTCACACGCGTACAACACGTCACACGCGCGCAGCCCACCAACCGGTCAGAACCACCAACCGGTCAGAACCGCGAAGGCAGCCACCCCACCTGCACCATCTGCCCGCTCCTGCGCCGCGTGTGGAAGTACCCGCGCCCCGGCGGCAGCTGCGACGGCGTGATGCTGCCCAGCAGCGCGCCCTCCGACCGGTCGCCGGACATCACCAGACCCTGCGCCCCGAGCTCCCGCAGACGCTGCATCACCGGCTCGTACAGCGACCGGCTCGCGCCGCCCGCCGAGCGCGCGATGATGACGTGCAGGCCCACGTCACGGGCGTACGGCAGGTACTCCACCAGCGGCGACAGCGGGTTCATGCCGGTCGCCACCAGGTCGTAGTCGTCGATGATGACGTACGCGTCCGGGCTGTTGTACCAGCTGCGGTTGCGCAGCTGCTCCGGCGTCACGTCCGGCCCCGGCATACGCCGGCTGAGCGACCCGGCCAGGCCCTCCAGCGTCTCCGTCAGCGCGGGCGCGGACGCGCAGTAGCGCGACAGGTGCGAGTCCGGTACGGCCTCCAGGTGCGCGCGCCGGTAGTCGCCCATGACGATCTTCGCCTGCTCGGGCGTGTACCGCTCGGTGATCTGCTTGATGAGCAGCCGCAGCACCGACGACTTGCCCGACTCGCTCTCGCCGAACACGATGAAGTGCGGGTCCGTCTCGAAGTCGATGAACACCGGCGCGAGCGCCGACTCGTCGATGCCGAACGCGACACCGCGGTCGGGCTGCTCGAACCCCTTGGGCAGCCGGTCCGCCTCCAGGATCCTCGGCAGCAGCCGCACCGCCGGAGCCGGGGCGCCCTGCCAGTTCTCGTTGATGCCCCGGATGAGCACGCCCGTCGCCTCCGCCAGGTCCTCCGTCTCCGAGGAGCCGTCGACCCGCGGCAGTGCCGTCATGAAGTGCAGCTTGTCCGGGCTCAGGCCGCGGCCGGGCACCGCCGCGGGCACGTTCTGCGCCACCTTGCGGTCGATCTCCGACTCGGTCGGGTCACCGAGCCGCAGCTCGATGCGGTTCTGCAGCATGTCCTTGAGCGCGGGCCGCACCTCGGTGTAACGGCTCGCCGTCAGGATCACGTGCACACCGAAGCCGAGACCGCGCATCGCCATGTCCGTGATGCTCGCCTCGAGCATCTCGTAGTCCGTCTTGAACGTCGCCCAGCCGTCGATGACCAGGAAGACGTCACCCCACGGCTGGTCGGGCAGCTGCCCCGCCGCCCGGCGCTGGCGGTACGTCTGGATCGAGTCGACGTTGTTCGCGCGGAAGTACTCCTCACGCGTGTTGAGGATGCCCTCGACCTCGCTGACCGTACGGCGGACCTTCTCGCCGTCGAGCCGGTTCGCGACCCCGCCGACGTGCGCCAGGTCCTCCATCGCGATCAGACCGCCACCGCCGAAGTCCAGGCAGTAGAACTGCACCTCGCTCGGCGTGTGCGTGAAGGCGAACGACGAGATGAGCGTACGCAGCAGTGTCGACTTGCCGGACTGCGGACCGCCCACGAACAGACCGTGGCCGGCGCCGCCCGAGAAGTCGCGGTACAGCACGTCACGCCGCTGCTCGAACGGCTTGTCCACCAGACCGACCGGCACGTTGAGCCGCCCGAGCGCCGTGTACTCCGGCGCGGTCAGGCCGCGCTCCGCCGTGACGGCCAGCGCCGGCAGCAACTGCTCCAGCGAAGGGGCCTCCTCCAGCGGCGGCAGCCACACCTGGTGCGCCGGCGGCCCCTGGTTCTCCATCTTGGCGACGATCACGTCGAGCACCGTGTCCGCGAGCGCGTCGTCGACCCGGTTCCCGGCCTCCGGCTCCTCGACCACCGGCTGCGGCGGCAGCGCCACGTGCTGCGCCGTGAACAGCGCCGGCCGCAGCTGGGTGGAGCGGTGCACGCGCGACGGACCCTCGCCGTGGTAGGCGCCCGACACGTACGCCGCCTTGAAGCGGACCATGGTGTCGGTGTCGTACCGCAGATAGCCGGAGCCCGGAATCGACGGCAGGTGGTACGCGTCCGGGACGCCGATCGCCGTACGCGACTCGGCGGCGGAGAACGTACGCAGACCGATCCGGTACGACAGGTACGTGTCCAGACCCCGCAGCTTGCCCTCCTCCAGGCGCTGCGAGGCGAGCAGCAGGTGCACACCCAGCGAACGGCCGATGCGGCCGATCTGGATGAACATGTCGATGAAGTCCGGCTTGGCGGTCAGGAGTTCGGAGAACTCGTCGAGCACGATCACCAGCGACGCCAGCGGTTCGAGCGCGGCGCCGGCCGCCCGCGCCTTCTCGTAGTCGTGGATGTTCGCGTAGTTGCCGGCGGTACGCAGCAGCTCCTGGCGGCGCTGCATCTCACCCATGATCGAGTCGCGCATGCGGTCGACGAGCGTCAGGTCGTCCGCCAGGTTGGTGATGACAGCCGCGGTGTGCGGCATGTCCACCATGCCGGCGAAGGTCGCGCCGCCCTTGAAGTCCGCGAGGATGAAGTTCAGCGTTTCCGAGGAGTGCGTCACCGCGAGACCGAGCACCAGCGTACGCAGCACCTCGGACTTGCCGGAGCCGGTCGCGCCGACGCACAGGCCGTGCGGGCCCATGCCCTCCTGCGACGCCTCCTTGAGGTCGAGCATGACCGGCTCGCCGTTCTCGCCGACACCGATCGGCACCCGCAGCCGCTCGTGCAGTGTGCGCGGACGCCAGGTGCGCGAGACGTCGACCGAACCCGCGTCGCCGATCCCCATCAGGTCGGTGAAGTCGAGGTTGGACAGCAGCGGTTCGCCCTCTTCGGCGGTGCCCACCCGGAAGGCGGCGAGCTGCCGGGCCAGGGACTCGGCCTGCTCCGGGCTCAGCACGTCGGGCTTGCCGCTGTACGCCGACTCGTGGCCGACGTACAGCTTCATGCGGTCCGGCTTCACGTACGCGGTCAGCCCGCCGCGCAGCTCGTCCTCCAGCTCCCCGGGCGCGATCTCCAGAAACGTGACGCCCTGCAGCCCCTCCGCGCCGGCGAGGCCCGAGTCGGGCGGCACGGTGCCGCCGTCGAGCACCACGATCAGGTGCGGCTGGTCGTACACGGGGTTCGCGTCCCGGTTCCAGCGCGGCCGGTCGCCCAGCTGGTCCTCCAGCGCCTCCTCCAGCTCACCGAGGTCGTCGAAGAGCAGCCGGGCCGAGCCGGCGCCGTCCTTCGCCTTCGGGTGCTGGCTGTGCGGCAGCCACTTGATCCAGTCCCAGTCCGCAGCGGCGGACGGGTGCGCGACCACGGCGATCATCAGGTCTTCGGGGGAGTGCAGCGTCGCGAGCTGCGCGATCGCCGCACGGGCGTTGCCGTACACGGTGTCGGTGTCACCGGCCACCGCCACGTGGTAGAAGGCGCGCAGCGACACCGAGACCGGCAGGTCGGCCAGGCTGCCGTGCGCGTCGAGGAACGCCTTCATGGCCGCCGCCGTCAGCGGCTCCAGCTCCTCCTTGGGAGCGGTCTCCGGCGCGGCCAGGGGAGTTGCCAGCTGCTGGCTGCCGAGCCCCATGCGTACGGACGCGAAGTCGGCGTCGGTCGGGCGGCGTTCCCACAGCCGCTTGCCGTCAGCGGCCAGCGCCCACAGCTGGTCGGGGTCCGGATGCTGGAAGAGCTGCGTACGGCGCTGGAGTTCGGCCGTCTTGTGCACGTCCTTGCGGACCTGCTCCAGGTAGCGGAAGTAGTCACGCCGGTCCTGCGCCATCCCCGCGCCGCCGCCCTGCCGGGACTTGGCGAACTGGGCGATGCCCATGGCGAGGGTCGAGGCCAGCATGAGCCCGCCGACCACCCGCATATAAGAGGGGAGGTTCGGCATGAAGAAGAAGCCGACGGAACCCAGCATGCCCATCATCGGCAGCAGGTTCATCAGCACACTGTCGTCGCCCTCCCGCGGAATCTCTGGCGGCGACTCCAGCTTGACCTCGCCGTCCGGGACAGCAGGCGGCTGGATCCGCGGCTGCCGTTTGATGATGACGACGCTCACCGATGCACTCATCCTTCGCGATTGCTGTGTTTTCTTCCGGGTGCAACCCCCGGACCCCCGGCCCGAAAAGCAGGCACGCGTAGCCGCTGATCCTACTGTCACGCCCGAGGCCGCCGGGAGGCAGGAGCGTGGAGATGCGGGGGAGTGCGAGGAGGAATGAGGGAGGCGGGACCTGTGCCCCCCGGGGCGGACGATAAGGTGGCGCTCCGCGTCGTACGAGCGGCGTAAAGAAGCTTGTCTAGCAGGGGGAACTACCAGGTGAGCACGGGCACATCGACGGGTTTCTGCCGAGTCACCGTCGCAGCGCCGGACAGCCGTATCGATGTGGCGCTGCCGGAGGACCTGCCGATCCAGGACATCTATCCGGAGATCATCAGGCTCTCGGGCATGGCCCAGTCGGACGGCAGCCTCGCCGGCTACCACCTCGTGCGCCGCGACGGCCATGTCCTCGACGCGAGCCGTTCGTTGCTGGAACACCGCGTCAGGGACGGCGAGGTGCTGCTGCTGCGCACGTTCGCCGACTCGCTGCCGCCGGCCGTCCACGACGACGTGGTCGACGCGGTCGCCACCGCCGTCAAGCAGGACCTGCGCGGCTGGAACGACAACCTGATGCGGGTCGCCGGCCTCGTCTCCGGCGTCCTGCTGCTGGCGATGCTCGGCTTCGTCTTCTGGTTCGCCGACCCGCTCCGCCACGACATGCACGGACTCCAGGGCATCGTCGCCGGCGTGGTCGCGCTGACGCTGACGGCCCTCGCCGGTGTGCGCGGCCGGGTGTACGACGACAGGGCCTCGGCCGTCGCCCTCGGCATCGCCGCCCTGCCGCACGCGCTCATCGCCGGCTCCGGCGTCCTCCCGCAGGACGCGGGCGAGGGACCCGGCCGGCTGCAGTTCCTCGTCGGCTGCGTCGCCGTCCTGCTCTTCTCCGTCGTACTGATCATGCTGCTGCCGCAGGGCGACGCGCCCTTCGTCGCCGCGGCGCTCGCCGCCGCGATCGGCACCCTCGCCGCCTTCGGCGGAGTGCTCACCGAGGCGCAGCCCCGCGAGATCGCCGCCGTCACCTCGGTCGTCGCCCTGGCCGTGGTCGGATTCCTGCCGGGCTGGTCGGCCCGGTTCGCCAAGCTGCCGATCGGCTTCCGCAACCCGGAGGACCTGGCCAGGGCCCGCCGCGAGGGCCAGGAGGGCAGCCAGGAGGCCGTCGACGTACAGCGCATCGTCGCCCAGACCAGCCGCGGCCACGAACTGCTGCTCGGCCTCGTCGGCGGCTGCGCCGTCGTCATCCTCGGCGCCGGCGGCGCCGTGCTCGGCTTCAGCGACAGCGGCTGGGCCCAGCTGATGGCCCTGGTCACCGCGCTGGCCGCGATGCTGCGGGCCCGCCTGTTCCGCTACACCGCCCAGGTCACCTGCCTGCTCGTGGCCGGCGTCCTCACGATGGGCCTGCTGATCCTCGGCCTCGCGATCTCGCCCCCCATGGAGATCCTCGTCGACCTCGCCAAGGGCGACTCGGCGGCCGTCGACGTACGGACCCTGTGGCTCGGCGCCTCCGTCGCGGCCGGTGCGATGCTCCTGATCGCGATCGCGCTGATCGTTCCGCAGAAGGGCCTGTCACCCTTCTGGGGCCGCATGCTGGACCTGGCGGACTCGCTGGTCCTGCTCTCCCTGATCCCGATCTGCCTGGCGGTCCTCGACGTGTACGCCAAGGTCCGCGGCGGCGTCTGACCCGCACGCGTACGCCCCCGCCGGTCCGCGCCCCCACGGGCCGCCGTCGGGGGCGCTCGCATCTGCTGGTAAGCTGCATGACGGCCGCTTGTGTATGCGCCCCCGGACATCCGGAGGGCTGCGCCCAGCGGATCCCCGCCTCCCGAGTAACGGAAGCTCCCCAGAGAATTCGACCTGGGGCACTCGGTGGCAATACGAAGACCAAGAGGAGTACGCGTGCCGCTCGACGCCGCTACGAAGAAGCAGATCATGACCGAGTTCGCTCAGAAGGAAGGCGACACCGGCTCCCCCGAGGTCCAGGTCGCCATGCTTTCGCGCCGGATCTCGGACCTCACCGAGCACCTCAAGACGCACAAGCACGACCACCACTCCCGTCGTGGTCTGCTGATCCTGGTCGGCCAGCGCCGCCGCCTGCTGCAGTACCTGGCCAAGAAGGACATCCAGCGCTTCCGTGCCCTGGTCGACCGCCTCGGCATCCGCCGTGGCGCGGCCGGCGGCGCCAAGTAAGACGGACGTCGTGAAGGGAGCGGTACCCCACTTCCAGGGGACCGCTCCCTTTGCTGTACGTGCGTGACGTACCGGACGCTCAGTAGTCTGGTCGTACAACGCAACACAGAAACACGCGAGAAGCGGCTTCCCCGCCGCCGGTCCTCGGTAGTGGCCCCCGGAGCACATCGACACCGGGGTCTTCGATCGAAGACCGGCCCGCAGCTGAAGCGCTTCTCCGCCACTGTCCCCCCGCCACACGGGCGACGGGGACGAAAGACGAAAAGTATCGGAGATAACGCTAGTGGAGAACGAGACCCACTACGCCGAGGCCGTCATTGACAACGGTTCCTTCGGCACCCGCACCATCCGCTTCGAGACGGGCCGCCTCGCCAAGCAGGCCGCCGGCTCCGCCGTGGCGTACCTGGACGACGACACCATGGTGATGTCGGCCACCACCGCTTCCAAGAAGCCCAAGGACCAGCTCGACTTCTTCCCCCTCACGGTGGACGTCGAGGAGCGGATGTACGCAGCCGGAAAGATCCCCGGCTCCTTCTTCCGTCGCGAGGGCCGGCCCTCCGAGGACGCGATCCTCACCTGCCGCCTGATCGACCGCCCGCTGCGCCCCTCCTTCAAGAAGGGCCTGCGCAACGAGATCCAGATCGTCGAGACGATCATGGCGCTCAACCCCGACCACCTGTACGACGTGGTCGCGATCAACGCCGCCTCCTGCTCCACGATCCTGGCCGGCCTGCCCTTCTCCGGCCCGATCGGCGCCACCCGTGTGGCCCTGATCAAGGGCCAGTGGGTCGCCTTCCCGACGCACACCGAGCTCGAGGACGCCGTCTTCGACATGGTCGTCGCCGGTCGCGTCCTGGAGGACGGCGACGTCGCGATCATGATGGTCGAGGCCGAGGCCACCGAGAAGACCATCCAGCTCGTCAAGGACGGCGCCGACGCCCCGACCGAGGAGATCGTCGCCGCCGGTCTCGAGGCCGCGAAGCCGTTCATCAAGGTCCTCTGCAAGGCCCAGTCGGACCTCGCCGCCAAGGCCGCCAAGCCCACCGGCGAGTTCCCGGTCTTCCTCGAGTACCAGGACGACGTGCTGGAGGCGCTGACCGCCGCCGTCAAGTCCGAGCTCACGCAGGCGCTCACCATCGCCGGCAAGCAGGAGCGCGAGAACGAGCTCGACCGCATCAAGGAGATCGCCGCCGAGAAGCTGCTCCCGCAGTTCGAGGGTCGCGAGAAGGAGATCTCCGGTGCGTACCGCGCGCTGACCAAGCACCTGGTGCGCGAGCGCGTCATCAAGGACAAGGTCCGCATCGACGGCCGCGGCGTCACGGACATCCGTACGCTCGCCGCCGAGGTCGAGGCCATCCCGCGCGTGCACGGCTCGGCGCTGTTCGAGCGTGGCGAGACCCAGATCCTGGGCGTCACCACCCTCAACATGCTCCGCATGGAGCAGCAGCTGGACACCCTCTCCCCGGTGACCCGCAAGCGCTACATGCACAACTACAACTTCCCGCCGTACTCCGTCGGTGAGACCGGCCGCGTGGGTTCGCCCAAGCGCCGCGAGATCGGCCACGGAGCGCTCGCCGAGCGCGCCATCGTGCCGGTGCTGCCGACGCGCGAGGAGTTCCCGTACGCGATCCGCCAGGTGTCCGAGGCTCTCGGCTCCAACGGCTCGACGTCCATGGGCTCGGTCTGCGCCTCCACCATGTCGCTGCTGAACGCCGGTGTGCCCCTCAAGGCCCCCGTCGCCGGTATCGCCATGGGCCTGATCTCGCAGGAGATCGACGGCAAGACGCACTACGTCGCCCTCACCGACATCCTCGGCGCCGAGGACGCGTTCGGCGACATGGACTTCAAGGTCGCCGGTACGAAGGAATTCGTCACCGCCCTCCAGCTCGACACCAAGCTGGACGGCATCCCGGCCTCCGTCCTGGCCGCGGCCCTCAAGCAGGCCCGCGACGCCCGCCTCCACATCCTCGACGTGATGATGGAAGCGATCGACACGCCGGACGAGATGTCCCCCAACGCCCCGCGGATCATCACCGTCAAGATCCCCGTGGACAAGATCGGTGAGGTCATCGGCCCCAAGGGCAAGATGATCAACCAGATCCAGGAGGACACCGGCGCCGACATCACGATCGAGGACGACGGCACCATCTACATCGGTGCCGCCGTGGGCTCGCAGGCCGAGGCCGCGCGCGCCACGATCAACGCGATCGCGAACCCGACGATGCCGGAGGTCGGCGAGCGCTACCTGGGTACGGTCGTCAAGACCACCACCTTCGGTGCCTTCGTCTCCCTGATGCCCGGCAAGGACGGTCTGCTGCACATCTCGCAGATCCGCAAGCTCGCCGGCGGCAAGCGCGTGGAGAACGTCGAGGACGTGCTCGGTGTGGGCCAGAAGGTCCAGGTCGAGATCGCCGAGATCGACTCGCGCGGCAAGCTCTCCCTCGTCCCCGTGATCGAGGGCGAAGAGGGCTCCGAGGCCGACAAGGACGACACCGACAAGTGACGTCCCGTAGTTCCGTGACGACGGCCCGCACCTCCTCGGAGGGGCGGGCCGTCGCCCGTACCCAAACGCTGCTCAAGGGCCAGAACGGCATCGGCACCGTCCGCAGGACCACCCTCCCCGGCGGTCTGCGCGTCGTCACCGAGACCCTGCCCTCCGTACGCTCCGCCACCTTCGGCATCTGGGCGCACGTCGGCTCCCGCGACGAGACGCCCTCGCTGAACGGCGCCACGCACTACCTGGAGCACCTCCTCTTCAAGGGCACCGGGAAGCGCAGTGCCCTCGACATCTCGTCCGCGATCGACGCGGTCGGCGGCGAGATGAACGCCTTCACGGCGAAGGAGTACACGTGCTACTACGCCCGTGTACTGGACACCAACCTCCCCCTCGCGATCGACATCGTCTGCGACATGCTGACGGGCTCCCTGATCAGGGCCGAGGACGTCGACGCGGAGCGCGGCGTCATCCTCGAAGAGATCGCGATGACCGAGGACGACCCGGGCGACGTGGTGCACGACCTGTTCGCGAAGACCATGTTCGGCGACACCCCGCTGGGCCGCCCGGTCCTCGGCACCGTCGACACCGTCGAGGGGCTGTCCGCCGACCGCATCCGCCGCTTCTACAAGAAGCACTACGACCCGACGCACCTCGTCGTCGCGGCCGCGGGCAACGTGGACCACGCCACCGTCGTACGCCAGGTCCGCCGGGCCTTCGAGCGCGCCGGCGCCCTGTCCCGCACGGACGCGGTCCCGCTCGACCCGCGCGACGGCTCCCGCGTCATCCGCACCGCCGGCCGCGTAGAGCACCTGAACCGCAAGACCGAGCAGGCGCACGTCGTCCTCGGCATGCCGGGCCTGTCCCGCACCGACGACCGCCGCTGGGCGCTCGGCGTACTGAACACGGCTCTCGGCGGCGGCATGTCGTCCCGCCTCTTCCAGGAGGTACGGGAGAAGCGCGGCCTGGCCTACAGCGTGTACTCGTACACCTCCAGCTTCGCCGACTGCGGCCTGTTCGGCGTGTACGCCGGCTGCCGGCCCGGCCAGGTCCACGACGTACTCAAGATCTGCCGCGACGAGCTGGAGAAGGTCGCCGCGAACGGTCTGCCCGACGAAGAGATCGACCGCGCCGTCGGCCAGCTCTCCGGCTCCACCGTCCTCGGCCTGGAGGACACCGGCGCGCTCATGAACCGCATCGGCAAGAGCGAGCTGGCCTGGGGCGAGCACATCTCCGTCGACGACATGCTCGCCCGGATGGCGGCAGTGACCCCCGACGAGGTACGGGAGGTCGCCGCCGACGTCCTGGGCCACCGGCCGTCCCTGTCGGTCATCGGCCCGCTGAAGGACAAGCAGGCCGACCGCCTGCACGAATCAGTCGCCTAGAGCCCTCCAGAAAGAAGCAAGCAATGAGCAAGCTGCGCGTGGCCGTTCTCGGTGCCAAGGGCCGTATCGGCTCCGAGGCCGTACGGGCCGTCGAGGCCGCGGAAGACATGGAACTGGTGGCCGCGCTGAGCCGGGGCGACAAGCTCGAAGCCCTCGTCGAAGCCGACGCCCAGGTCGTCGTCGAGCTCACCACCCCCGCGTCGGTGATGGGCAACCTCGACTTCTGCGTACGCCACGGCATCCACGCCGTCGTCGGCACCACCGGCTGGACCGACGAACGCCTCGCGCAGCTCCGCTCCTGGCTGGACACCTTCCCGGAGACCGGCGTGCTCATCGCGCCGAACTTCTCCATCGGCGCCGTCCTGACCATGAAGTTCGCCCAGCAGGCGGCCCCGTACTTCGAGTCCGTCGAGGTCGTCGAGCTGCACCACCCGAACAAGGCCGACGCCCCCTCGGGCACCGCGACCCGCACCGCCCAGCTCATCGCGGCGGCGCGCGCCGAGGCCGGCAGCGACCCCCAGCCCGACGCCACCACCACGGCGGTGGACGGAGCCCGCGGCGCGGACGTGGACGGGGTACCCGTGCACGCCATCCGGCTGCGCGGCCTCCTCGCCCACCAGGAGGTCCTCCTCGGCGGCGAGGGCGAGACCCTGACGATCCGCCACGACTCCCTGCACCACAGCAGCTTCATGCCGGGCATCCTGCTCGGCGCGCGCCGCGTGGTGACCACTCCCGGCCTCACCTTCGGCCTGGAAAACTTCCTCGACCTGAACTGACGGCAGCGAGAGCCATGCGCGCAAAGATCACGTACTTCGTCCTCGCCGCCGTCCTGGTCGTCTACTTCGTCCTGGCCGGCAGCAGGGGGTACTTCCTCATCCGGGAAGGCACCGTCCTCACCGTCACCTTCGGCGTCGCGGTGCTGGTCCTGCCGGGCCTCGGCATCTGGTTCCTCTGGCAGACCACGCAGTTCGCCCGCAAGGCGGACGCGCTGTCCGCGAAGCTGGAGGCCGAGGGCGGCCTGCCCGTGGACGAGCTGGTACGTACACCCAGTGGCCGCATCGACCGCGATTCCGCCGACGAGGTCTTCGCCCGCCGCCGCGCGGAGACCGAGGACGCCCCGGACGACTGGCGGTCCTGGTTCCGCCTTGCGATCGCCTACCACGACGCGCGGGACACCCCGCGCGCCCGGAAGGCCATGCAGCGGGCGATCGCCCTCCACGAGGGCAGGTAGGCACGCGAAAGGGGGGCGTCCGGCCGGACGCCCCCCTTTCACATGCCTTACGCGACGGTGGCCGGCCGGTACTCGTCGCCCCACGCCTCGACCGTGTCGGCCGCCCGGTCGAACGCCTCCACCCGTGACAGGAAGTCCGCGTTGTGGTCGGTCAGCAGCTGAAGCCGCTCGCCGTCCCGGCCCTGGAGCACGAGCGCCTGCCCCTGCACCGTGCGCGGCAGCCCGAGCCACCGCACCGGCTGCTGGACCGTACGCACGTGCGTCGCCCGGTCCCACGGCACCGTGGTGGTCGAGAAGAACCCCACGCGCCGCAGCCCGTGCCGGCTGACCCAGGCGCCCACCCGCAGCAACCGCAGCGCGCAGCCGATGACGGCGGCGGCGAGGCCGAAACAGACCCCGGCGCCCGACACCGCGCCGGTGAAGGCGATGACCATCGCGGCCAGCAGCACGAAGGACGCGAGGAGCAGGAGCAGGGCTGCCGCTCCCACCCGCCACGGGCCGGGGCGGTAGGGCCGGCGCCATTGATCGTGATCGTCGAAGGGCAACGCGACGTCGTCGGACGTCTCACTGGACGCTTCGAAAGCACGGTCGGCCGTCAGAAAGGGCAGGGGCACGACTGATCCTCACTCACCAGCACGCTCGATTGGGCTGTGCCCGGTGAGGCTACCCAGCGGGTCTTCGCCCGGCCACCCCAGGGGGCCCGGACGAGTCACCGGCCGTCAGCGGCCTCGGATTTCTGTGTCACGCCCGGCCCCTGCGCGGGGTCGAGGGCGGGAAGCCCGAAGAGCAGCGATCCCACCAGACCGGCGACGACGGTGAGACCGATGAGCGTCCGTCCGACGACCTCGGACACGCTGGGACGTTCGGGAGGGGGAGGGGTGACATTACTGCGGAATCGGTCGGCCTCCGCGACGAACGCGAAGGGGACGGACTCTCGCCGGCGCAACATGGGGCGCACTCCTTTGCTTTTTTGATCTGGTACTAGGGCTTCTACAGGGACAGACGTAGAAAGCTGTCGCTTGGTGCCCGATTTCCCTGAATCGGCCGAACAATGTCCCCCGACCGCCGCCGGAGGCCGCACCGGCCTTCGCGGACGGCGTCGGCCCGTAGAGTGTGGGGCGCCCGAGCGATGTACATGGAAGGACCCGCCGGTGACTGTTACCCCTGATGGCACCCCCACCGAGACCGCCAAGCCCGACTTCCGAAGCGATGTCACGGTCGACCTGGTCAAGCACACCGCCGGCGACTCCGACGTGCTGTGGGCCGCCCGGGTCTCGACCGCCGGCGAGCAGTCCCTGGAGGAGCTGAGCAAGGACCCCGAGCGCTCGAAGGGTCTGATCAACTACCTGATGCGGGACCGTCACGGCAGCCCCTTCGAGCACAACTCGATGACGTTCTTCATCAGCGCCCCGATCTTCGTCTTCCGCGAGTTCATGCGGCACCGCGTCGGATGGTCGTACAACGAGGAATCCGGCCGCTACAGGGAGCTGGAGCCGGTCTTCTACATCCCCGGTGAGTCCCGCAAGCTCGTCCAGCAGGGCCGCCCCGGAAAGTACGAGTTCGTCGCGGGCACCCCGGAGCAGCAGAAGCTTACGACCCGCGCCATGGAGGACTCCTACCGCCAGGCGTACGAGGCGTACCAGGAGATGCTCGCCGCCGGAGTCGCCCGCGAGGTCGCCCGCGCGGTCCTCCCCGTCGGTCTGTACTCCTCCATGTACGCCACCTGCAACGCGCGCTCGCTCATGCACTTCCTCGGCCTGCGCACCCAGCACGAGCTGGCCAAGGTGCCGTCCTTCCCGCAGCGCGAGATCGAGATGGTGGGGGAGCAGATGGAGGCCCAGTGGGCCCGGCTCATGCCCCTCACCTACGCGGCCTTCAACGCCAACGGCCGGGTCGCACCGTAGGGCCCGTGGGCCGGCCCGAGGACTGATGTACGGATCCACCGTCCGAAGTGTCCGTATTGCCGCAGTTCGAGAATTTCATCTAGGCTGATCAAACGGACCCGGCACTGCTTGAACCCCCGAGCAGGCAGTGTCGGGTTCCACTCTTCCCGTACGTCCGACCTCCCCCGAGGGGACACGACGCGTTGAGCAGCGAGTAGCGTGTTACCCATGGCTCCGATCTCCACTTCGCAGACCCCCTTCGGGCGGGTCCTCACCGCCATGGTCACGCCCTTCACGGCTGACGGCGCACTCGACCTCGACGGCGCCCAGCGCCTCGCCGCCCACCTGGTGGACGCCGGCAACGACGGTCTGATCGTCAACGGCACCACCGGCGAGTCCCCGACCACCAGCGACGCGGAGAAAAACGACCTCGTACGGGCCGTACTGGAGGCCGTAGGAGACCGGGCCCACGTCGTCGCCGGCGTCGGCACGAACGACACCCGCCACAGCCTCGAGCTGGCCCGCGCCGCCGAGCGCACCGGCGCGCACGGCCTGCTCGCGGTGACGCCGTACTACAACAAGCCCCCGCAAGAGGGCCTGCTCCGCCACTTTACGGCCATCGCCGACGCCACCGGGCTTCCCGTGATGCTCTACGACATCCCGGGCCGCAGCGGCGTGCCGATCAACACCGAGACGCTCGTCCGGCTGGCCGAGCACCCGCGAATCGTCGCCAACAAGGACGCCAAGGGCGACCTCGGCCGCGCCAGCTGGGCCATCGCCCAGAGCGGCCTCGCCTGGTACTCCGGCGACGACATGCTGAACCTCCCGCTGCTGTCCGTCGGCGCCGTCGGCTTCGTCTCGGTTGTCGGACACGTGGTCACCCCCGAGCTGCGCGCCCTCCTCGAGGCGCACCTCGCCGGCGACGTACGCAAGGCGACGGAGATCCACCAGCGGCTGCTCCCGGTCTACACCGGCATGTTCCGCACCCAGGGCGTCATGACCACCAAGGCCGCCCTCGCCCTCCAGGGCCTGCCCGCGGGCCCGCTGCGCCTTCCCATGGTGGAGCTGACGCCCGACGAAGAGGCACAGCTCAAGCGCGACCTCGCGGCCGGCGGAGTGGCCCTCTAACCAGACTTCACAACTGAATACGCAGGAATCCCACACACAACAGCAAGTGCACGAATGTCATGCGCGCCACGTGCCTCAGCGGTACGTGGCGTGTGTGGTGAGGAGAGTCTTTTGAGTCATCCGCATCCTGAACTCGGTACCCCGCCGAAGCTCCCCAAGGGCGGTCTGCGCGTCATCCCGCTCGGCGGTCTCGGCGAGATCGGCCGGAACATGACGGTCTTCGAGTACGGCGGCCGCCTGCTCATCGTCGACTGCGGCGTGCTGTTCCCCGAGGAGGAGCAGCCCGGTATCGATCTGATCCTGCCGGACTTCACGTCCATCAAGGACCGCCTCGACGACATCGAGGGCATCGTGCTCACGCACGGTCACGAGGACCACATCGGCGGCGTCCCCTTCCTGCTCCGCCTGAAGCCGGACATCCCGCTGATCGGCTCCAAGCTGACGCTCGCCCTCATCGAGGCGAAGCTCCAGGAGCACCGGATCCGCCCGTACACCCTCGAAGTCACCGAGGGCCACCGCGAGCGCGTCGGTCCCTTCGACTGCGAGTTCGTGGCGGTCAACCACTCCATCCCGGACGCGCTGGCCGTGGCCATCCGCACCCCGGCCGGCATGGTCGTCCACACCGGCGACTTCAAGATGGACCAGCTCCCGCTGGACCGCCGCCTCACCGACCTGCCGAAGTTCGCCAAGCTCGGCGAGGAGGGCATCGACCTCCTCCTCTCCGACTCGACGAACGCCGAGGTCCCCGGCTTCGTACCGCCCGAGCGCGACATCTCGAACGTCCTGCGCACGGTCTTCGCGAACGCCCAGAAGCGCATCATCGTGGCCAGCTTCGCCAGCCACGTGCACCGCATCCAGCAGATCCTCGACGCGGCCCACGAATACGGCCGCCGCGTGGCCTTCGTCGGCCGCTCGATGGTCCGGAACATGGGCATCGCCCGCGACCTGGGCTACCTGAAGGTCCCGGCCGGCCTGGTCGTCGACGTCAAGACCCTCGACGACCTCCCCGACCACGAGGTCGTGCTGGTCTGCACGGGCTCCCAGGGCGAGCCGATGGCCGCGCTGTCCCGCATGGCCAACCGCGACCACCAGATCCGCATCGTCCAGGGCGACACCGTCATCCTGGCCTCGTCGCTCATCCCGGGCAACGAGAACGCGGTCTACCGGGTGATCAACGGCCTGACCCGCTGGGGCGCCAACGTCGTCCACAAGGGCAACGCCAAGGTCCACGTCTCGGGCCACGCCTCGGCCGGCGAGCTGCTGTACTTCTACAACATCTGCAAGCCGAAGAACCTGATGCCCGTCCACGGCGAGTGGCGCCACCTGCGCGCCAACGCCGAACTCGGGGCCCTGACGGGTGTCCCGAAGGACCACATCGTCATCGCAGAGGACGGCGTGGTGGTCGACCTGGTCGACGGCCGCGCGCGGATCGTCGGCAAGGTCCAGGCCGGCTACGTGTACGTCGACGGCCTCTCGGTCGGCGACGTCACCGAGACCCACCTGAAGGACCGCCGCATCCTCGGCGAAGAGGGCTTCATCTCGGTCTTCGTCGTGGTCGACACCGCCACCGGCAAGGTCGTGGGCGGCCCGAACATCCACGCCCGCGGCTCCGGCATCGACGACTCGGCCTTCGCGGCCGTGGTCCCGCGGATGGAAGAGGCCATCGCCAAGTCGGCCCAGGACGGCGTCCTGGAGACGCACCAGATCCAGCAGCTCGTCCGCCGCACGGTGGGCAAGTGGGTCTCCGACACCTACCGCCGGCGTCCGATGATCCTTCCGGTCGTCGTCGAGGTCTGACGCCGCCGTAGCACGCCAACTGGGAGCGGGGCACCTCGATTTGCATCGGGGCGCTCCGCTCCAGTACGTTTACGACTCCTCCTGAACGGGAAGCCCGGCGCACTGGTGCGCCCGGGGGCCGACCGATCGGGGCGGGAATTCCGACTCAGAACTTCTGATAAAGTCGGAATCGCCGGAAAGGGAAACGCGAAAGCGAAGAACTGGAAAGCGCCGAGGAAGTCGGACACGAAAGCGTCTGATAGAGTCGGGAACACGAAATGCCGAACGAAAGCCCGGAGGAAAGCCCGAGAGGGTGAGTACAAAGGAAGCGTCCGTTCCTTGAGAACTCAACAGCGTGCCAAAAGTCAACGCCAGATATGTTGATACCCCGGCCCACTTCGGTGGGTTGGTGGTTCCTTTGAAAAGTCCTGGCTGCCCTTGTGGCAGTCCAGGCGAACACAGCGAGGACGCTGAGAACAGCGGGCCACATTCCGGCCCGATCTGTTCCGCTCTTTCGTGGTGCTAGCTCGATTACGAGCAAACATTCATGGAGAGTTTGATCCTGGCTCAGGACGAACGCTGGCGGC
>NZ_VBVX01000791.1 GCF_005981925.1 Streptomyces albidochromogenes
CCCAAATTCGACGATCGATTTGCACGTCAGAACCGCTACGAGCCTCCACCAGAGTTTCCTCTGGCTTCACCCTATTCAGGCATAGTTCACCATCTTTCGGGTCCCAACAGCTATGCTCTTACTCAAATCCATCCGAAGACATCAGGATCGGTCGATGATGCACTCTTAAGAGCTCTCACCTACGTTCACTTTCATTACGCGTACGGGTTTTACACCCAAACACTCGCATAGACGTTAGACTCCTTGGTCCGTGTTTCAAGACGGGTGGCTTAAGATCATTATGCCAACATCCTAGTCAAAAGACGCAGTCCTCGGTCTAGACAGGCAGTATCAACCAAGGCTATAACACTCCACCGAAGTAGAGCCACATTCCTTAGTCAT
>NZ_VBVX01000792.1 GCF_005981925.1 Streptomyces albidochromogenes
ATTATAGGCGGATTAACCTTAATCTTACCCGTATTTGTTTTCTTCTCATACCCAGATAATCCAATTAATGCATCTTTTTTGACCACAGAAGAAAAGGTCTGGGTCATTAGAAAAGTTCAAAATACTTCCCACCAGTCTATTGAACAAAAAATGTTCAAAAAACGTCATGCAATTGAAGCTTTCAAAGATCCAATTTCATGGTTAATAGTTGGGTTCTTTTTTTTACAGCAGTTAGCTAATAACTTACCTTACCAACAAACTATCCTTTATGAAGAAATGGGTGGATTAAGTTTGCAGCAGTTTCTCTTCCATTGACTAATTATATAGGTGTATTGGCAGCCATTTCCTTAGCCTCACAATCCTTTGGTGTTGGAATGGATT
>NZ_VBVX01000793.1 GCF_005981925.1 Streptomyces albidochromogenes
TAACTACTTACATCCATTTGGTCTATTGCTGACGCACATGCTATGTACATGATTATGGCTGTCTAAGAATGCATTCTTAGCGTGGGCACTTAAATCACCAAATTCTCCTAGGTAACCACGTGCTTCATTTATAGCCTGTGCAGCAATATGGCATTGCATCGTATGTCCGCCTCCAGACCATGACACACAACCTTGGTTACCATCCCGTTTTGTACAATAAGCCAGCCTTCCTAGTTGCATAACGTAACTTCCACATCCAGAGAATGTTGTTGCCAAAGTGGCCAATACATAACCTTTAGCTTTGTGCAGATTACTCTTTATCCATTTTGTGCCGTAAAGCTTCCACCATCTTCTCGAGATCAATCTGATCATCATTCCAA
>NZ_VBVX01000117.1 GCF_005981925.1 Streptomyces albidochromogenes
GCGTACACCGGGACGCCCGCCTCATCAAAATGGTGCTTCTGCTCCAGTCCCGCCCCTCCATGACCGCCGCCGAACTGGCCCGTGAGCTGGAGGTCTCCGAGCGGACCGTCACCCGCGACGCACAGGCCCTGTCGGAGGCGGGCGTCCCGGTGTACGCCGACCGGGGTCGGACCGGTGGTTACCGGCTCATCGGCGGTTACCGCACCCGGCTGACCGGCCTCGCCCGCAGCGAGGCCGAGGCGCTGTTCCTGTCGGGGCTGCCGGGAGCCCTGCGCGAGATGGGTCTCGACGACGCGGCGTCGGCGGCGCGGCTGAAGGTCTCGGCGGCGCTGCTGCCTTCGCTGCGGGACGCCTCGGACACGGCGGCCCAGCGGTTCCACCTGGACGCGCCCGGCTGGTACCAGGAGCCCAAGACGCCCGAGCTGCTGCCGACGATCGCGGAGGCCGTCTGGGACGACCGGATGATCACCGGCCGCTACCGGCGCGGCCACGACCGCGAGGTGGAGCGGGAACTGGCGCCGTACGGCCTCGTGCTCAAGGCCGGCGTCTGGTACCTGTGCGCCCGGTCCGGCGAGGACTTCCGGGTGTACCGGATCGACCGCTTCGCCGCCGTGGCCGTGTCCGAGGAGCGTTTCGTACGGGACGAGGGCTTCGTACTGCCGGAGTTCTGGGAGGAGAGGGCGGCGGACTTCGCCCGCTCGATCCTGCGCTCCGAGGTGGTGGTGCGGCTGTCGGAGGCGGGTGCGCGGGCACTGCCGTACGCCGTGGACCGGGCGGCGGCGACCGAGGCGCTGGCCTCCGCCGGGCCGCCGGACGAACGGGGGCGCATCACGGTGACCCTGCCGGTCGAGTCGTACGAGGTCGCCTTCAGCCAGCTGTTCTCCGTCGGCCCCGAGCTGGAGGTCCTGGCCCCGCCCGACCTCCGCGAACGCTTCGCGGAGGCGGCGGCCCGCACCGCGCGGCTCTACGACTGAGCGGGACCGCGAGCTCAGCGGTAGTCGCTCACCGGGGCGTCCTTGCCGCCCTGCACGACCTCCGCGTAGTACGGCCAGCCGTCCGGCCGGCTGCCGTCCGCGTCCGTGAAGCCGTACTCCTTGGCGAGCTGCCCGCTGGACAGCGACCGCCCGTTCCAGCGCGCCCGCCCGGGGTCGGCGGCGAGGGCCGCGACCGCCCGGCCGACGTACACCGGCGACTCGGCGACCTCGAAGCCGGGGACCCGCGGGATCGCGTCGCGCCAGTTCTCCTCCGTGACCCCGAAGGCGTCCAGCATCTCCTCCGAGCGCAGGAACCCCGGGGTGACGCAGACCGCCGTGCAGCCCACGTCCGCGAGATCGTGGGCGAGGGCGAACGCCATGCGGATCGGCGCGTTCTTGGCGAGGTCGAAGTAGAAGTTCTCCCGGAAGTGGGTGCGGTTGTACTCCTCCGTGCCGTCGGTCATCTCGACCACGAGCCCACCGGGGTGGCGCACCAGCAGGGGCATCGCGACGCCGAGCGTGATGGCGTGGGTCCTCACGCCGAGCTCCAGCATCCGCAGGCCGGTCGCGAGGTCCGTGTCCCACATCTTCTTGCCGAATTCGAGCAGGTGGTCGCCGCCCCAGACGCTGTCGACCAGGACGTCCAGCCGGCCGTGCTCCCGGTCGATCCGCTCGACGAGCGCCCTGACCTGGTCCTCTTCGAGGTGATCGGTGGGTACGGCGACGGCTTCGCCGCCCGCGTCGTTGATGAGTTCGGCGGTCTGCTCGATGGTCTCGCCGGGGCGCCCCACCTCGCTGACCTGCTCGCGGGTGGTGCGCCCGGTGACGTACACCTTCGCGCCGGCCGCTCCCAGCTGTACGGCGATGGCCCGTCCCGCGCCCCGGGTCGCCCCGGCCACGAGCGCGATCCTGCCTTTGAGAGGGGTGTCCTGCTCGCTCATACCTGCTCCTCGCCTCGGATCCCGTGGTGCGCGCCGTACGGAGCCCTCCGCACGGCGCCGTACGGATCCCTCCGTACGGTCGACACACTGGCACCCAAAGGCGACATCTCCTGTCCGGATTGCCGTGCGCCACCCGCCCGCCCGGACGCGGCACGGTAACGACACAGCCGCATCCGGGGTAGTGCGCGTGCATGGGCCTCGGGCAGGGCCGATGCTTGTCCCGTGATGGACGAGACGGAATTCTGGGAGATCATCGACCACACCCGCGAGGCCGCCGAGGGCGATCCGGAGGATCACGCCGATCTGCTGGTCGACGCGTTGCTCCAGCTCGACCCGGACTCCGTGCTCGACTTCGCCAGACACTTCGAGGCCCGCTACAACCGCGCCTTCCACTGGGACCTGTGGGGCGCGGCGTCCGTGCTGCTCGGGGGTGCGACCGACGACACGTTCGACTACTTCCGCTGCTGGCTGATCGCGCAGGGCCGGGAGGTGTTCGAGGGCGCGCTGCACGACCCGGACCACCTGGCCGACCTCCTCGACGACTTCGACGACGAGGTCGACGGCGACGGCGAGGAGCTGGGGTACGCGGCGGACGAGGCGTACGAGCAGCTCACCGGCGTGGTCGCACCGGACCTGGGGGTCGCGGCGCAGGCGCCGGAGCCGGCCGGCACGCCGTTCGACGTCGAGGACGAGACGGTCCTGGCCGAGCGCTACCCGCGCCTGTGGGAACGCTTCGGGAAGTAGTCCCGGGCCGCCCGCGCCTCCTCAGCCGATGTGCCCCAGCGCCAGCAGGGCCACGTCGTCATGCACGTTCTCCGCCTTGCCCGCGAAGCGCACGAGGTCCTCGCGCACCGCCTCGTTGAGGGCCATCAGGTCATCCTGGGGGACGGACGCGGCCAGTTCCGGCAGCCGCTGGGCCAGCGGGTAGAACGCGCCGGAGGCGTCCCGCGCCTCGGTCACCCCGTCCGTGTGGGCCAGGACGCGGTCGCCGCGCTCCAGGGGTACGGAGGTGATGGACACGGGTACCGTCCCCGCCAGACCGAGCCCCAGCGGCGGCGCCGGATCCAGCGTGAGCTCCCGCGCCGTACCGCCCCGCAGCAGCAAGGGCGGCGGGTGCCCGCAGCTGACCACGCGCAGCACGGCCTCGTCGGAAGGGCACTCCAGCACCACGGCGGTGGCGAACAGCTCGGCGTGCTCCACGGCGGCGGAGTCGACGACCAGCCGCCTGTCCAGCCGCGCCGCCACCCCCGCCAGGTCCTCCTCGTCCAGCACGGCTTCGCGGAAGGCCCCCAGCAGGGCGGCGACCGTCGCGACGGCTTCCAGACCGTGCCCCTGGACGTCGGCCACCAGGGCCCGTACGCCGTGCGGGCCCTCGCGCACGTCGTACAGGTCCCCGCCCACCAGCAGCCCGCGCTGCGCCGACCGGTACAGCCCCGCGCACCGCACCCGGCCCACGGAGGACGGCAGCGGCGGCAGGACGGCGAGCTGGGCGGCCTCCGCCACCGTGCGGACCGTGACCAGTTGCTGCTCGCGCCGGGTGCGCACCCAGGAGATGACCACGCTGAGCACGACCACGACGACGACCGCGAGGAGGTCGGGCGTCTCCACGTCCCAGATGCGGCGCCCGTACGGCAGGCTCAGCGTCAGCAGGGTGAGGCAGCCGAGCACCGCGACGCTCAGCGGGCCGTAGGCGAGGGCCGCGACGGGCGTCACGGCGACGACGAAGTACCCCAGCTCAAGGGTCTCGGGGGTGACGATCTGGGCGACGGTGAGGACCGCGAGGATCACCGCGGGCAGGGCCCTGAGCCAGCGGGGCTGCGGTGTCCCGCGGAGCCAGCCGGGGCCCTCCTCGGCACCCCTGGCCCGCGCCGAACTCATCGCGCCGCGCGCCCGCGGCTCGTCGCGCGGGCAGCTGGGGCGGGGGGCGTCCGGAGGTTCTTCATACCCCACCCACTATGGCCCAGACAGCGGTGGCACGCCCGTCAGCGCGCGCCCCATGAGCACGTCGTCGACATACGTCCCCTCCAGCCGGAACTCGCCCGGCAGCACGCCCTCGACAACGAATCCCTCGGCCTCGTACAGGGCGCGCGCGGGCGCGTTGTGTCCGAGCACCCGCAGCGTCATCCGCAGGGCCCCCCGGCGCCGCGCCGTCGCGCAGGCGGCGCGCAGCAGGGCCCGCCCGACGCCGCGCCCGCGTGCCCGGTCCGCCACGGCCAGGCCCTGAATCTGGCGTACGTGCGTGTTGCTCGCGAGCGGCGTGGGGGCGACGGTGCGGATGTAGCCGACGACCGCGCCGTCCAGTTCGGCGACGAGGAAGTCCTCGGGCAGGTGCCCCGCGTCGAAGAACGGGCCGTACGGAGGCCGCGGCCTCGGCTGCACGGAGTGCAGCGGCGACCAGGTCTCCCGGTCGAGCTCGGCCAGCTCCTTCTCGTCGGCCGTGGTGGCGGGACGTAGCAGGACGGCGGCGGTGGGCTCCGGCATGGCTGTCACTGTGCCATCGGGTCCCCCCGGGCGGGAATCCGGGGCAGGATGGGCGGCATGCGGATCGCGGTCACCGGCTCGACCGGTCTCATCGGAACGGCGCTCGTGCGCTCGCTGCGCGCGGACGGACACGAGGTGCGCCGCCTGGTGCGGCGCGCGGCGACCAGCCGGGAAGAGGTGACGTGGGACCCCGGGCGGCAGTACGTCGACGCCGACGGGCTCGCCGGGTGCGAGGCGGTGGTGCACCTCGCGGGTGCGGGTGTCGGCGACCACCGCTGGACCGCGTCGTACAAGCGGGAGATCCGCGAGAGCCGGGTCCTCGGCACGGCCGCGATCGCGGAGGCGGTGGCGGGTCTGGACACGCCGCCGAAGGTGCTCGTGTGCGGTTCGGCCATCGGGTTCTACGGCGACACGGGTGACCGCGCGGTGGACGAGGACGCTCCGCCGGGCGACGGCTTCCTGTCGTCGGTGTGCGTCGACTGGGAGGAGGCGGCCGCTCCCGCGCGGGAGGCGGGCGTACGGACGGTGTTCGCCCGGACAGGTCTCGTGGTGGCGCGCGAGGGCGGGGCGTGGGGCAGGCTGTTCCCGCTCTTCAAGGCGGGGCTCGGCGGGCGGCTGGGGTCCGGTCGCCAGTACCAGAGCTACATCGCGATGCACGATCAGGTCGCGGCGCTGCGCCACCTGATCGACACCGAGTCGCTCTCGGGTCCGGTGAACCTGACGGCTCCGCGACCGGTGACGAACCGTGAGATCACGAGGGCCATGGGGCGGGTGCTGAAGCGGCCCACGCTGTTCACCGTCCCGGCTCCGGCGCTGCGGCTCGCGCTGGGCGAGTTCTCCTCGGACGTGCTGGTCAGTCAGCGGGTGCTGCCGCGGCAGCTGGAGGAGTCGGGCTTCTCGTTCGCGTTCCCGGAGATCGAGGACACCCTGCGGGCGGCGCTGCGCTGAGCCGAGCCGCCCCGGGGGCCGGGCTCAGCACCAGCACCAGCACCAGCACCAGCACCAGCACCAGCACCAGCACCCACAACAGCACTCCAGGTGACCGGTTCTGGCCACTTTCTGTCCGTCGCGTGACCGTTTCTCTCCGGGTGCGCTCCAGTTGTGCTCCGATGCCCCGGTCGATGCGCGACTGCGCCGGCCCCCCGCCCCCTTCTACGCTGCAACCCGAACTCGGGCATTCCGTGAACGTGTTGAGGGCATGAGACCCCCACAGTCACGCCGACCTCGGGGAGGGGCACGTGCTCACCACCGCACACCACGCGGACGTCGTCATAGTGGGGGCCGGGGTCGCCGGCCTCTCCGCAGCCCATCAGCTGACCAGCGCGGGAGTCACGGTCCGCGTCCTGGAGGCCGCCCCGCGCGTCGGCGGCAGGATGGCCACCGAGGAGGTCGACGGGTTCCGGCTCGACCGCATCGGTCAAGTGCTCAGCACCGCCTATCCGGAGCTGCTGCGGACCCCGGGCCTCGAAGGGATCTCGCTGCGCACCTTCTCCCCCGGCGTCCTCGTGCACAGCGAGGGCCGTCACTACCGCGCGGGCGAGGCGGGAAGCGCGCGAGGCGCGCTCAGCGCCGCGCGGGCCCTGGCCGGTGCGCCCCGGCCGCCGTTCGGCGGCGCGCTCGACCAGGCGCGGCTCGGCGCGGCCCTCGGGCGGCTGGCGGCGACGCCGGTGCGGCGGTTGCTGGCCCGGCCCGAACGCCCCGCCGGCGAAGCCCTCTCGGGGCGCGGCCTGCCGTCGCGTACGGTCGACGGCTTCCTGCGCCCGCTCCTCTCCGCCCTGCTCAGCGACCCCGGGCTCACCACCTCCAGCCGGTGCGCCGATCTCGCGCTGCGGGGCTTCGCGCGCGGCAGGCTGTGCGTGCCGGAGGGAGGGGCCTCGGCGCTGCCCGAGCTGCTGGCGGCCACGCTCCCGCCGGGGACCGTGCGTACGGGAGTGCGCGTGACCGGCGCTTCCACCACCTCGGTGACCACCGAGGAGCACGGCGCGTTCGGCTGCCGCGCCCTGCTGCTCGCCACCGGCGCCCGCGCCGCCGCCGCTCTGCTGCCGGGACTGCGGGTGCCGGCGTTCCACCAGGTGACCGTCCTGCACCACGCCGCGCCCGTCTCCCCGCTCGCGGACCCGGCCCTGCTGCTGGACGCGGACCGGGGCGGCCCCGTCTCGCACACGGCGGTGCTCAGCGAGGTCGACCCCTCGCGCGCGCCGCGCGGCCGGTCGCTGATCTCCTCCACCGTCCTCGGCCCCCCGCCGCCGGACCCCGACCGCGCGGTCCGCGCGCACCTGGCGAAGCTGTACGGCGTGTCCACCGACGCCTGGGAACTGCTCGCGGTCCACCACGACCGGGAGGCGGTCCCGGCCATGCCGGCGCCGCACGATCTGCGCCGCCCGGTACGGCTCCTCGCGGGCCTGTACGTGTGCGGCGACCACCGGGGGACGAGCACGGTCCAGGGAGCGCTCCACTCGGGCCGCCGGGCCGCGCACGAGGTGCTGCTGGACTTCGGCATCCACCCGGCCCACGCGACGGCCCATCTGCGCGAGGCGGCCTGACCCGCGTACGCCCCGCCCCGGCCGCCGGGGTCCGGGGGCCGGGCGACGGCCGGTCCGAGTGGCAGCGGGTCGGCGAACAGCGCGTCGCGGCGCACCCGCCCCTAGCCGAGCGCCGCCACCCGGTCCCGGTAGGTGCGGACCGCCGACGCGTCGCGGTACGGCTCCAGGCGCTTCTCGAAGTCCCGCACGTACTCCAGCGCCCGCGCCGACCGCATCTCCGTGGCCTGCTGCGCCGCCTCCGCCCCCAGGGAGCACGCCTGGTCCAGCTCGCCGAGGCCCAGCCGCGCGGTCGCCAGCACCACGCGGCAGAACAGCCTGCTGCGCGCGTAGCCGGGCGAGCGCAGCTGGAGCGACCGCTCCGCGTGCTGCGCCGCCGCCCGGTACTGCTGGAGGTCCCGGTGGCAGTGCGCGAACTCGTCCGCCAGCTGCGCCTCGTCGAAGAAGCGCGCCCAGTGCGGCAGCTCGTCCCCCGGACGCGCCGCCTCCATCGCGCGCTCCGCCCGTACCAGCGAGGCGGTGCACGCCCGGACCTCCCCGAGCACCCCGTGGCCCCGCGCCTCCACCGAGTGCAGCAGCGCCTGCACGACCGCCGGCGCCGCGCTGCCCACGCCCTGCTGGGCGACCCGCGCCAGCTGCACGGCCTCCCGGCCGTGGCCGAGGTGGATCGCCTGGCGGCTCATGGTGACCAGGACGTACGACCCGTACGGCCGGTCGCCCGCCGCCTGCGCGAGGCGCAGCGCCTGGACGAAGTACCGCTGGGCGAGCCCGTGCGCGGCGATGTCGAACGACGTCCAGCCCGCGAGCCGGGTCAGGTCCGCGGCGGCCGCGAAGAGCCGACGTCCGGTCGCCTCGCCGTAGGTGCCCCGCAGCATCGGCTCCGTCTCGTGCTCCAGGTAGCGCACCAGGGCCTGGCGGGCGTGCCCGCCGCCGTAGGCGTGGTCGAGCGTGCGGAACAGCTCGCCGACCGAGCGCAGCGCCGCGATGTCCCCCGTGGTGACGCGCTGCCCGGGGCCCCGGTCGGTCTGGCGCTGGCGGGGCACGGCGGCGCGGCCCTGCGCGGGCACCCGTGCGCCGTTCACCGGCGGGGGGGCGCCGCGGGCGACCCGGTCGTCGGCGCGCCCGATCAGCCAGTCGCGGCTCGGGACGACGAGTCCGGCCGGGGTGAACGCGATCTTGCGCAGCTCGGCGTGGCTGCCGGAGTCCTTGCGCCACAGGCCGCTGACGATGTCGACGGCCTCCTCCGGCCCGGCCGCGAACTCCAGTCCCGCGTAGACCGGCGCGCAGGCGTCGAGCCCCAGGTCCTGGGCGGTCAGCCGACGCCCTAGGCGCCGGGTGAAGACCTCGGCGATCAGCGCGGGGGTGGTGCCGCGGGGCTGCTGACCGCGCAGCCAGCGGGTCACCGACGTCTTGTCGTACCGCAGGTCGAGGCCGTGCTCCAGGCCGAGCTGGTCCACCCGTCGGGCCAGGCCCGCGTTGGAGAATCCCGCTTCCGCGATGAGCGCGGCGAGCTGGCGGTTGGGCGTGCGCTGCGGGGGTCGTTCCGTCATCAGCTGTGCGGTCTCCTGCCTTCTGGGCGCCCGGGCAGCAGCCCTCATGGAACGGCGCGAATTTAGCGGCCCCTGCCGCCCGCTCCGGCCCCTTCGACCCGCATTCATCCGATCGTGTGAGGATTTATGGGGGCGCTGACGAACATGGACGAAAACGACCTGCCCGGTGACCCCGTTCGGAGCGGTCGTACAGTGACTGAGGCGCGCACAACGCGCTGGTTGTTGGTTCTAGGGAGGCGTTGCCGTGAGTGAGCTGCGGTTTGTCCGACTGGGGTTCGGCGAGCAGGCGGTCGAATACCAGGAGGCGTGGCAGAAGCAGCGCGAGGTGCACGCGGCGCGGTTCCTGGACGAGGTTCCGGACACCTGCCTGCTCCTCGAGCACCCGCCGGTCTACACGGCGGGGCGGCGTACGCAGGACAGCGAGCGCCCGCTGGACGGCACCCCCGTGGTGGACGTCGACCGCGGCGGCAAGATCACCTGGCACGGCCCCGGCCAGCTCGTGGGCTACCCGATCATGAAGCTGCCGCGCCCGGTCGACGTGGTGGCGCACGTACGCCGCCTGGAGGACGCCCTGATCCGCACCTGCGCCGAGTTCGGCGTGGAGACGAGCCGGGTCGAGGGCCGCAGCGGTGTATGGGTGCTGGGCGACCCGGTGGAGCGGCGGCCGGCGCTCGGCGGGCTCTCCCTGGACTTCGACCCGCGCCTCCAGGACGAGGAGTTCGACGCGCGGCTGAACGGCCCCGAGTACGCCCCGTCCAACGCCGGCCAGCGCCGGGAGGACCGCAAGCTCGCCGCCATCGGCATCCGGGTCGCCAAGGGCGTCACGATGCACGGCTTCGCGCTGAACGTGAACCCGGACAACACCTGGTTCGACCGGATCGTGCCCTGCGGCATCCGGGACGCCGGCGTCGCCTCGCTCGCGGGCGAGCTCGGCCGCGACGTGACGATCGAGGATGTCCTGCCGGTCGTCGAGAGGCACCTGCGGGACGTACTGGAGAACGCGGATCTCACTCCGCGCCCCGTCGAGAAGGCCACCGCCTAGCTCCCGGGAATGCCGACCGATGGCCATGGGTTGGCGAGACGTAATCCCGTTCAAATATCGGGCGTACCCTGGTGGACGCCGAAGAATCGAAGTCGTAGGGAGCCGGACGTGTCCGCAGTCGCACCCGACGGACGCAAGATGCTGCGCCTGGAGGTCCGGAACAGCCAGACCCCCATCGAGCGCAAGCCCGAGTGGATCAAGACCCGGGCGAAGATGGGCCCCGAGTACACCAAGATGCAGGCGCTCGTGAAGGGCGAAGGGCTGCACACGGTGTGCCAGGAGGCCGGCTGTCCGAACATCTACGAATGCTGGGAGGACCGCGAGGCCACCTTCCTCATCGGCGGTGACCAGTGCACCCGGCGCTGCGACTTCTGCCAGATCGACACCGGCAAGCCCGCCGCGCTCGACCTGGACGAGCCGCGCCGCGTGGGTGAGTCCGTCGTCACGATGGACCTGAACTACGCCACCATCACCGGCGTCGCGCGCGACGACCTGGAGGACGGCGGCGCCTGGCTGTACGCGGAGACCGTGCGCCAGATCCACGCGATGACCTCGGAGCGCGAGGCCGGCCGCACCAAGGTCGAGCTGCTGATCCCCGACTTCAACGCGGTCCCCGAGCAGCTGGCCGAGGTCTTCTCGTCCCGCCCGGAGGTCCTCGCCCACAACGTCGAGACGGTGCCGCGCATCTTCAAGCGCATCCGTCCCGGCTTCCGCTACGAGCGCTCCCTCGAAGTGATCACCCGCGCCCGCGAGGCCGGTCTGGTCACCAAGTCGAACCTCATCCTGGGCATGGGCGAGGAGCGCGAAGAGGTCAGCCAGGCGCTCCAGGACCTGTACGACGCGGGGTGCGAGCTCATCACGATCACGCAGTACCTGCGCCCCTCGCCGCGCCACCACCCCGTCGAGCGCTGGGTGAAGCCGCACGAGTTCGTGGAGCTGAAGGAGGAGGCCGAGGAGATCGGCTACTCCGGCGTGATGTCCGGGCCGCTGGTCCGGTCGTCGTACCGCGCGGGCCGCCTGTTCGGCCAGGCGATGGAGCGGCGCGAGGCGCTGGCGGCGGCGCCGACTGTGTGAATCCCAGCACAAGTGATTACTGGCCAGTAATGGCCGAGACGGCGCGGCCCGCACCGTCCCCGCAGGTAGGGGGACCGTACGGGCCGCGCCGCTGTTTCAGCCGTACGTGTCAACGGTTCATGGGTGTTTGACCGCCCGGTCATGCGCTGGTAACACCAATCAGTGACCCTGGGTTTACGCACAGCTGCACATCCGTACCCGCCCGTTCCCGAGTCACCACTCCGAGGGGGGACCCACACCATGCAGGCCGCGACACCCGTCCGCGCTACCGCCATCCCGTCCTTCACCCACGCCCTGCGCGCCGTGGAGTCCCTGCTCATGGGCGGCGGACAGCGCACCGCACGCCGCAACGCCTGGACTTCGGTGCTCGAGGACCGGCGCAGGGCGAAGGACCGGGTCGAGGCCCAGCACGTACTGGAGGCCGTGGCGGGCCGGGCTTCGCGGGCAACGTAAACTTCACAGCATGGCGAGGAAGGAACGCGCAGACAACGCGGACACTGCGAACCCCGGGCGACTCAAGCAGATTGCCCTGACCTACAAGATGACCCGGCGGGCCGACTCGAAGATCGGTCTCGTTCTCGCGGGTGTGGGCATCGTCACCTTCGGTGTCTTCCTCGCGATCGGCTTCTTGATCGATCACCCGGTCTACCTGGGCATTCTGGGCTTCCTGCTGGCCTTCCTCGCGATGGCGATCGTCTTCGGACGCCGCGCCGAGCGAGCGGCCTTCGGGCAGATGGAGGGGCAGCCGGGCGCTGCGGCCTCCGTCCTGCAGAACGTCGGGCGCGGCTGGTCCACGACACCGGCGGTGGCGATGAACCGCAGCCAGGACGTCGTGCACCGGGCCGTGGGCAAGGCCGGCATCGTTCTGGTGGCCGAGGGCAACCCGAACCGGCTGAAGACCCTGCTGGCGGCCGAGAAGAAGAAGATGGCGCGGATCGTGGTGGACGTACCGGTCCACGACATCATCGTCGGCAACGACGAGGGCCAGGTGCCGCTGAAGAAGCTGCGCACCACGATGCTCAAGCTGCCGCGTGTCCTCACCGGCCCCCAGGTGACGACGGCCAACGACCGGCTGCGCGCGATGGGCGACCTGATGTCGAACATGCCACTGCCGAAGGGGCCCATGCCCAAGGGCGGCCGCATGCCGCGCGGAAAGATGCGCTGACCTTTCCACCCGTACGGCCTACGTCGAAGGGCGGCCCGGAACCTCGTCGGTTCCGGGCCGCCCTTCTCATGTCCACGCTAGATCCTGACCTGGACGGCGCGGGCGAGGCGGTCGTGCAGGCCCCGGCCGTCGCGGTCCCAGACCAGCGCCGGGATGGCGAGGCACAGCAGGACGCTGCGGACGAACACGCGGAAGAAGCCGAGGCGGCCGCCGTCCTCGGAGACGACCCGCAGGCCGAACAGGCGCTTGCCGGGGGTGGAGCCGACGGTGCCGACAGTGAGCAGGCTCAGTACGAGCAGGACGCCCAGGGCCCAGTTGCCGGCCGCCTGCCCGTCACCGCCCGTGAGCAGCCCGTATGCGATGAGCATGCACAGGGCCCAGTCGGTGAAGAGGGCGCCGAAGCGCCGGCCGAGCGGGGCGATGGCGCCGGGCCCGTGCTCGGGCAGTCCCAGCCGCTCACCCCGGTACCCGGTGTCGGCGCCCATCTGCTTGGCGGCTTCGCCCGGTCCGGAGAGCCACGATCCGATTGCTTGCCTGTTGTCCACCCGTACACGGTACTGCGACCGCTTTCGTACCCTGGAGGTCGGGGCCCGCCGTGGCCCGTGGCGCTCCCGTCGGGGCCGGTCGGGAGCCGGTCCGGTTAACTTGCGCGAAACAAATGGGTCATGCTTGAGAAATCCGGTCTGCCTATGGTCGGGTCCAGCGTGTGCCACCGCACTGGCCGCACGGAGAGCTGCAACCCCATCCCCACCGGGTGGGAGTAGGAGGAGTTGGATGTTCCAGAACGCCGACGACGCGAAGAAGTTCATCGCCGACGAAGACGTCAAGTTCGTCGACGTCCGGTTCTGCGACCTGCCCGGAGTGATGCAGCACTTCACCATTCCGGCCGCGGCGTTCGACCCGAACGAGGAGCTGGCCTTCGACGGATCGTCGATCCGCGGCTTCCAGGCCATCCACGAGTCCGACATGGCGCTCCGCGCGGACCTGTCGACCGCCCGCGTCGACCCGTTCCGCAAGGACAAGACGGTCAACATCAACTTCTTCATCCACGACCCGATCACGGGCGAGCAGTACAGCCGTGACCCGCGGAACGTGGCGAAGAAGGCCGAGGCGTACCTCACGTCCACCGGCATCGCCGACACGGCGTACTTCGGCCCCGAGGCCGAGTTCTACGTGTTCGACAACGTGCGCTTCCAGACCTCCGCGAACGAGTCCTTCTACCACATCGACTCCGAGGCGGGCGCCTGGAACACCGGTGCGGTCGAGAACAACCGCGGTTACAAGGTCCGCTACAAGGGTGGCTACTTCCCCACCCCGCCGGTCGACCACTTCGCCGACCTGCGTGCCGAGATCTCCCTGGAGCTGGACAAGAACGGCCTCCAGGTCGAGCGCCAGCACCACGAGGTCGGCACGGCCGGCCAGGCCGAGATCAACTACAAGTTCAACACGCTGCTCGCCGCGGCCGACGACCTGATGCTCTTCAAGTACGTCGTGAAGAACGTCGCCTGGCGCAACGGCAAGACCGCGACCTTCATGCCGAAGCCGATCTTCGGTGACAACGGCTCGGGCATGCACGTCCACCAGTCGCTGTGGTCGGGCGGCAACCCGCTGTTCTACGACGAGCAGGGTTACGCGGGCCTCTCGGACATCGCCCGGTACTACATCGGCGGCATCCTGAAGCACGCCCCGTCGCTGCTCGCCTTCACCAACCCGACGGTGAACTCGTACCACCGCCTGGTGCCCGGCTTCGAGGCCCCGGTCAACATGGTCTACTCGCAGCGCAACCGCTCGGCTGCCATGCGCATCCCGATCACGGGCTCGAACCCGAAGGCCAAGCGCGTCGAGTTCCGCGCCCCGGACCCGTCCTCGAACCCGTACCTCGCGTTCTCGGCGCTCCTGATGGCCGGCCTGGACGGCGTGAAGAACAAGATCGAGCCGGCGGAGCCGATCGACAAGGACCTGTACGAGCTGGCTCCCGAGGAGCACGCGAACGTGCAGCAGGTCCCGACCTCGCTGCCGGCCGTGCTGGACGCCCTGGAGGCGGACCACGACTACCTGCTGGCCGGCGGTGTCTTCACCCCCGACCTGATCGAGACGTGGATCGACTACAAGCGCGTGAACGAGATCGCCCCGATCCAGCTCCGCCCGCACCCGCACGAGTTCGAGCTGTACTTCGACCTTTAAATCGCGCGGACAGCACGCGGCAGCACACAGGGCCGCCACCCGGTTTCGGGTGGCGGCCCTCCGCGTTGCGGGGGTCAGGCCCCCGGCGCCAGGAGGTCGCGCAGTTCGGTGATCGCGCGGCGGAGTTCGGCGGCGAAGGTGTGCATCTGGGGGGCCACCGGGCGCGGGGTGCTCAGGCAGAGGTGGAAGCGGGTGGGGAGCAGGACGTACGCGACGCCGATGCAGCGGGGGCTGGTGGAGCCGAAGCCGAAGTACTGGATGTTGGCCGAGGGGGCCGAGCTGGTGCTCAGGTAGTCGTCGCGCATCTTCAGCCAGCCCGGGCTCCGGTAGAGGGCCGGCTGTTCGCTCACGCCCAGGCCGGCGCCGCGGCGGCGCTGGATCAGTTCCAGCTCCCACAAGTGCTGCTCGGGCGCCTGGCCGGCCTGGCACTCGTTCGCGCGGGCGACGTGCCGCTCGGCCGCCGCGAGGAACGCGGTGCGCCGCTTCGCGGCGTCCGCCGCCGGGTCGTCCATCGCCGTGACGAAGGCCACCGTCTCGGGGGTGACCACCCGCATCGCCTCGGTCCGGCCGTGCCGGTACTGGCGGGTGGCGATCGACTCGTACGTCGCGCCCAGGTGTCCCTTCGCGCGCTGGTGGGCCAGCTGGTAGGCGACCTGGACGAACGCGTCGGGCGAGACGCCGAGCGCCTTGGCGGTGTCGGCGCCGAAGTCCTCGAAGGAGACGGTGCTGGTGGCCGTGTCCTGCCCGTACCGCGCGAAGGCGTCCGCGGCGGAGCGCACCTGGGAGCGCAGGGTGTCGTCCAGGTGGAACGTGACGGGCCGCGGGACCGGCGGGCCCTGGGTGCGGGCTTTGGACCGGCGCGCGTGCTCGTCGGCGGGGGTGCTCAGGAGGGCGTCGGTGAAGCTGAGGATGGTGGTGCCGTCCAGCTCGCAGTGTTCGACGTTGATGCCCGCGCGGCCGTCGGCGAAGACGACGAAGGACACGGCCTTGTCGAACCAGCGGTTGCCCCGGTCGCCGTGGAGCAGCTCGTCGCAGGCCGCCTGGGTGTCCGCCGGGGCGAAGTCCTCCAGGCAGACGCAGAACAGGGCGGTCTCGATGGTGTCCAGTGCCTCCCCGTTGCCGGGGTGGCGGGCGAGCAGGGACTGCCTGGCGGCCGCCCACCGCGCCCGGGCCATCGTGGTGAGGTGGCCGACGGATGTGTCCGGGGCGGGCGGTTCGGCGCCCGCCTCCATGACGGCGCGCAGGCCGGCCCGCAGGTCGTCCAGGCTGTGCGGCACACCGTCCGGGCCGATGACGTCCAGCCGGAACGCGGCGCCCCGGAAGAACACCACGATGTGCCGGGCGTCGGACGGGCCGGGCCATGCCTCGGAGTAAGGGCTGCGGACGGTGTCCTGGTCCGCTCCGGGGATGCGGGTGGTGGAGAACAGGTACTTGTTCTGCGCCATCGACTGCGGCCGCCCGCGCCGGGTGACCGGCGGGATGCTCTCCTGGTCGAGCCGGCTCTTGTAGTGGAGGGCCCCCGCGACGAGGCCCGCCGCACGTTCCACCTGCTCCTCGCCGGTGTCCTGGAAGAGGAAGAAGAAGTTGGCGTTCAGGGCGATGCGGTCCCGGCGGCCGAGGTAGCGGTACGGCCAGAAGGTGTCGAGCCAGCTGTGCACGCCGTCGGTGGCGTCGTACTCCTCCAGGGCCCGGTGGAGCACCCGGCCCGGTCCGCCGGGGCGGAGGAACGCGGCCACTTCCGCCTCCGTCGCCGCCCGCTCCTCGGCGCTGAGCAGCGGCGCGCACCAGGCGAGGAACCTCTCGCAGCTCGCTTCCAGCGCGGGCAGCGGCACCCGCGGGAGGCTTTCCTCCTGGGAGAAGGTCGTGACGGCGGCCGCTGGTGCCTGACTCGTGTTCACAGCTGTTCTCGATTCGGTTCGTGGGGGCCCGGCGCCTGATCGTCGGCGGGCCGGGAGAGGTAGAGCTGTGCGTACATCCAGCCGTCTGTCTCCAGGCCGTGCGGGTCCACGCCGACGGCCGACATCTTCTCCAGTACGAGCGACTGCTCCTCGGGGGAGGCGAACCGCCGCTGTTTGAAGACTCCTTCGACGCGGACGGTCCGGTATCCCAGGCCGGCCAGCGCGTGCTCCACGGGGTCGAAGGGGAACATCCGCAGCACGAAGTGCGCCATCCAGGGGAGGTGGCCTCCTTGCGCCCGCACGACGCGCGTGAGGGTCCGCTCGGTCACGTATCCGAGGCAGCCGGTGGAGATCACCAGGTCCGTGCCGGCGAGCTGGGCGCGTTGCCGCGGTGTGGGCTCGTTCCTCTCCAGGTCGGCGTTGACCGCGTCGTCGAGGAAGCCGGCCTCCAGCGCGTAGGCCAGGGCGCCGGTCGAGGTGTCCAGGCCGGTGAAGCGGATGTCGCGCGCCGGGCGGCGGGAGAGCGACAGCTCGCGGTCACGGGCCAGCAGGGCCTGGCGGGTGGTGGCCCGCTCCTGCTCGTGGCCCTGCTCGCCGCCGTAGCGTGCGTACAGCTCGTCCATGGTGGTGTCGTACTTCAGCAGTGCGGCGTTGATCCCGTAGGAGCAGCCGATGTCCAGCACCTTCGGCACCGCTGCCCGCCGGGTCTCGGTGTACTCCTCGACGAGCTTTGCGAAGTAGGGCTTGGCCAGCTGGGGAACGCGGTAGCCGAGCGGGCGCAGCACTTGGAAGTAGGCGCGGGGGTCGGGCTGCGTGTAGATGTGGTCGAGCGTTAGTTTTCCGGTCGCGTCGAAACGCACAGGGCTTGCTCCTCCGTGGATCGGCGGGGTGGCGGAGGCGGAACCGCTAGTCCAGCAGCCGGTCGCCCCGGACGGCCCGGCCCTCGGACTCCAGGTGCTCGGGCAGGACCCGGCCGAAGAGCTGGCGGGTGCGGGCGACGCTCCCGATGACGCCGGGGCGCTCGCTGTAGGCGAAGATCGCACTGTGGCGCGCCGCCCGGCCGCCCACCGGGCTCACCCGGTGCAGCGCGTACCGGCCCTTGAACAGTTGCAGGTCGCCCGGTCGCAGGGGAAGGCGCCGGACCAGCCGCTCGCCCCGGCCGTCCAGTACGGCGCGGACGTCGTCGAAGTTCTCGTCCCGCGCGGACCTGATGTTCGGGCAGTACTCGAAGTCGCCTCCGGACTGCGCCTGCTGGGTGAGCATGCTCACGGTGAACTCGTTGGTGTCGAAGTGCCAGGGGTGTTCCATGCCGGGCGCGACGACGTTGAGGACCAGCCCGGAGAGCGGGTCCGCCAGCTCGTGGAGCCGCGGCAGCCCGAAGCAGCGGGCGACGAACCGCTGGAAGTCCGGGTGGGAGTAGAGCCGGCTGATGAGGGAGTGCGCGGGGACGCGGTCGCGGGCGACGAAGGCGTTGCCGCGCTGGAAGGTACGGCGGCCGGGGTGCTCCGGCGGCAGGTCCGAGTCGACCGCGATGTTGTAGACGTTGACCGTTTCGATGTCGGAGTGCGCCCGGGGAGCGATGGCCGAGCACTCCTCCCGGAGCGTCTCGCGCAGCGACGGGCGGACGAAGTCCGGCAGCACGGTGCAGCCGACAGCGTCCAGTTCGTGCCGGGCCCGGGAGACGACGTCCTTTCCTCCGGCGCTGTCGGGTTCCGACAGGGGGTACCGGGCCGTGTCGACCACCCGGTCGAGCGTCGTGGCTTCCGCAGTGCTCATTCGATCCTCTCCGCACAGGGGCAGACCGTGTCGCCGGGCAACTGTACTGATCGGTAACGGAGTTGGGGGGCTCTGTGACACGTCACACGGCCCGGGTCCGGCGCCCGCGCGCGGCCGGGGTTGTCGCGGCGCCGGGCTGTGGCGGCGCCGGCGCGGGGACATGCCGGTGAGGGGCGCGCCGTCGCTCGTGGCGAGGACGCGCCCCCGGCCGGCCTCGGTCAGCGGCCGTAGCGGATCAGGGTGCGGACCATCCGGCAGGTGGTGGCCGACGGCGGGTGGATGCCGACGCGCTCCGCGACGGCGCGTATCTTGCGGTCGGTGGCCCGGGACGGGTGGTAGACGCCCGTGTCGAGCAGGGCGATGGCCAGGCGCATGGCCTTGAGGCGGCGGTTGTGCGTCTCGTACCACGCACGCGGCCGCCCGGCGGGCAGTGGGACTTTGGCAAGGGGCTGCGGAGCGGTCGGGAGCAGTGCGGCTGCGGTCACGGGCGTCCTCCTGAGGCGGTCGGGAACCCTCTTCGACTCCTTCGATTTTACTGGGCACCACTGACAATCGGCCCTGGCCAGACGGCGTTTGGCAGGGGTCTGGAGGTACGGTTGGGGCCATGGAGATCTGGATCAATCCCGCCTGTTCCAAGTGCCGCGGCGCGCTGCATCTGCTGGACGAGGAGGGCGCCGAGTACACCGTGCGCCGCTACCTGGAGGACGTACCGTCCCCGGACGAGATCCGTGCGGTGCTGGAGCGGCTCGGGCTCGAACCGTGGGACATCACGCGCACCCAGGAGGCGGCGGCGAAGGAGCTGGGGCTCAAGGACTGGGCGCGGGACGCCGGTTCGCGGGAGCGCTGGATCGCGGCGCTCTGCGAGCACCCGAAGCTGATCCAGCGCCCGATCATCACGGCGGACGACGGCACGGCCGTGGTGGCGCGCACCGACGAGGCCGTGCGGGACGCCATGTCGCGGTGACTCCCCGGCCCTGGCCCCGCCCCTGCCCCCGGGGCACGGCCCGGGGGCGGACGCGTCCCGGCCCGTCAGGAGACGCGTTCGTCCTCGCCCGCCGTCTTCCCGGTCGCCAGCGCGATGCGGTTCCAGGTGTTGATCGTGAAGATCAGGGCGAGGAGCTGGGCCAGCTCCCGGTCGTCGAAGTGGGCCGACGCCCGCGCGTACACGTCGTCCGGCAGGCCGGCGCCGGCGATCAGCGTCACGGCGTCCGTGAGGGCCAGGGCGGCCTGCTCCTTCTCCGTGAAGAAGTGCCTGGCCTCCCGCCACACCGCGACCATGTGCATCCGCTCCTCGCTCTCGCCCGCCTTGCGCGCGTCGGAGGTGTGCATGTGCAGGCAGTACGCGCAGTTGTTGACGTGCGAGGCGCGGATCTGGACCAGTTCGACGAGCGTCGGGTCGAGTCCCTCGCGGGCTGCGGCGTCGAGGCCGATCACGGCCCGGAACGCCTTGGGGGCGGCCTTGGCGAAGTTGAGGCGGGTG
>NZ_VBVX01000794.1 GCF_005981925.1 Streptomyces albidochromogenes
CTGATTCCGATGGTGACTACACCACCACCACTTCCATTATTACTGGTGAACCAACTGCTTCTGGTGATTGTGAAGAATGTACCGAATACACCACTACTTTCACCACCACCGATTCAGATGGTGTAACTGCCACTCAAACTGGCGATGTCATTATCACCACTGATTCCGATGGTGACTACACCACCACCACTTCTATCCTTCGAGGTGAACCAACTGCTTCTGGTGATTGTGAAGCATGTACCGAATACACCACTACTTTCACCACCACCGATTCAGATGGTGTAAC
>NZ_VBVX01000795.1 GCF_005981925.1 Streptomyces albidochromogenes
AGCGTGCCAAAAGTCAACGCCAGATATGTTGATACCCCGGCCCACTTCGGTGGGTTGGTGGTTCCTTTGAAAAGTCCTGGCTGCCCTTGTGGCAGTCCAGGCGAACACAGCGAGGACGCTGAGAACAAGCGAGGACGCTGAGAACAGCGGGCCACATTCCGGCCCGATCTGTTCCGCTCTTTCGTGGTGCTAGCTCGATTACGAGCAAACATTCATGGAGAGTTTGATCCTGGCTCAGGACGAACGCTGGCGGC
>NZ_VBVX01000118.1 GCF_005981925.1 Streptomyces albidochromogenes
GGTTTTCTGCCGTGCACGTGGGGGTGGTGAGGTGGAGCGGTGCCGGGTCAAGGGGCACACAGCACCTTGCCCGCCGGTGCCCCGGCGGGCAAGGGACTTGAGCCAATCCTGAGGGTTTTGACCTGCTAGTTCTTCCCCCGCCCGGCGGGCGTATGAGGAAACGAACCGAATACGACGCCCGATCCCACGATCGAGAGAAGCGCAACTCACCCATGCCCACGCGCCACGACATCCGTAACGTAGCCATCGTCGCCCACGTCGACCACGGCAAGACCACCCTGGTCGACGCCATGCTCAAGCAGGCGGGCGCCTTCGCCGCGCACGCCGCCGAGAGCCTCGACGACCGCATGATGGACTCGAACGACCTGGAGCGTGAGAAGGGCATCACGATCCTGGCCAAGAACACGGCCGTCAAGTACCACCCCAAGGATGGCGGCGACGTCATCACGATCAACATCATCGACACCCCCGGCCACGCCGACTTCGGTGGCGAGGTCGAGCGCGGCCTGTCGATGGTCGACGCGGTCGTCCTGCTGGTCGACGCCTCCGAGGGCCCGCTGCCGCAGACGCGCTTCGTGCTCCGCAAGGCGCTCCAGGCGAAGATGCCGGTCATCCTGTGCATCAACAAGACGGACCGCCCGGACTCCCGGATCGACGAGGTCGTCAACGAGACGTACGACCTGTTCCTGGACCTCGACGCGGACGAGGAGCAGATCGAGTTCCCGATCGTCTACGCGTGCGCCCGTGACGGCGTCGCCTCGCTGACCAAGCCGGAGGACGGCACCGTCCCCGCCGACAGCGAGAACCTGGAGCCCTTCTTCTCCACCATCCTGGCGCACGTCCCGGCCCCCGAGTACGACGAGGAGGCCCCGCTCCAGGCCCACGTCACCAACCTCGACGCCGACAACTTCCTCGGCCGCATCGCGCTGTGCCGCGTCGAGCAGGGCGAGCTGCGCAAGGGCCAGACCGTCACGTGGATCAAGCGTGACGGCACGATGTCCAACGTCCGCATCACCGAGCTCCTGATGACCGAGGCGCTCACCCGCAAGCCGGCCGAGAAGGCGGGCCCTGGCGACATCTGCGCCATCGCCGGTATCCCGGACATCATGATCGGCGAGACCCTCGCCGACCCCGAGAACCCGATCGCGCTGCCGCTCATCACGGTCGACGAGCCGGCGATCTCCATGACCATCGGTACGAACACCTCGCCGCTGGTCGGCAAGGGCGGCAAGGGCCACAAGGTCACCGCCCGCCAGGTGAAGGACCGCCTGGACAAGGAGCTCATCGGCAACGTCTCGCTCCGCGTCCTGGACACCGAGCGCCCCGACGCCTGGGAGGTCCAGGGCCGCGGTGAGCTCGCGCTGGCGATCCTGGTCGAGCAGATGCGCCGCGAGGGCTTCGAGCTGACCGTCGGCAAGCCCGAGGTCGTCGTGAAGATGGTCGACGGCAAGAAGTACGAGCCGATCGAGCGCATGACGATCGACTCGCCCGAGGAGCACCTCGGCGCCATCACGCAGCTGATGGCGACCCGCAAGGGCCGCATGGAGACCATGACGAACCACGGTTCGGGCTGGATCCGCATGGAGTGGATCGTCCCGTCCCGCGGCCTCATCGGCTTCCGTACGGAGTTCCTGACCCAGACCCGCGGCACCGGCATCGCGCACTCCATCTTCGAGGGCCACGAGCCGTGGTTCGGCGAGCTGCGCACCCGTAACAACGGCTCGCTCGTCGCGGACCGTTCGGGCTCGGTGACGCCGTTCGCGATGATCAACCTCCAGGAGCGGGGTGTGATCTTCGTCGAGGCCGGCACCGAGGTCTACGAGGGCATGATCATCGGTGAGAACTCGCGTTCCGACGACATGGACGTGAACATCACCAAGGAGAAGAAGCTCACCAACATGCGTGCGGCCTCCGCGGACAACACGGAGAACGTCGTGCCCCCGCGCAAGCTCTCGCTGGAGCAGTCGCTGGAGTTCTGCCGCGACGACGAGTGCATCGAGGTGACCCCGGAGACCGTGCGCATCCGCAAGGTCGTCCTGGACCAGAAGGAGCGCGGCCGTACGGCTTCGCGCGCCAAGCGCTGACCCGGGGGCCCCACGGCCCTCCGGAGCGTGCCTGAAGGCCGGTTTCGTCCCTCTGAGGGGGGACGGAACCGGCCTTCCGGTGTATCGGGACCCCCGCTGGGCAGGACATCACCCGACCCCGTGTCAACCGCATTTCGTGAGACGGGTGTCCGGATACCGGGCGCCACTCTCCGGAAGCTGCGTTAACAGTCCGTTTCGCACGTGTCTGTCTGTGATCGCTTTGTCCGGATTTCGGGCAGGTGCGCCCGGTCGATGTTGTCAAAACGAGACCCTTTAAGTGTGGTTTACGGGTCGGGGTTACTTAATAGTTGGCTCCATTGAGCTCGGGTCAATGGGTCACGCACTGTGGGGAGTGCCGACTCACGAGCACACTCGGGGTACATGCGACTCATCGCCGTCAGGGGTGTCGGCGACTGTCTGCGTACCCCTCTTGTAGTGATCAGTGGACTCATGAGGAGGAACCCATGCGCGGTGCCAAGAGCGCCAAGTGGGTCGCAGGTGCGATAGTCGTGGCTCTGTCGGCAACGGCGTGCGGTGGCTCGGACAGCGGCGACACGGAAGCCAAGGAAAAGGGCAAGCCGGCCGGCTACGTCTCGATCGACGTCGGTGAGCCGCAGAAGCCGCTGATTCCGGCCGACACGAACGAGTCGCTCGGCAGCTACGTCATCCAGTCGCTGTTCACGCAGCTGCTCGACTTCGACGCCAACGGCGAGATCGTCTACACGAACGCCGAGTCGGTCGAGACCAAGGACTCGAAGACGTGGACCGTCAAGCTCAAGAAGGGCTGGAAGTTCCACAACGGCGAGGCTGTCACTTCCGAGTCCTACATCAAGGCCTGGAACTGGTACGCCAACATCAAGAACAAGCAGCAGAACGCGTTCTGGTTCGAGGACATCAAGGGCTACGACGACGTCCACCCGGCCAAGGGTGAGCCGAAGGCCGACGCCATGTCCGGCCTGAAGGCCGTGGACGACACCACGTTCACGATCGAGCTGTCGAAGCCGGTCCCGTACTTCAACTACAAGCTCGGCTACACGACTTGGGCCCCGCTGCCCGAGACGTTCTACGCCGACCCGAAGGCGTTCGGCCAGAAGCCCGTCGGCAACGGCCCCTACGTCTTCGAGAAGTGGGACCACAAGAAGCTCATCCAGGTCAAGGCCAACCCGGACTACCAGGGTCCGAACAAGGCCCAGAACAAGGGTGTCCTCTTCAAGAACTACGCGACCGTCGAGGCCGCGTACCAGGACCTCCTGTCCGGCAACCTGGACATGATCCGCCAGATCGGCCCGAAGGACCTGCCGAAGTACAAGCAGGACCTGGGCGACCGCGCGATCGACCAGGAGTACGCGGCGATGCAGTCCATCGTCCCGACCTTCTACAGCAAGACCTTCAAGAACATCGACCCGAAGGTCCTGCAGGGTCTGTCGATGGGCATCGACCGCGAGACGATCACCAAGACGGTGCTCAACGGTTCGCGTACGCCGGCCACGAGCTTCACGCCGAAGGGCGTCGAGGGCAACCAGGCCCTGGACACCGACGTGTTCAAGTTCGACGCCGCCAAGGCGAAGAAGCTCGTCACCGAGGGCGGCGGCGTCCCGGGCAACAAGATCTGGATCCAGTACAACGCCGACGGCGGCCACAAGGAGTGGGTGACCGCGGTCTGCGAGTCCATCCGCAACTCCACCGGGGTCGACTGCCTCCCGGACGCGAAGCCGGACTTCCAGACGGACCTCGAGGCTCGTGACAACGACGAGGTCAAGTCCTTCTACCGCGGTGGCTGGGTGGCGGACTACCCGCTGAACGTCAACTTCATGCGGGAGCTGTACGGCACGACCGCCGAGGCGAACAACGGCCGCTTCTCCAACAAGAAGATCGACGCCGCGTTCAAGAAGGGCGACAACGCCAAGTCCCTGGAAGAGTCGATCAAGCTCTACCAGGACGCCGAGAAGATGGTGCTCGACGAGATGCCCGCCATCCCGCTGTGGCAGTACCGCACCAACGGTGGACACTCGAAGGCTGTCGACAACGTGAAGGTTGACTTCCACGGCGACTACGAAGTCACCGGCGTCACCGTCAAGTAGTTCGCAGCCTGCGGGCCACCCCCCACTCGGTCAGTACCCGCCACCGCACCGGCGGTAGGCACGGGGGCCGTTCCCTCGATCAGGGAGCGGCCCCCGTGCCGCAGTTATCCACACGGAGGCAAACATGGGGCGTTATGTCGCGCGGCGACTGCTCCAGATGATCCCGGTCTTCCTCGGGTCAACCTTGCTGGTCTTTTTGATGATGTACGCCCTGCCCGGCGACCCCGTGCGCGCGCTCGCCGGCGAGCAGGCCGTGGATCAAGCGCAGATCGCCCAGGTCAAGAAGGACCTCGGGCTCGATCTGCCGATCTGGCAGCAGTACTGGAACTACCTGAGCGGCCTGTTCCAGGGCGACTTCGGCACCCAGATCGCCACCCAGCGTCCGGTCGCCGACGTGATCGCGGACGCGTTCCCGATCACCGTCCGGCTGGCCCTGTTCGCCTTCGCCTTCACGGTGATCGTCGGCATCTCCATGGGCGTGTTCGCCGGTCTGAAGGCCGACACCCTGCGGGACCGGGGTCTGCTGGTGCTGACGCTCCTGCTGATCTCCGTGCCGTCCTTCGTGCTCGGCTTCCTCGCCCAGTACTTCTTCGCCCACGAGCTCGGCTGGGTCGAACCGAACGTGAGCGCCGTGGCGGCCTCGCAGGAGCTGATCCTGCCCGCCGTCGTCCTCGGTTCGCTCTCCCTCGCGTACGTCGCCCGGCTCACCCGTACGTCGGTCGCGGAGAACCTGCGCTCGGACTACATGCGTACGGCGGTCGCCAAGGGACTGCCCAAGCGCCGCATCATCGGCGTTCACCTGATGCGCAACTCCATGATCCCCGTGGTCACCTTCCTCGGCACCGACATCGGCACCCTCATGGGCGGCGCGGTCGTGACGGAGGGCATCTTCAACGTCCAGGGCGTCGGTTACAACGTCTTCCAGGCGCTGAAGTCGCGCGAGGGTTCCACGGTGGTGGGCATCGTCACCCTCATCGTGGTCGTCTATCTCGTCAGCAGCCTGATCGTCGACCTGCTCTACGCGGTCCTGGACCCGAGGATCCGTTATGCCTGAGGCGCTCGAAACCCCCGTCAAGGACGCGACCCAGCCGGGCAGCGTACCGGCCGCCGAGAGCAAGCCGGAGAAGGCCCGCAGTCTGTGGTCGGACGCCTGGCACGACCTGCGGCGCAACCCGCTGTTCGTGATCTCCGCGATCCTGATCGTCTTCCTGCTGACCATGGCCGCCTTCCCCGGCCTGTTCACCAGCGCCGACCCCCGGCACGCGGACCTCGCCAACCACTATCTGCAGAAGCCGAAGTGGGGCAACTTCTTCGCCCCGGACTGGTTCGGTTACGACGTCCAGGGCCGCTCGATCTACGCCCGCGTCATCTACGGCGCCCGCGCCTCCATCGCCGTGGGCGTCATCGTGACCGTGCTCGTCACCATCGTCGGTACGGTGACGGGCATGCTCGCCGGCTACTTCGGCGGCTGGATCGACACACTGCTGTCCCGGATCACGGACATCTTCTTCGGTGTCCCGTTCATCCTCGGCGCGATGGTGGTGCTGACCTCCTTCGAGGAGCGCCACGTGTACGTCGTGATCCTGGCGCTCGCGTTCCTGGGCTGGACCCAGATCGCGCGGGTCGCCCGCGGTTCGGTCATCACGATCAAGCAGGCCGACTACGTGATGGCGGCGAAGGCGCTCGGCGCCTCCACCACCCGCATCCTGCTCCGGCACATCCTGCCCAACGCGATGGCCCCGGTGATCGTGGTCGCCACCATCGCGCTCGGCGGTTACATCTCGGCCGAGGCCACGCTGTCCTTCCTGGGCATCGGTCTCGCCGAGCCGACCGTCTCGTGGGGCGTCGACATCTCGTCGGGCCAGGAGCAGCTGCGCAACGCGGCCTTCGTCCTGATCATCCCGTCGATCATGGTGTCGATCACTGTCCTGGCCTTCATCATGCTCGGCGATGCGGTACGCAACGCCCTCGACCCCAAGCTGCGCTGAGGGAGGCGTACGTACATGACCATCATCGACAAGACGGCGGATGTTCCCGCCCCCCGGGGTTCGACGGAGAACAGCGGACCGCTGCTCGACGTCCGCGACCTGCACGTGGAGTTCAAGACCCGCGACGGTGTCGTCAAAGCCGTCAACGGCGTCAACTACAGCGTCAGCGCCGGTGAGACGCTCGCCGTGCTCGGCGAGTCCGGTTCCGGCAAGTCCGTGACGGCGCAGGCCATCATGGGCATCCTCGACATGCCGCCCGGCCGCATCCCGCAGGGAGAGATCCTCTTCCGCGGCGAGGACATGCTGACCATGGGCTACGAGGAGCGGCGCAAGATCCGCGGCCAGAAGATCGCGATGATCTTCCAGGACGCGCTGTCGTCCCTCAACCCGGTGCTGACCGTCGGCTACCAGCTCGCCGAGATGTTCCGCGTCCACCAGGGCCTGTCCAAGAAGGACGCCAAGGCCAAGGCCATCGAGCTGATGGACCGCGTGCGCATCCCGGCGGCGAAGGAGCGGGTCAACGACTACCCGCACCAGTTCTCCGGCGGTATGCGCCAGCGCATCATGATCGCGATGGCGCTGGCCCTGGAGCCGGACCTGATCATCGCGGACGAGCCCACCACGGCGCTCGACGTGACCGTCCAGGCCCAGGTCATGGACCTGCTCGCGGAGCTTCAGCGCGAGTACAACATGGGTCTGATCCTGATCACCCACGACCTCGGCGTCGTCGCCGACGTCGCGGACAAGATCGCGGTCATGTACGCGGGCCGGATCGTCGAGACCGCCCCGGTCCACGAGCTGTACAAGCGCCCCGCGCACCCGTACACCCGTGGTCTGCTGGACTCGATCCCGCGCCTGGACCAGAAGGGCCAGGAGCTCTACGCGATCAAGGGCCTGCCGCCCAACCTGCTGAAGATCCCGACCGGTTGCGCGTTCAACCCGCGCTGCCCCAAGGCGCAGGACATCTGCCGCACCGACGTGCCGCCGCTGCTGTCGGTGACCGAGCGGGACGGCGGCGAGCTGCCGGGCCGCCACAGTGCGTGCCATTTCTGGAAGGAGCAGATCCATGGCTGAGCTGAAGAAGAACGAGGCTGCCGTGGACGCGACCCCCAACGTCATGCCGGTCGAGACCGTCGACGCCTCCACCACCCAGGAGGCCGTCGCCGCGATCGAGGCCCCGGTCGAGCGCGGGGAGCCGATCCTCCAGGTGCGCAACCTGGTCAAGCACTTCCCGCTGACCCAGGGCATCCTGTTCAAGAAGCAGATCGGCGCGGTCAAGGCCGTCGACGGGATCTCCTTCGACCTGTACCAGGGCGAGACGCTCGGCATCGTGGGCGAGTCCGGCTGCGGCAAGTCCACGGTCGCCAAGCTCCTGATGACGCTGGAGACGGCTACGGCCGGCGAGGTCTTCTTCAAGGGCCAGGACATCACCAAGCTGTCCGGGCGCGCGCTGAAGGCGGTCCGCCGCAACATCCAGATGGTGTTCCAGGACCCGTACACGTCGCTCAACCCCCGCATGACGGTCGGCGACATCATCGGTGAGCCCTTCGACATCCACCCCGAGGTGGCCCCGAAGGGCGACCGGCGCCGCAAGGTCCAGGAGCTCCTGGACGTGGTGGGCCTGAACCCGGAGTACATCAACCGGTACCCGCACCAGTTCTCCGGCGGCCAGCGCCAGCGCATCGGCATCGCCCGCGGCCTCGCGCTCCAGCCGGAGATCATCATCTGCGACGAGCCGGTGTCGGCGCTGGACGTGTCCGTCCAGGCGCAGGTCATCAACCTGATGGAGAAGCTCCAGGACGAGTTCAACCTGTCCTACCTCTTCATCGCGCACGACCTGTCGATCGTCCGGCACATCTCCGACCGGGTCGGCGTCATGTACCTCGGCAAGATGGCCGAGATCGGTACGGACACGCAGATCTACGACCACCCGACGCACCCCTACACCCAGGCGCTGCTGTCGGCGGTCCCGGTCCCCGACCCGGAGGCCCGCGAGGGCCGCGAGCGGATCATCCTCACCGGTGACGTCCCGTCGCCGGCGAACCCGCCGTCCGGCTGCCGGTTCCGTACCCGCTGCTGGAAGGCGCAGGACAAGTGCGCGGAGGAGGTGCCGCTGCTCGCGGTGCCCGAGCGCTTCAAGTCCTCGGACACCCCGGCGGCCCACGAGTCGGCCTGCCACTTCGCGGAGGAGAAGGACGTCGTGCACGCGGCGTAGAGCTCCAGGCGGTACGTACACGGGGCGCCCCGGACCGACTCGGTCCGGGGCGCCTTCGGCTGTCCGGGTGGCCGGGAACGCCTGGTCGGGCCCGGCGCGCGAACGGGTCCCGTTGAAGTGCGGTATGGGGTCCTCTGGGGTGGTATGGGTGCTACGTGAGACCTGAAGACCCGAGGAGGGACTCCATGCGCACAGCCGCGCTCGCCCAGTGGACGGCCTGCGCCGTCGTCGTCGCCCTCGCGGCGACGGCCTGCGGCGGTGGTGACAACGGCGGCGGTGGCGGCGCGTCGGGGGTGGTCCGTTCCTCGTGGGGCGATCCGGCGAACCCGCTGGAGCCCGCGAACACCAACGAGGTGCAGGGCGGCAAGGTCCTCGACCTGCTCTTCCGCGGTCTCAAGCGGTACGACCCGAAGACCGGCGAGGCCAAGGACATGCTCGCCGAGAAGATCACCACCACGGACTCGCGGAACTTCACGATCACCGTGAAGGACGGCTGGACCTTCAGCAACGGCGAGAAGGTCACCGCCAAGTCCTTCGTCGACGCCTGGAACTACGGCGCCCACCTGGAGAACAACCAGCGCAACGCCTACTTCTTCGGCTACATCGAGGGGTACGACAAGGTCCACCCCGAGAAGGGCAGGGCCACCGCCGACACCCTCTCCGGCCTGCGGGTGAAGGACGCGCGGAGTTTCACCGTCCGGCTCACCCAGAAGTTCTCCACCTGGCCCGAGACGCTCGGTTACGCCGCCTTCGCCCCGCTCCCCAGGGCGTTCTTCGACGACCACGACGCCTGGCTCGCCAAGCCCGTCGGCAACGGCCCGTACACCGTCGAGGCGTACGCCAGGGGCTCGCAGATGACCCTGCGCAAGTGGGAGGAGTACCCGGGCCCCGACAAGGCGCGCAACGGCGGCGTGGACCTCCAGGTCTTCACCGACAACAACACCGCCTACACGGCCCTCACCGCGGGCAACCTCGACCTCGTCGACGACGTGCCGGCCTCCCAGCTGAAGAACGTACGGGCCGACCTCGGCGACCGGTACATCAACAACCCGGCCGGCATCATCCAGACCCTCGCCTTCCCCTACTACGACGAGCGGTGGAACGCCGACGGAATGGAGAAGGTCCGCAAGGGCCTGTCCATGGCGATCAACCGGCAGCAGATCACCGACACGATCTTCCAGAAGACCCGTACCCCCGCCAAGGACTGGACGTCACCGGTGCTCACGGCGGAGGGCGGCTTCGACGACGCGCTGTGCGGCGAGGCGTGCGAGTTCAAGCCGGCGGAGGCGAAGAAGCTGGTAGCCGAGGGCGGCGGCATCCCCGGCGGCACGCTCAAGATCACCTTCAACGCGGACACCGGGTCCCACCGCGACTGGGTCGACGCCGTCTGCAACAGCATCAACAACGCGCTGGGCGACGACAGGGCGTGCACGGGCAACCCGGTCGGCACCTTCGCCGACTTCCGCAGCCAGATCACCGACCGCAAGATGACGGGCCCCTTCCGGGCCGGCTGGCAGATGGACTACCCGCTGGTGCAGAACTTCCTCCAGCCGCTGTACTACACGAACGCCTCGTCCAACGACGGCAAATGGACCAACGAGGAGTTCGACGGGCTCGTCGACCAGGCCAACGCCGAGTCCGACCCGGTGAAGGCCGTCGAGAAGTTCAAGGCGGCGGAGAAGGTCGCACGCGACCAGATGGCCGCCATCCCGCTCTGGTACCAGAACGGCAGCGCCGGCTACTCCGACCGGATCTCCAACGTGGCCCTCAACCCCTTCAGCGTCCCCGTCTACCACGAGATCACGGTCAACTGACACCGGGCCAGGAGCCGGCGCCCCCTTCTGAGGAGCCCACCCATGGGACGTTACGCGATCCGGCGTCTGCTGCAGATGATCCCGGTCTTCTTCGGCGCCACCCTGCTCATCTTCCTGATGGTCAACGTCATGGGCGACCCCGTGGCGGGCCTCTGCGGCGACCGCGAGTGCGACCCCGCGACCGCCGCCCGGCTGCGATCGGAGTTCGGCCTCGACCAGCCCGTGTGGCAGCAGTACGCGACGTACATGGGCAACGTATTCAGCGGCGACTTCGGGACCGCCTTCAACGGGCAGAAGGTCACCGAGCTGATGGGCAGCGCGTTCCCCGTCACCATCCGGCTGACGCTCGTCGCGATCGTCTTCGAGGTCGTCATCGGCATCAGCCTCGGCGTGCTCACCGGCCTGCGCCGCGGCCGCCCCGCCGACACCGGCGTGCTGCTGATGACCCTCGTCGTCATCTCGATCCCCACCTTCGTCACCGGCCTGCTGCTCCAGCTGCTGCTCGGCGTGAAGTGGGGGGTCGTCAAGCCGGCCGTGTCGTCCGCGGCCACGGTCGACGAACTCCTGGTCCCCGGCCTGGTGCTGGCCTCCGTGTCCCTGGCGTACGTCACCCGCCTCACCCGGACGTCCGTCGCCGAGAACTCCCGCGCCGACTACGTCCGCACCGCCGTCGCCAAGGGACTGCCCAGGCGGCGGGTCGTCTCCCGCCATCTGCTGCGCAACTCGCTGATCCCCGTCGTCACCTTCATCGGCACGGACGTGGGCGCCCTGATGGGCGGCGCGATCGTCACCGAGCGGATCTTCAACATCCACGGCGTCGGCTACCAGCTCTATCAGGGCATCCTGCGCCAGAGCTCCCAGACGGTCGTCGGGTTCGTGACCGTCCTGGTGCTCGTCTTCCTGCTGGCGAACCTGCTCGTCGACCTCCTGTACGCCGTACTCGACCCGAGGATCCGGTATGCCTGAGCCCTTCTACGAGCCCGACGCGGCGGTCGAGGCGGTCGCGGCGGCCGGAGCCGGGGGAGCGACGGACTTCGCCGTGGACGGGGGCCGGACGCCGCGGAAGACGCCCGAGGGCGGGCCGCAGGGCACCGGGCCCGTCGGGCCGGACCCGTCAGCCGCCTCCGGCGAACGGGCGCGCAGTCTGTGGTCCGACGCCTGGCGCGACCTGCGCGGCAACCCGGTCTTCATCGTCTCCGGGCTCGTCATCGCCTTCCTCGTCGTCATCTCCGTCTGGCCGTCCCTCATCGCGAGCGGCAACCCGCTCCAGTGCGACCTGGCCAGGGCCCAGCAGGGCTCCCAGCCCGGCCATCCCTTCGGCTTCAACGGCCAGGGCTGCGACGTCTACACGCGCACGGTCTACGGGGCCAGGACCTCCGTCACCGTCGGCGTCTGCGCCACCCTCGGCGTCGCCCTGCTCGGCAGCGTCCTCGGCGGGCTCGCCGGCTTCTTCGGCGGCGCCTGGGACGCCCTGCTGTCCCGTGTCACCGATGTCTTCTTCGGCATCCCCGTCGTCCTCGGCGGCCTCGTCTTCCTGTCCGTCGTCACCAGCACCACCGTCTGGCCGGTGATCGGTTTCATCGTCCTGCTCGGGTGGCCGCAGATCGCCCGCATCGCCCGCGGCTCGGTCATCACCGTCAAGCAGAACGACTACGTGCAGGCGGCGCGGGCGCTCGGCGCGAGCAACGCGCGGATGCTGCTGCGGCACGTCACGCCCAACGCCGTCGCCCCGGTCATCGTCGTGGCGACCATCGCCCTCGGTACGTACATCTCGCTGGAGGCGACCCTCTCGTACCTCGGCGTCGGCCTGAAGCCGCCCACCGTGTCGTGGGGCATCGACCTCTCCGCCGCCTCGCCGTACGTCCGCAACGCCCCGCACATGCTGCTCTGGCCGGCGGGCGCGCTCGCGGTCACCGTGCTCGCGTTCATCATGCTCGGCGACGCGGTGCGCGACGCCCTCGACCCGAAGCTGCGCTGAGGAGCCCGCCCATGACCGCCACACCCGGCACACCCGACGCGTCGCCCGTACTGCTGGACGTGCGCGACCTGCACGTGGAGTTCCGTACGCGCGACGGGGCCGCCCGGGCCGTCAACGGCGTCACCTACTCCGTCGCCGAGGGCGAGACGCTCGCCGTGCTGGGCGAGTCCGGCTCGGGCAAGTCCGTCACCGCGCAGGCCGTCATGGGCATCCTCGACGTGCCGCCGGGGAGGATCACGGGCGGCGAGATCCGCTTCCAGGGCCGTGACCTGCTCACGCTCAAGGAGGACGAGCGGCGCAAGGTCAGGGGCCGGGAGATGGCCATGATCTTCCAGGACGCGCTGTCCTCCCTCAACCCCGTGCTCAGCGTCGGCGAGCAGCTGGGCGAGATGTTCGTCGTCCACCGGGGAATGTCCCGCAAGGACGCGAGGAACAAGGCCGTCGAGCTGATGGACCGGGTCCGCATCCCGGCGGCCCGGGAACGGGTCGGGCAGTACCCGCACCAGTTCTCCGGCGGCATGCGCCAGCGCATCATGATCGCGATGGCGCTGGCCCTCGAACCCGCGCTGATCATCGCGGACGAACCGACGACCGCGCTGGACGTGACCGTGCAGGCCCAGGTCATGGACCTGCTCGCGGACCTGCGGCGCGAACTCGCCATGGGGCTCATCCTCATCACGCACGACCTGGGGGTCGTCGCGGACGTCGCCGACAAGATCGCCGTGATGTACGCGGGGCGGATCGTGGAGAGCGCGCCGGTCCACGACATCTACAAGGCGCCGGCCCACCCGTACACCAAGGGCCTGCTCGAATCCATCCCGCGCCTCGACCAGAAGGGCCAGGAGCTGTACGCCATCAAGGGCCTGCCGCCGAACCTGCTGCGCATCCCGCCCGGCTGCGCCTTCCACCCGCGCTGCCCGCTGGCCCGTGACGTGTGCCGGACGGACGAACCGCCGCTGTACGACGTGCCGGACGGGCGCGGCAGCGCGTGCCACTTCTGGCAGGAGACGCTCCATGGCTGAGCCGGCCGGGCGGCACGAGGCGATCCTCGAAGTCCGCGGGCTGCACAAGCACTACCCGCTCACCCAGGGCATCGTCCTCAAGAGGCAGGTCGGGGCGGTCAGGGCGGTCGACGGCGTCGACCTCGACCTGGCGGCGGGCGAGACCCTCGGCATCGTGGGGGAGTCTGGCTGCGGCAAGTCGACGCTCGCCAGGCTGCTCGTCCATCTGGAGCGGCCGACGGCCGGGGTGATCCGCTACAAGGGCGAGGACATCACGAAGCTGTCGGGGCGGGCGCTGAAGGCGGTGCGGCGCAACATCCAGATGGTCTTCCAGGACCCGTACACCGCGCTCAACCCCCGGATGACGGTGGGCGACATCATCGGGGAGCCGTACGAGATCCATCCCGAGGTGGCGCCCAAGGGCGACCGGCGCCAGAAGGTCCAGGACCTGCTCGACGTGGTCGGGCTGAACCCGGAGTACCTCAACCGCTATCCGCACCAGTTCAGCGGCGGTCAGCGCCAGCGCATCGGCATCGCGCGCGGGCTGGCGCTCCGGCCGGAGATCATCGTGGCGGACGAGCCGGTCTCCGCGCTGGACGTGTCGGTCCAGGCGCAGGTCGTCAACCTGCTGGACAGGCTCCAGGACGAGTTCGCTCTGAGCTACGTCTTCATCGCCCACGACCTGTCGATCGTGCGGCACATCTCCGACCGGGTGGGGGTGATGTACCTGGGGCGGATCGTCGAGACCGGCAAGGACGCCGAGATCTACGACCACCCCACGCACCCCTACACGCAGGCGCTGCTGTCCGCCGTGCCGGTGCCGGACCCGACGGCGCGCGAGCACCGCGAGCGGATTCTGCTGACCGGCGACGTCCCGTCGCCCGCGAACATCCCCTCCGGCTGCCGGTTCCGCACCCGGTGCTGGAAGGCGCGGGAGCGGTGCGCGCACGAGGTGCCGCCGCTGGCGGTGCCGGCGGCGTTCCGGGACGACCGGTCCCCGGCGGCGCACGACTCGGCGTGCCACTTCGCGCAGGAGAAGCACGTGGTGCCGGTGGAGCCGGGGCCGGTGGTGTGAGCAGGCGTCAAGCTCGTTAACACACAGGCAACTTGAGCGAAGCATCACCGATATGCGGACGCGCCATGCTGCACAGCGTACGGCCGTGCGGGTGCCGTCGCCCGGCCGGGGACGCCTCCATGACGCCCCCGGCCGGGTGCCCCCCGGCTCCCCGGGATCTCCGGCGGCCCCGGGGGCCTACTTCATCCCGAGCGACCGTCGCAGGAAGTCCACCTGGAGCAGCAGCAGGTTCTCCGCCACCTGCTCCTGCGGCGTCATGTGCGTCACCCCGGACAGCGGCAGCACCTCGTGCGGCCGCCCGGCGGCCAGCAGCGCCGACGACAGCCGCAGTGTGTGCGCCATCACCACGTTGTCGTCCGCGAGGCCGTGGACGATCATCAGCGGCCGGTGCACGTCGGCCGGCTGCGACAACCCGTCGTCGGTGACGAGCGAGTTGGCGGCGTACACCTGCGGCTGCTCGCCCGGGTCACCGAGGTAGCGCTCCGTGTAGTGCGTGTCGTACAGCCGCCAGTCGGTGACGGGCGCCCCCGCGATCCCCGCGTGGAAGACGTCGGGACGGCGCAGCACCGCGAGCGCCGCCAGGTAGCCGCCGTACGACCAGCCCCGGATCGCGACCCGGCCGAGATCCAGCGGGAAGTCCTCGGCCAGCGCGTGCAGCGCCTCGACCTGGTCGTCGAGCGTGAGCGGGAACGCGTCCCTGATCTCCTTCTCCCAGCCGGGGGAGTGTCCCGGCGTCCCCCGTCCGTCGGCGACGATCACCGCGAAACCCTGGTCGGCGAACCACTGGGACGTGAGGTACGCGTTGTGCGCGGCAACGACGCGCCGTGCGTGCGGTCCTCCGTACGGGTCCATCAGCACCGGAAGCGGCCCGTCTGCCTCCGTATAGCCCGCGGGGAGCAGAACGGCGCACGGAATCCTCCGCGCGCCCCCCTCCAGGAGCCGTACGCGCGCCGTCAGGACCGGCTCCTCGGCGTACGACGCCACCACCACCTCACGCCTGCCGTCGCGCAGCACCCGCACCACCGTGCCGCTGCTTTCCGGCCGCGCCGAGGCCAGTACGGTCACCCCGCCCGACCGCACCGCTGAGTGCACCCCCGCGCCCTGCGAAAGCCGTTCCACGCCCAGCTCGTTCACCCGGTAGACGTGCACCTCACCCGTCTCAGCGCCGGCGGCCTCCGCCCCGGCCGAGGCGGAGACCAGCACGTCGTCGGCCGAGACGTCCAGGACCGCCCGGACCTGCAACTGCGGCCCGGTCAACGCCCGGTCGCCGACGGTCAGCACCCGCGCCCCGCCCTCGTCGGCGATCCGCACGAGCCGCCCGTCCGGCGCCCAGACGGGCACGCCGTCGAAAAGTTCCAGCCACACCGCGTCCTCGTCCACATGCACGGTCCGCGTCGCACCGGTCGCGGGATCCACCGCCAGGTACAGCTGGCCGCGCTGGTCACGCGCCTGCACGAGCAGCAGCGGAGCACCCGCCTCCGACCAGTGCACCCGTGCCAGGTACGGGAACCGGGCGCGGTCCCACACCACCTCGGTGCGCTCGGCCCCCTCGTCCAGGCCGTACAGGAACAGCCGCACCTGCGCGTTGGGCGTCCCCGCCGCCGGGTAGGCGACCCGCGCGGGCTCGCTGTGCGGGTTGGCCGGATCCGAGATCCACCAGCGCTCCACGGCCGCGTCGTCCGCGCGGGCGACCAGCAGCCGGTCCGACTCCGGCGACCACCAGAAGCCGCGCGAGCGGCCCATCTCCTCGGCCGCCACGAACTCCGCCAGGCCGTACGTCGTGCCCTCGTCCTCCGGCTCGGCGAGCGCCCGGTCGCCGTCGCCCTCGGCCCCGATCACCCGCAGGGCGCCCCCGGCGACGTACGCGATGCGCCGGCCGTCCGGCGAGGGCCGGGGATCGAGCACCGGACCGGCCGCCGGCAGCTCGCGCGCGGTGCCGGCCCGCAGCTCCGCCGCGAACAGCCGCCCGGACAGGCCGAACGCCGCCAGCTCGACCGCCGCGTCCACGGCGTAGCCGACGATCCCGGCCGAGCCCTCCCGGCTGCGCTCGCGCCGTGCCCTCTCCCGCGCCGACAGCTCCTCGGCGGCGCCGCCGAGGAGCTCCCCGGGGTCGGCCGCGATGCGCTCCCGCGCGCCCCCCTCCAGGTCGAGCACCCAGAGCCGGTTCGCCCGGTCGGTGCCGGACGAAGAACGCAGGAACACCACACGAGCCCCGTCCGGCGACACGGTGAACGCCCGTGGCGCCCCCAGGGTGAAGCGCTGCGTCCTCGCGTGCTGCCGGGGGAAGGAGAGCTGATTCGACGTCATATGCCCGAAGCTACCGTCCGGTGGCAACTCCATGCGCCCCTCGTGCTGCCGTGCACCGATCAATGCGTACGCACGGATAGTTATGATCCGTAGCGCTTGGTGGGTATGAACCTGCTGGCGAATGTCCGCATGCCCTTTTCGACCCGATTAAGTGGAGGTGAACCGCCGTGGCACTCTCGATTTCGGCGGTAGTGCTGTTGGCGATCATCGTCATCCTGATGGTCCGGAAATCGGGTCTCAAAGCCGGACACGCGGTGGTCTGCGTACTCCTCGGCTTCTACCTCGCCAGCTCGTCCATCGCGCCCACGATCAACGAACTGACCACGAACGTGGCCGGGATGATCGGCGGCATCAAGTTCTGAGCGCGGCCTCGTAGGGTGGTCCCCATGACGGACCACCCAGCCCGTCGTCTGCTTCTGGTGCACGCGCACCCCGACGACGAGTCGATCAACAACGGCGCCACCATGGCCAGGTACGCCGCCGAGGGCGCCGGGGTCACCCTGGTGACCTGCACCCTCGGCGAGGAGGGCGAGGTCATCCCGCCCGCCCTCGCGCACCTGGCCGCCGACCGCGACGACACCCTCGGCGCCCACCGCGTCGCCGAACTGGCCGCCGCGATGAAGGAACTGGGGGTCACCGACCACCGCTTCCTCGGCGGCCCCGGCCGGTTCCGCGACTCCGGGATGATGGGCGCCCCGCAGAACCACCGCGAGGGCGCCTTCTGGGCCGCGCCGGTGGACGAGGCGGCGGCGTACCTGGTCGAGGTGATCCGTTCCGTACGCCCGCAGGTGCTCGTCACCTACGACCCGGACGGCGGCTACGGCCACCCGGACCACATCCAGGCGCACCGCGTCGCCATGCGCGCCGCCGACCTCGCGGCCGAGCCCGGCTTCCGCCCGGACCTCGGAACCCCCCACGCGATCGCCAAGATCTACTGGAACCGGGTGCCGCGCGCCTACGCACAGGACGGCTTCGCCCGCCTGAGCGCGGCCACCGTGAGCTTCCCCGGCACCGCCGCCGTGGACGACATCCCGGGAGTGGTCGACGACGCGGTGATCACCACCGAGATCGACGGCACCGCGTACGCCGCCGCCAAGAGGGCCGCGATGCGCGCCCACGCCACCCAGATCGCCGTGGAGGGCGACTTCTTCGCCCTCTCCAACAACCTCGGCCAGCCCGTCCTGATCACGGAGTACTACGAACTCGTACGCGGGGAACGGCCCGCCGGCGGCCGCGAGAGCGACCTCTTCGCGGGAGTGACGTCATGACCACGACCCCGGCGCGCGCCGGCGCCTACGTCCTGCTCCTCGTGCTGGGCGCGCTCACCGGCGCGGCGGGCGTCCTCGTCCACGCGGCGTGGTTCCCCGGCGGCCTGCTGCTGGCACTGCTCGCCGCGGCGGGACTCTTCTGCGGCGCCCTGTACGCCACGGGCACCCGGTCCGGCGTCGGCGCGGCGGCCGCCGGATGGCTCCTGGCCATCGTCCTGCTGACCGTCAGCCGCCCCGAGGGCGACCTGCTCATCGGCGGCAGCCCCGCGTCGTACGCCTTCATGCTGGGCGGCATGGCCGTGGCTGTGATCTGCGCCACGATGCTGCGGCTGCCGTCAGAGGGCGCGGTGAGCGCCCGACTTGGCAAATGACGTACCACTTGAGTCGGTGAGTCCGTCGTCCACGCACGGCCCTCACCAGCCCGTCGCCAAGGGGGCGGGGCATGTGCCGGCGGCGGCCAGTATGGTGGTGCGCGCCGCCGAGCCGCCCGCAGTACCAGGTAAGAGCGGGCGAGCGGAGCTAACCGGGAGAACCTGCCTTGAGTCGTGAAACTGACAGTTCGTCCTCCGGCCCCCAGGGGCGTGGCGGAGCCGCGTACCCCTCGGGTACGCCGCCGTACGGATCCCGCCAGTATCCGTCGTCGCACCCCGGGCAGGACGGTCCGGAGGGCCCCGAGGCCGCCGGACAGGCGGAACCGGACGAGCCCAGGACCGAGACCACGCTGACCACGCGCATCCGGATCAACATCCCCGGGTCGCGGCCGATCCCGCCGGTCGTCATGCGCACGCCCATGGGCGACGTGGAGCCGCCGTCCTCGCCCGCGAACGGGGAGCGCACCGGCAGTACGCCGCGCCCGCCCGAGCCCGCGCGGGACGCCGCGCCGCGCGACGAGCCGGTTTCCGGCGCGGCTTCCGGCCCCGCCGCCGACTCCGGTGCCGGCTCAGGTTCCGGTGCCGGTTCCGGCGAGGACAAGCCGCCGGCCAGCGACTGGTTCGCGCCGCGCAAGTCGTCGGCCGCCCCCGCCC
>NZ_VBVX01000119.1 GCF_005981925.1 Streptomyces albidochromogenes
GGGTCTAGGGGCGCGCTGGGGTACGGAGGCACGTCGCGCACCGCTGCTGACAGGCCGTCTCGCATACTTGTCGGTAACAACCCCTAGTCGAGCGCCCACCTGCGGCTCTATCGTGCGGGCATGCCGAACCTGCCCGATGTCGTGCTGTGGTCGATACCCGCCTTCGTACTGCTCACCGTGCTCGAAATCGTGAGCTACCGCCTCCATCCCGACGAAGACGCCGCGGGATACGAGACCAAGGACGCCGTGACCAGCGTCAGCATGGGGCTCGGCAGCATCGCGTTCGACTTCCTCTGGAAGATCCCGATCGTCGCGATCTACATGGCGGTGTACGAGCTGACACCCGCCCGCGTCCCCCTCCTGTGGTGGACGATCCCGCTGATGCTGCTCGCGCAGGACTTCTTCTACTACTGGTCACACCGCGGCCACCACGTCATCCGCGTCCTGTGGGCCTGCCACGTCGTCCACCACTCCAGCCGCAAGTTCAACCTCACCACCGCCCTGCGCCAGCCCTGGACGAGCCTCACCGTCTGGCCGTTCTACCTGCCGCTCATCGCCTGCGGCGTGCACCCGGCGGCGCTCGCTTTCTGCTCCTCCGCGAACCTCGTCTACCAGTTCTGGGTGCACACCGAACGGGTCGGCAAGCTGCCGCGCCCCTTCGAGTACGTCCTGAACACGCCCTCCCACCACCGCGTCCACCACGCCTCCCAGGGCGGCTACCTCGACCGGAACTTCGGCGGCATCCTGATCGTCTGGGACCGGCTCTTCCGCTCCTTCGCGGCCGAGACCGAGCGGCCCGTCTACGGCCTCACCAAGAACATCGAGACCTACAACCCGCTGCGGGTCGCCACCCACGAGTACGCCGCCATCGCCCGCGACGTACGCGCCGCCACCACCTGGCGCGAGCGCGCCGGGCGGATCTTCCGGGGCCCCGGCTGGCAGCCTCGGCCGGCCGAGCCGCACGTCGCAGGGCAGGAGCGGGAAGCCGCCGCGGGACAGGCCGCGTGAGCGCCGCCGAGGCCGCCCCCGCCGCCCCCCGGGCGGGCGCCGGACCGGCCGGCGGCCGGCGCGCCGCGTGGGCCCGTGGGCTCCTGGCCGCCTTCGCCGTCGCCGCCCTCGCCGACCTCGGCGCGCTCGTCGCGGGCGCGGACCTGGGCCACCAGATCGCCAAGCCGCTCCTGATGCCCCTGCTCGCCGGACACGTCGTCGCGGCCCGCGGCCCCCGTCTCCTGATCGCGGCGCTGCTCTTCGGCTGGGGCGGCGACGTGTTCCTGCTCGCCGACGCCGAGTGGGCGTTCCTCGTCGGCATGACCTCCTTCGCCGCCGGTCACGTCTGCTACCTCCTGCTGTTCCGAGGCCGCCGCACGTCCCGGCCCGTCGCCGCCGGATACGCCGTCGCGCTCCTGACCACGGTCGCCCTCCTGTGGCCCGACCTGCCCGCGGACCTGCGCGTCCCGGTGGCCGGATACAGCCTGCTGCTCACGGCCATGGCGCTGCGCGCGGGCGGCCTCGGCCCGCACGCCGGACTCGGCGGCGCGCTCTTCCTGCTCTCCGACACCCTCATCGCCACCGGCGTGGCCGGGTGGCCCCAGCTCCCCGCCCCCGACTTCTGGATCATGCTCACCTACCTCGCGGCACAGTACCTGCTGGTCAAGGGAGTGCTGGGGCGGCCGGACGCCGCCGCCGGCTCCGCGGCGTACGGTGAAGGGCGTACCACCGTCTGAGCACCGAGGACCCACCCATGCGCGCCACCGTCATCCACGCCCCGCACGACATCCGCGTGGAGGAGGTGCCGGACCCCCGGGTCCAGGAGCCCACCGACGTGGTCGTCCGCGTCCTGCGCGCGTGCATCTGCGGCAGCGACCTGTGGGCCTACCGGGGCGAATCCGCCCGGCAGCCCGGACAGCGCATCGGGCACGAGTTCCTCGGCGTCGTCGAGGAGGCCGGGTCACGGGTCGCCGGGTTCACGCCCGGCGATCTCGTCGTCGCGCCCTTCGTGTGGTCCGACGGCACGTGCGAGTACTGCGCCGAGGGGCTCCACACCTCGTGCCCCCGGGGCGGCTTCTGGGGCTCCGTCGGCTCCGACGGCGGACAGGGCGAAGCCGTACGGGTGCCCTTCGCCGACGGCACGCTGGTCAAGCTCCCGGCCGCCGCCGTCTCCGACGACCGGCTCCTGACCGGCCTCCTCGCCCTTTCCGACGTCCTGGGCACCGGACACCACGCCGCCGTCGGCGCCGGTGTGCGGCGCGGCTCGACGGTCGCGGTCGTCGGTGACGGCGCGGTCGGGCTGTGCGGGGTGCTGGCCGCCCGGCGGCTCGGGGCCGAGCGGATCATCGCGCTGGGCCGCCACCGGGCGCGCACCGACATCGCCAAGACGTTCGGCGCCACCGACATCGTCGCCGAGCGCGGCGAGGCGGCGGTCGAGGCCGTACGCGAACTCACCGGCGGGCAGGGCGCGCACGCCGTCATCGAGGCCGTCGGCACCGAGCAGTCGATGCGCACCGCCGTCGGGATCACCCGCGACGGCGGCGCGATCGGTTACGTCGGCGTCCCGCACGGCAGCGGCACCGGACTCGACCTGAGCGTGCTCTTCGACCGCAACATCGCGCTGCGCGGGGGAGTGGCGCCGGTGCGCGCGTACATCCCTCAGCTGCTGCCGGACGTCCTCGACGGGACGGTCGACCCGTCGCCGGTCTTCGACGCCACCGTCGGACTCGACGGCGTACCCGGGGGCTACCGGGCCATGGACGAGCGCACCGCGCTCAAGGTGCTCGTCAAGCCGTGACGCCCCGGCCCACGGGAACGGGCCGCCCGGACGGAATCCGGGCGGCCCGCTCACCTGCTGGTGCTGCCTACTTCTTCTTCGTCACGGCGTCCAGCGCGTCGGCGATGCCGACACCGTAGAAGCCGTTGTAGTTCTTCCCGCCCTCGCACACCGCGTCGACCTTGCCGTCGCCGTTGATGTCGTACGGGTCGGTGCACGCGGCCGCGTCCGCCTGGCTCGCCAGGAGGGACTTGATCCGCTGCGCCGAGGCCTTCGGGTGGGTGCTCTTGATGAGCGCCGCGACGCCCGCCACGTGCGGGGACGCCATCGACGTACCCGCCATGTAGCCCCACTTGCCGCCCGGGACCGGGCCCAGGATCAGACCGCTCGTCGCGGGAGGCGCGGGCTTCTGGTACGCCGTGCTGTCGCCGCCCGGAGCCGCGATGTCGACGACACCGTGCCCGTAGTTGGAGAACGACGACTTCAGGCCCTTGGCACCCGTCGAGGCGACGGTCACGACGCCCGGCAGCTGCGTCGGGGCGTCGAGGCACTCGCCCGGGTCGATGTCGCGCGGCACCGGAGTGGTGTCGTTCGGGCTCGTCGTGTCATGGATCGAGTCCGCCGCGAGATCGTAGTTCGAGTTCCCGGCCGCGGCGACGTTCACCGCGCCCTTCCTCTCGGCGTACCGCGAGGCCCGGACGATGGCGTCGACGAGCGCCTTCTGGTCCGGGTCGTCCTTGCAGTTGAACATCCACGGGTCGGTGTAATAGCTGTTGTTCGTCACGTCGACGCCGTGCTCGGCCGCCCACACGAAGCCGCAGACCACCGACTCGGTGTAGAAGAAGCCGGCCGTCGTGGACACCTTGATGCCCGAGACCTTGACGCTCGGCGCGACACCGGTGACGCCGACGCCGTTCTTCGCGGCGGCTATCTCGCCCGCCACGTGCGTGCCGTGCGGGCTCTCCTCGGCCGACGGGCGCCAGGCGCCGTCCGCCGTGTCGGGCTTGCCCGTCACGCAGTTGACGGACGCCTCGCGGTCGAAGTTCGGCGCGAGGTCCGGGTGGGTGTCGTCGACCCCCGTGTCCAGCACGGCGACGGTGACCTTCCGGCTGCCGAGCGTCTTCTCGTGGGCCTGGTCCGCCTTGATGGCGGGCAGGTCCCACTGCAACGGCTGCAACGGGTCCTCGCCGGCGACGGCGGCCGCGGAGGCCGCCTCGGCCTGGGCGCCGGTGAGCGCCTTCGGCGTACCGACGTCCTTCGTCGACTGGGCGGGCAGCGGCGCCGTGCGGGTCGCCCCCGCCGACTGGACGCCCTTGACCCCCCGCATCGTCTTCGCGAACGCGTCGTTCGACGAGTGCACGACGATCACGCCGATCTGGTCGTACGCCTGGACGATCGTGCCGCCGGCCCGGCGGACGGCCTTCTTCACCTTGGCCGAATTGCCCTTGCCCGGCCGTACGTTGACGACGTAGCTCAGCGGCGTGCCCGCCGCCTCGGTCACCGCCGGGACGGCGGCCTTCGCGCCGAGCACGTCGGCCGAGGTGGCCGACGCGGTGCCGGGCAGGAAGGCGAGGGCGGCGACGGTGGCCATGCCCGCGGACAGGGCCACGGTGCGGCGGGACCTCGGGGTGCGGTGCGGCGTCATGAAATCTCCGGTTCGCAGGTCGGCGGAGCCTCGGACGGTCACTTCTTGACGGCGTCGAGCGCGTCGACGACGCCGGAGCCGTAGTAGCCGTTGTAGTTCTTGCCGCCCTCGCAGGTGGTGGCCTCGACCCAGTTGCCCGCGGCGTCGTAGACGTGGCTCGGGCAGCCCGGGTTGTCGGCCTGCTTCTTCAGCAGGCGCTGAAGCTGCGCGGGGGTCGCCTTCGGGTGCGCGCTCTTGAGCAGCGCGGCTACGCCCGCGACGTGCGGGGTGGCCATCGAAGTGCCCTGCTTGTAGCCGTAGCCGCCGTCGAGGACGGTCGACAGGACCCGGCCGTTGGCGTCCGGCGTGGCCGGGATCTGCCACTTGTCGCCGCCGGGGGCCGCGACATCGGCGACGCCGTACCCGTAGCTGGAGTAGTACGACTTGACGTTCTTGTCACCCGTCGCGGTGACCGTCATGACGCCCGGCAGCTGGGTCGGGACGTCAAGGCACTCCGACGGGTCGATGATCCGGTCGCCGGGGGTGCTGTCGTTCGGGCTGGAGTCGTCGAGGATCTCGTCGGCCGACAGGTCGAAGTTCGAGTTGCCGGCCGCGGCGACGTTCAGGGCGCCCTTGCGCTCCGCGTACTTCGTGGCGCGCGTCAGGGCGTCGAGCAGCGCCTTCTGGTCCGGGTCGTCCTTGCAGTTGAACATCCACGGGTCGACGTAGTAGCTGTTGTTCGTCACGTCGATGTCGTGCTCGGCGGCCCACACGAAGCCGCAGACGACGGCCTCGGTGAAGAAGAGGCTGGTGCCCGGCTCGCTCACCTTGATGCCCGCGAGCTTCACGCCCGGCGCGACACCGGCGACGCCGAGTCCGTTGCGCGGAGCGGCGATCGTACCGGCGACGTGCGTGCCGTGGTCACTGCCGTCGGTGTACGGGCGCCAGGCGCCCTCCGAGGAGTCCGCGACGCCGCCGACACAGTTGGCCGACTGCGACTTGGAGAAGTTCGGCGCGAGGTCCGGGTGGGTGTCGTCGACACCGGTGTCGATCACGCCGACGGTGACCTTCGAGCTGCCGTCGTTGACCTTCGCGGCCTTGTCCGCGCCGATGGCCCGGATGTCCCACTGGTTGGCCTCCAGCGGCTCCTGGCCGGGCGCCGCGGCCTCCTTCGCCTTCGCGGCCCCAGCCGCGGACAGCTTCTGCGTGGTGCCCTCCTCCGTGATGCCGACCGGAGTGAGCGGGGAGGTACGGGTCGCGCCCGCCGAGGCAACGCCCTTGGCCTTGCGTATCTGCTTGCCGAAGTCCGGGTTCTGCGAGTGGACGACGATGACCCCGATCTGGTCGTACGCCTTCACCACCGTGCCGCCGGCCTTGGCGATCGCCCGCTTCACCGAAGCGCTCGCACCGTGGCCACCCTTGGTGTTGACCACGTACGACAGCTTGGGACCGGTGGTGTCGACCGCCACCGGGGCGTCGGAGCCGTCCAGCGGCGCGGCCGAGGCGGCCGCTCCGGGCAGGAAGCCGAGCGTAGCCGTGAGAGCCAGTCCGACGGGCAGGGCGAGTGCGCGCTGCCGTCTGGATCCCAGATGAGCCATGGGTTCTCCACATCATCCGTGAGAGCCGCCCCTGCGCGGGTGCACATGAGCGGGTACATGACGAGTGAAGCTAGCGCCGATCATGCGTTCGTATCAACGTGTTCGGAAAAGAAATGGCGGATGCCGAACCGAGACGCGATGCGATCCGTGCCGTTGTCAGGGGGACGAGCACCATCACCCCCCACCAGTGAGGTCACTTTGTCCACCCCACCCACCGCATCCGCCTCGCGAGGAGATTCCGTGGCAACCGACGCACCACCGCCCGAGGGCGGCACGGGCCTGATCCGGACAGGGCACACGACGCAGGAGTTCGTCGAGGTGCAGGAGAGCGCCGAATTCGGCGAACTGCGCCGCGCCCACCGGTCCTTCGCCTTCCCCCTGACCATCGCCTTCATCGCCTGGTACCTGCTGTACGTCCTGCTGTCCAACTACGCGGGCGGCTTCATGGGCACCAAGGTCTTCGGCAACATCAACGTGGCGCTCGTCCTGGGCATCGCCCAGTTCGCCACCACCTTCCTCATCGCCTGGTTCTACTCGCGTCATGCCGCCACGCAGCTCGACCCGAAGTCCGAGGCCATCAAGTCCCGCATGGAGGCCGACGCATGAGCCCCGCGCTGACCACGACGGCGACGGTCCAGCTCGCCGCCGCCGGTGACGCGAGCGAGCACCGCCCGCTGATCATCACCCTGTTCGGCCTCTTCGTCGTCGCCACCCTGTTCATCACGGTCTGGGCGGGCCGCCAGACCAAGAGCGCCTCCGACTTCTACGCCGGCGGCCGCCAGTTCACCGGCTTCCAGAACGGCCTCGCCATCTCCGGCGACTACATGTCCGCCGCGTCGTTCCTCGGCATCGCCGGCGCCATCGCCCTCTTCGGATACGACGGCTTCCTGTACTCCATCGGCTTCCTGGTCGCCTGGCTCGTCGCGCTGCTCCTCGTCGCCGAACCGCTGCGCAACTCCGGCCGCTACACGATGGGCGACGTCCTCGCGTACCGCATGCGCCAGCGCCCCGTGCGCACCGCGGCGGGCACCTCCACCATCGTCGTGTCGATCTTCTACCTGCTCGCGCAGATGGCGGGCGCCGGCGTCCTGGTCTCGCTGCTCCTCGGCATCACCAGCGACGCGGGCAAGATCCTGATCGTCGCCCTGGTCGGCATCCTGATGATCGTCTACGTCACCATCGGCGGCATGAAGGGCACCACCTGGGTCCAGATGGTGAAGGCCGTCCTGCTCATCGCGGGCACCCTGCTGATCACCTTCCTGATCCTGCTGAAGTTCGACTTCAACCTGTCCGACCTGCTGGGTACGGCGGCCTCCAACAGCGGCAAGGGGTCGGCGTTCCTGGAGCCCGGCCTCAAGTACGGCGCGTCCGGCACCTCGAAGCTCGACTTCATCTCGCTCGGCATCGCCCTGGTCCTCGGCACCGCCGGCCTGCCGCACATCCTGATCCGCTTCTACACCGTCCCCACGGCCAAGGCCGCCCGCAAGTCCGTGAACTGGGCGATCGGCATCATCGGCGCGTTCTACCTGATGACCATCGTGCTCGGCTTCGGCGCCGCGGCCCTGCTGAAGCCCGGCGACATCATCGCGTCGAACAAGGCCGGCAACACGGCGGCCCCGCTCGCCGCGCTGGAGATCGGCGGCGGCGCCGACTCCCCCGGCGGCGCGATCCTGCTCGCCGTCATCTCGGCGGTCGCCTTCGCGACCATCCTCGCGGTCGTCGCGGGCCTCACCCTGGCGTCCTCGTCGTCGTTCGCGCACGACATCTACGCCAACGTCATCCGGCGCGGCAAGGCCACGGAGAAGGAGGAGGTACGCGCCGCCCGCTGGGCCACGGTGGCCATCGGCGTCGTCTCCATCGCCCTGGGCGCGATGGCCCGCGACCTGAACGTCGCCGGACTGGTCGCCCTCGCCTTCGCGGTCGCCGCCTCCGCCAACCTGCCGACGATCCTCTACAGCCTGTTCTGGAAGAAGTTCACGACGCAGGGTGCCCTGTGGTCCATCTACGGCGGTCTGACCGCCTCCGTGGGCCTGGTGCTGTTCTCGCCGGTCGTCTCCGGCAAGCCCAGCTCGATGTTCCCCGGCGTCGACTTCGCCCTGTTCCCGCTGGAGAACCCGGGCCTCATCTCGATCCCGCTCGGCTTCCTGCTCGGCTGGCTCGGATCCGTCCTCTCCAAGGACGAGCCCGACAAGGGCAAGTACGCGGAACTGGAGGTCAAGTCACTCACCGGCATCGGCGCGCACTGAACGCACCCGACGTCGTACTCTCCGCCTTTCCCACAGCTGTGCCCCCGCGGCCGCGTCGTAGAGTCGTACGACGCGGCCGCACCGCTCCTCGTGGTATCGGAGCCCCCGTGATGTCGGTGGCGTCGCGTAGGCTCGACAGCGTTCGACACAGACGAATTTCCGGATCGGGGAGGGGGCCGAGGATGCTTATCGACACTTATGGCCGAGTAGCCACTGACCTGCGTGTTTCGCTCACCGACCGCTGCAATCTGCGCTGTACGTACTGCATGCCCGAAGAGGGCCTGCAGTGGCTCGCCAAGCCCGATCTGCTCACGGACGACGAGATCGTCCGGCTGATCGGCATCGCGGTCACCGACCTCGGAGTGACCGAGGTGCGCTTCACCGGCGGCGAGCCGCTGCTGCGCCCCGGGCTCGTCGGCATAGTCGAGCGCTGCGCCGCTCTGGCGCCCCGCCCCAAGATGTCCCTCACCACCAACGGCATCGGCCTCAAGCGCACCGCGACCGCCCTGAAGGCGGCCGGCCTGGACCGGGTCAACGTCTCGCTCGACACCCTGCGCCCCGACGTCTTCAAGACCCTCACCCGCCGCGACCGCCACCACGACGTCATCGACGGCATGGCGGCCGCCCGTGACGCGGGCCTGACCCCGGTCAAGGTCAACGCCGTCCTGATGCCCGGGCTCAACGACGACGAGGCCCCCGACCTGCTGGCCTGGGCCGTGGAAAACGACTACGAGATGCGCTTCATCGAGCAGATGCCGCTCGACGCCCAGCACGGCTGGAAGCGCGACGGCATGATCACCGCCGGTGACATCCTGGAGTCCCTGCGCACGCGCTTCACGCTCACCGCCGAGGGCGAGGACGAGCGCGGCTCGGCGCCGGCCGAACGCTGGATCGTCGACGGCGGCCCGCACCGCGTGGGGGTCATCGCCTCGGTCACCCGCCCGTTCTGCCGCGCCTGCGACCGCACCCGGCTGACCGCCGACGGTCAGGTGCGGACGTGCCTGTTCGCCCGGGAGGAGTCGGACCTGCGCGGGGCCCTGCGCTCCGGCGCCCCCGACGAGGAGATCGCCCGGCTGTGGAAGCTGGCGATGTGGGGCAAGAAGGCGGGTTCCGGCCTGGACGACCCGTCCTTCCTGCAGCCCGACCGGCCCATGTCAGCCATCGGAGGCTGAGCGCCCCTCCCACTCCGCGAGCGTCACCACGTCCTTGAGGAAGCCGCGTACGCCCAGGAACTGGGAAAGGTGCTCACGGTGCTCGTCGCACGCCAGCCACGTCTTGCGGCGCTCGGGAGTGTGCAGCTTCGGGTTGTTCCAGGCGAGGACCCACACGGCGTCCGAGCGGCAGCCCTTGGCGGAGCAGACAGCGGCGCCGTCTTCGGCGGAACCTGGGAAAAGAAGGGAATCAGGGGAGTTCACGCACTCAACCCTAGGTCAAAAAGGCGACGCCGAGCAGCCACGGGGGGAGCTGCCCGGCGTCGGTCCGTCGCTCCGACGGGGGATGCGGAGCGCTTACGAAGTATGTCACGCGACATGGGGTGCGGTGCACCGGAACTTCATGATTGATCTGAGCTTTTATTGAGCTTTGCAGACCGCGCGGGATCAGCTCTGTTCACGCGGCTGGGGCTCACCACCCGGACTCCGCACCTCCGGCGCGGACTCCTCCTCGGGGCGCTCCGGCGGGCTCTCCAGAGCCGGCCGGACGGGCGTCGGAAGGTGCGCGGACGGCAGCGAAGAGGCGTTCTCCCGGCCGCCGTTGGCGATCACCACGGCGATGTACGGGAGCAAAAGGCCCAGCGCCAGCGCGACGATCGCGACGTGCCGCTCCACGTTCCACAGGACCGCTGCCAGGATCACCGACAGGGTCCGTACCGACATCGAGATCACATACCGGCGCTGACGCCCCCGCACGTCGTCGGCGAGGGCCGGCCGGGCCCCGGTGATCCGGAAGACCTCGGGGCCGCTCTTCTTCCGCATCACGTGGCACCACCCGTTTCTCTGCCGGACGTTCGCTGACCGGACGCCTTCCACGGTACGCCGCCGCTCTGCCGCCATCGAGAGCGGGGCGTCCCCGGCCCGCCCGCCCGAGGGCGGGCGGGCCCCGGATGGCGGCGTCCGGCGTGCGCCCGACGGTCGGCCGGACCAGACTGGCCCCACCTGCGCACACCGCGCCGATGAGGAGGCGACATGAGCTGGTTGTGGGCGATCATCGTGGGCCTGGTGCTCGGTCTGATCGCGAAGGCGATCATCCCGGGCAAGCAGCAGATCCCGCTGTGGCTGACGATCGTGTGCGGCATCCTCGGCAGCATCGTCGGGAACGCCGTCGCCGGCGGCATCGGCGTCGACGACACCAAGGGAATCGACTGGATCAGGCACCTGCTCCAGCTGATCGGCGCGGTGGTGATCGTCGGACTCGGCGACATGCTCTACGCCAAGATGAAGGGCTCGAGACGCCGGGCCTGAGCGCTCTCCCGCGCTCGCACCCGCGAAGACGGCACGGAAAACGGCCTGGGCGTGGTCCGCGCTCCCGGCCGTTTCCCGTACGCGCTCTGCCCGCGCGCGGCTCAGCCCGCCGCGACCTCGATCGCCGCCAGGTTCTTCTTGCCGCGCCGCAGCACGAGCCAGCGGCCGTGCAGCAGGTCCCCGGACGCCGGTACGGCCTCCTCGTCGGCGACCTTCACGTTGTTCACGTACGCCCCGCCCTCCTTGACCGTACGGCGGGCGGCCGACTTGCTCGGCGCGAGGCCGACCGCCACGAAGAGGTCCACGACGGACCCGAGCTCCGCGACCTCGGCGCGCGGCAGCTCGGACAGCGAAGCGGCCAGCGTCGCCTCGTCGAGACCGGCGAGCTCGCCCTGCCCGAACAGCGCCTTCGACGCCGCGACGACCGCAGCGCACTGCTCGGCGCCGTGCACCAGCGTCGTCAGCTCCTCGGCCAGCGCGCGCTGCGCGGCGCGCGCCTGCGGCCGCTCCTCGGTGAGCTTCTCCAGCTCCTCGAGCTCCGTGCGGCTCTTGAAGCTGAGGATGCGCATGTACCGCGAGATGTCCCGGTCGTCCACGTTCAGCCAGAACTGGTAGAACGCGTACGGCGTGGTCATCTCCGGGTCGAGCCAGACGGCACCGCTCTCGGACTTGCCGAACTTGGTCCCGTCCGCCTTGACCATCAGCGGCGTCGCCAGCGCGTGCACGTTCGCGTGCGGCTCCAGGCGGTGGATCAGGTCGAGACCCGCCGTGAGGTTGCCCCACTGGTCGCTGCCGCCCTGCTGGAGGGTGCAGCCGTGACGCCGGTAGAGCTCCAGGAAGTCCATGCCCTGGAGCAGCTGGTAGCTGAACTCCGTGTAGCTGATGCCCTGGTCGGACTCCAGCCGCCGGGCGACCGAGTCCTTGGCGAGCATCTTGCTGACCCGGAAGTGCTTGCCGATGTCCCGCAGGAACTCGATCGCGGAAAGCCCGGCGGTCCAGTCCAGGTTGTTGACCATAGTGGCCGCGTTCGGGCCCTCGAAGGACAGGAAGGGCTCGATCTGGGCGCGCAGCCGCGCCACCCAGTTCGCGATCGTCTCCGGGTCGTTCAGCGTGCGCTCGGCCGTCGGCCGCGGGTCACCGATCTGGCCGGTGGCCCCGCCCACCAGGGCGATCGGCCGGTGACCGGCCTGCTGGAGCCTGCGGACGGTGAGGACCTGCACGAGGTGCCCCACGTGCAGGCTGGCCGCCGTCGGGTCGAAGCCGCAATAGAACGTGACCGGACCGTCCGCGAGCGCCTTGCGCAGTGCGTCCTCGTCAGTGGACTGGGCGAACAGCCCGCGCCACTTCAGCTCGTCGACGATGTCGGTCACGGTCTTGACTCTCCTTGGACGTTTCGAACGCTGTGGATTGCTCAGGTCAGTCTATGGGCGTCACACGCCCTGGCTGACCGAACTCATGTTGAAGTCCGGGACGCGCAGCGCCGGCATAGCGGCCCGCGTGAACCAGTCGCCCCACTCGCGCGGCAGCGTCTTCTCCGTACGCCCGGCCTCGGACGCCCGCGACAGCAGGTCGACCGGCGACTCGTTGAACCGGAAGTTGTTGACCTCGCCGACCACCTCCCCGTTCTCGACGAGGTACACGCCGTCCCGGGTCAGCCCGGTGAGCAGCAGCGTCGCCGGGTCGACCTCGCGGATGTACCAGAGGCACGTCAGCAGCAGCCCCCGCTCCGTCGAGGCGACCATCTCCTCCAGCGAGCGTTCGCCGCCCCCGTCCAGCACCAGGTTGCCGATCGCCGGGGCCACCGGCAGCCCGGTCAGCCCCGCGCTGTGCCGCGTCGTGACCAGGTGCTCCAGCCGGCCGTCGCGCACCCAGTCGGTCGGTGCCAGCGGCAGGCCGTTGTCGAAGACCGACGAGTCGTCGCCCGAGGAGTGCGCGACGACGAACGGCGCCGACTCCAGCCCCGGCTCGTACGGGTCGCTGCGCAGCGTCAGCGGCAGCTCGGACAGCGTCTCGCCGACCCGGGTCCCGCCGCCCGGCCCGCTGAACACCGTGCGGCCCTCGGCGGCGTCCCGGGCCGCCGACGACCACAGCTGGTAGACCAGCAGGTCCGCGACGGCGGTGGGCGGCAGCAGCGTCTCGTAGCGCCCCGCCGGAAGGTCGATCCGGCGCTCGGCCCAGCCCAGACGCGTCGCCAGGGCGGCGTCGACGGCCGCCGGGTCCACGTCGCGAAAGTCCCGGGTGGAGTACCCGGCCCAGGCCGAGCGGCTGCGGTCCGGCGACTTGGCGTTGATCTCCAGGGTGCCGTTGGGCTGGTCGTGCCGCAGGCGCAGACCCGTCGACGTACCGAGATAGGTGGACGTCATCTCGTGGTTCGCGAAGCCGTACAGCTCACGGCCGCCGGCCCGCGCGCGGGCGAAGGACTCGCCGAGCGCGGGCGCGAAGTCGGTGAAGACACCGGACGAGGTCTCGGCGGGCGCGTCCTTGAAGCCGGGGGAGTCCGGCACCCCGGACACCAGCGGCTGGGCGTCCTCCGCGGGCCCGGCGCCGCGCGCCGCCGCCTCGGCCGCCCGTACCAGCGGCTCCAGCTCGTCGGCCGTGACGGCGGACCGGGACACGACGCCCGACGCCGTGCCCCGCCCGCCGTCGACGGTGGCGATCACGGTGAGCGTGCGCCCGCGCGTGACCCCGTTCGTGGTGAGCGCGTTGCCCGCCCAGCGCAGATTGGCGGAGGAGTGCTCGTCGGCGATCACCACGCAGCCGTCGGCCGCGGACAGCTCCAGCGCCCGCTCGACGATCTCGTACGGCTTGGCTGTGCGGCTCATCGTCCGGCCTCCTGCGTGGTGTTCAAGATGTTGACGCGGCGGAAAAGAGCCGACGGGCATCCGTGCGAGACGGCCGCGACCTGGCCCGGCTGGGCCTTGCCGCAGTTGAAGGCGCCGCCCAGGACATACGTCTGCGGGCCGCCGACGGCGGTCATCGATCCCCAGAAGTCGGTGGTCGTCGCCTGGTACGCCACATCGCGCAGCTGGCCCGCGAGCCGCCCGTTCTCGATCCGGAAGAAGCGCTGGCCGGTGAACTGGAAGTTGTACCGCTGCATGTCGATCGACCACGAGCGGTCACCGACGACATAGATCCCGCGCTCGACGCCGCCGATCAGGTCCTCGGTGGACAGCCCGCCCGGATCCGGCCGCAGCGACACGTTCGCCATGCGCTGCACCGGCACGTGCGCGGGGGAGTCCGCGAAGGCGCAGCCGTTCGACCGGCCCAGGCCCGTCAGCTTCGCGGTGCGCCGGTCCAGCTGGTAGCCGGTGAGCGTGCCGTTCGTGATCAGGTCCCACGACTGCGCCTCGACGCCCTCGTCGTCGTACCCGACGGTGGCGAGCCCGTGCTCGGCGGTCCGGTCGCCCGTCACGTTCATGACCGGCGAGCCGTAGGCCAGCTTCCCGAGCTGGTCGAAGGTGGCGAAGGAGGTCCCGGCGTACGCCGCCTCGTACCCCAGCGCGCGGTCCAGCTCCGTCGCGTGCCCGATCGACTCGTGGATGGTCAGCCACAGGTTCGACGGGTCGACCACCAGGTCGTACATCCCCGCCTCCACGCTCGGCGCGCGCATCTTCTCGGCGAGCAGCGAGGGCATCCGCTCCAGCTCGCCGTCCCAGTCCCAGCCGGTCCCCAGCAGGTACTCCCAGCCGCGCCCCACCGGCGGGGCGATCGTGCGCATCGAGTCGAACTCACCGGTCGCCGCGTCCACGGAGACCGCCGTGAGCTGCGGATGCAGCCGTACCCGCTGCTGCGTGGTGACCGTGCCGGCCGTGTCCGCGTAGAACTTGTTCTCCTGCACGGTCAGCAGCGAGGCGTCGACGTGCGCGACGCCGTCGGCCGCCAGCAGCCGGGCGCTCCAGTCGGCGAGCAGCCCCGCCTTCTCCTCGTCCGGCACGTCGAACGGATTGATGTCGTACGCCGAGATCCACGTCCGGTCGGCGTGCACCGGCTCGTCCGCCAGCTCCACCCGCTCGTCGGACCCGGCTGCCCCGGTCACCTTCGCCGACAGCTTCGCCATCGCCACGGCCTGCCCCGCGACCCGCGCGGCGGCGTCCATGCTCAGGTCCACGCCGGACGCGAAGCCCCAACTGCCGGCGTGCACCACCCGCACCGCGTACCCGAGGTCCGTGGTGTCGGATGAGCCCGACGGCTTCGCGTCGCGCAGCCGCCAGGACGCGCTGCGCACCCGCTCGAAGCGGAAGTCGGCATGGTCGGCGCCCAGCGCGCGGGCCCGCGCGAGCGCCGCGTCGGCGAGCGCGCGCAGCGGCAGCGCTGTGAACGCTTCGTCGATGGAATGAGGCACGGATGACTCCTGTCGTCGAGACCGGTCCCTCAGATCATGTCGTGATCACAGGCCCCTTGCCCACCACATTCTGTAGGGACCCGACAGAGGGCGTCGGTACGCGCTGTCAGGGCCCGATTCTCCGTACGTGGGCCGGTACCGATAGTTTCGGTCAGTACCAGACCGCTATGGAAAGGGTGATCCGTTGAGCCGCTCGGTTCTCGTCACCGGAGGAAACCGGGGCATCGGCCTCGCCATCGCCCGAGCTTTCGCCGAAGCCGGCGACAAGGTCGCGTTCACGTACCGCTCCGGCGAACCACCGGCCGCCCTGACCGAACTCGGCTGCCTCGCCGTCCGGTGCGACATCACCGACACGGAACAGGTGGAGCAGGCCTACAAGGAGATCGAGGAGAAGCACGGTCCCGTGGAGGTGCTGGTGGCCAACGCCGGCGTCACCAAGGACCAGCTCCTCATGAGGATGTCCGAGGAGGACTTCACGTCCGTACTCGACACCAACCTCACCGGCACCTTCCGGGTCGTCAAGCGGGCCAACCGCGGCATGCTGCGCGCCAAGAAGGGGAGGGTCGTGCTGATCTCCTCGGTCGTCGGGCTCCTCGGCTCGGCGGGGCAGGCGAACTACGCCGCGTCCAAGGCCGGTCTGGTCGGTTTCGCTCGCTCGCTCGCCCGTGAGCTGGGCTCGCGCAACATCACCTTCAACGTCGTGGCGCCCGGCTTTGTCGACACCGACATGACCGGAGTGCTCACGGACGAGCAGCGTCGGGGCATCGTCGCCCAGGTGCCGCTCGGCCGTTACGCGCAGCCGGAGGAGATCGCCGCCGCCGTGCGCTTCCTCTCCTCCGACGACGCGTCGTACATCACTGGAGCCGTCATCCCGGTTGACGGCGGATTGGGCATGGGTCACTGATCACATGAGTGGAATTCTCGACGGCAAGCGCATCCTCGTGACGGGTGTGCTGATGGAGTCCTCCATCGCCTTCCACACCGCCAAGATGGCCCAGGAGCAGGGTGCCGAAGTCATCCTGACCGCCTTCCCCCGCCCCACGCTGACCGAGCGCATCGCGAAGAAGCTGCCCAAGCCGGCCAAGGTCATCGAGCTGGACGTCACCAACACCGAGCACCTGGACCGGCTGGAGGGCCTGGTCCGCGCCGAACTCGGCAGCCTCGACGGCGTCGTCCACTCCATCGGCTTCGCGCCGCAGGACGCGCTCGGCGGCAACTTCCTCAACACGCCCTTCGAGTCGGTCGCCACGGCGATGCACGTCTCGGCGTTCTCGCTGAAGTCGCTCACCATGGCCTGCCGCCCGCTGATGGCTTCCGGCGGCTCGGTCGTCGGCCTCACCTTCGACGCCCAGTTCGCCTGGCCGCAGTACGACTGGATGGGCCCCGCCAAGGCCGCGCTGGAGGCCACTTCCCGCTACCTCGCCCGCGACCTGGGCCCGGAGAACATCCGCTGCAACCTGATCTCCGCAGGACCGATCCGCTCCATGGCGGCCAAGTCCATCCCCGGCTTCGCGGACCTGGCGGGCGTCTGGGACGAGCGCTCCCCGCTGAAGTGGGACATGAACGACCCGGAGCCGACCGGCCGCGGCGTCGTCGCGCTGCTCTCCGACTGGTTCCCGATGACGACCGGCGAGATCATCCACGTCGACGGCGGTCTGCACGCGATCGGCGCGTAACCCGCACCGCTTCCTCGAGCCGCGCGACCGTCCGCCCGACGGCCGCGCGGCTTCCGCGCGTCCGGGCACCGCCCGCGGTGACCCTCCGTGCATGATCGGGTCCCCCGAGTCGAAAAGACCGGCGACTCCCCGCACACTGAGGAAACCGGGACGTACCCGGCGCTCAGTGGGGAGGAGGTGGCGCATGTGCGCCCGTCGAACCGTCGAGCCGCAGCCGGCGCGCTGGCCCTGGCCGCCGTCGCCGCACTGGCCGCCCCGGCCGTCGCCGATCGCGCGTCGGACCCCGGGCGCAAGCCCGCGAAGGTGAGGCAGACCGCCCCGGGGGTCGCCCTCTTCGGCGCGACCTGCCGTACGACCGTCGAGGGCTCGCGCGTCGTCGCGTACTGCCACAACCCGTACCCCGTGTCCGACCTGGTCCGTCTGCACACCGAGTGCGAACGCTGGTGGGACATCGACGCCGACGGCTCCCCCGTCGAGGTGGGACCCGCGCAGACCGTGCGCCTGACCGACCGCTGCTGGAAGGAGGTCCGCACGGCCTGGGTCAGCCACCACCGGATGTAGCGGCGCGTACGCCGCCGCCCCGGCCTACACCCGGTCCCCGAGGCACTTGAGCGAGTAACCCGCCGCCTCGACGGCCGCCGTGTCCGCGTCCCGGTCCCGGATCGCCTCGATCAGCCGCCCGTGGTCCATGTGGTCCTCGGGGCGCAGTTCCTGCCCCACGTCCTCGCGCAGCCAGTCGCGCAGCAGGTCGCCGAGGTCCGCGTACAGCCCGATCAGCACGTCGTTGTGCGAGGCCGCGACCACGGCCAGGTGCAGCGTCGCGTCCGCCCGTACGAAGAGCTCCGCGTCGCCCGACGCCCACGCCTCCTCGCGCCGCGCGAGCACCGCGTCCAGCTGCCGCACGTCCCGCTCGGTACGCCGCCGCGCCGCGAGCCGGGCCGCCGAGGACTCCAGGGTCGAGCGCAGCTCCGCGATGTGGCGGGGGTCGGCGTCGGCGAACCGGCGGTGCATGACGCCGGCCAGCTCGCTGGTGGCCGCCACGTACGTGCCGGAGCCCTGCCGGATGTCCAGCAGCCCGTTGTGCGCCAGCGCGCGCACCGCCTCGCGGACGGTGTTGCGGGCGACGCCCAGCTGCTCGACCAGCTCGGGCTCGGTCGGGATCCGCGACCCCACCGGCCACTCGCCGGAGGTGATCTGGTTGCGCAGCTCGGTGATCACCTGGTCGGCGAGCGCCGAACGGCGGGGTGACGTCAGCGCCATAGTGCCTGTGCTCCCTGGTTCAGGATTGGACAACCAATCATCCCATGATTCTATGATGGATCCATGGCCAGTGACGAGACCCGAACCCTGAACCCCGCCGCCGAAGCCTCCGTACAGCCCCGGACCCGGCCGCAGACCCGGCCCCGGTCGGTCTGGGTCACCCGGCTCGTGGTCCTCGGGCTCGTCCTCGCCGCGCTCAACCTCCGCCCGGCCATCACCAGCCTGGGACCGCTCCTCGCGGAGGTCCGCTCCGGGCTGGGCATGAGCGGCAGCGTGGCCGGCCTGCTGACCTCCGTGCCGCCGTTGTGCTTCGCGCTCTTCGGCCTCACCGCGCCCCGCCTCGCCCGCCGCTTCGGCCCCGGCGCCATCGTCTGCGCGGGCATGGCGGCCATCGCCACCGGCCTGCTGATCCGCCCCTACCTGGGCGGTACGGCCGGCTTCCTCGCCGCCAGCGCCCTCGCCCTCATGGGCATCGCGGTGAGCAACATCCTGATGCCGGTCATCGTCAAGCGCTGGTTCCCTGACCGCGTCGGCCAGATGACCGGGCTCTACTCGATGGCCCTGGCCCTCGGCACCGCCCTCGCCGCGGCCGCCACCGTACCCATGACGCGGGCACTGGGCGGCAGTTGGCAGACCGGCCTCGCCGTGTGGGGCATCCTGGCCGCCGTCGCCGTACTGCCCTGGCTCGTCCTCACGCGCCACCCGGCCACCCGCGCGCCCCGCAC
>NZ_VBVX01000011.1 GCF_005981925.1 Streptomyces albidochromogenes
GTGGTGCCCCGCCGCACCCCCGGCGACCGCCCGCGCCGAACAACCTGACCACCGGACACGGGAGACAGCGAACCCGCCAACCGGAATGCGGCGAGATACTGCGACCCCACTTGCTCCGCCTCGGTGACAACAAGCCTGCCGCTGGTGACAACTGTCGCGCTCCGGCTCAAACGGGTACTTGATGACGACGGCCCGGACGGACGGACGCCAGGTCGGCCGCTCCAGCGCCGGCCACCGCTCACCCTCCTTGCAAGTGCTTGTCCTGCGGGCGCTCACGGAGCTTGCCGACCCCTCCCTTCACGGTGGCCGTCCGGCGTGAACGGGCTGCGCAGGCGCGGGCCCAGCTCCACTCCCTCTCTCGGTACCGGTACCGGCAGGCCAACTCCGTCTCGCACTGCGGGCGTTCTCTCGAAAGTCCTAGCGGCGAACACCCCCACGGCGTAAGGTCCTGCGCTTGTGCGCATCGCACACACGTTTGAATTTTCGTCCGAAGAGAGGCAAGACCGTTCGTGTATCCATCCAAGAACCTGGCCGGGACGCGTCACAGCAGACGCCTGTATCCCCGCCTCGCGTTAGGCGCCGCGGCGCTCCTGGTCGCCGAAGCCGCGTTCATCACCGGCACTCAGGCAGCCGCCGCACCCAAACCCGAGCCCGCCAGTAAAGCCGTCACGCCGGCCCAGCCCACCCGGGCGGACAACCTCAAGGCCGACATGGCGTGGGCTCACAAGCACGCCAAAGGGTCCAAGGCATGGGCTGTCGTCCAGGCCAAGCGCACAGGTAAGAAGGTGGTGGCCACCGACGAAACGAATGCCACCACGTACACCGTCGCCAACCCCGACGGCACCCTGACCACGGAACTCACCTCCGGCCCCGAACGGGTCTGGCGCGGCGGCAAGTGGCACAAGGTCGACATCTCCCTCGCCGCCGGTGCGGACGGAACAGTCACGGCGAAGAATCACCCCACCGGTCTGCGCCTGTCGGGCAAGAGCGGCGGATCCGCGCCCGTCTCGCTCCTGGCCGCGAAGGACGCCCCCGCACGGGACTTGGTCACGCTGGGATCCGGCGACGACAAGGTGACCTTGCAGTGGAAGGGCGGACTTCCCACCCCGGTCCTCGACGGCACCCGGGCCCGGTACGAGAACGCGGTGCCCGGCGCGGACGTCATCGTCGAAGCGACGCGTACCGGGTTCGAGCAGTTCGTCGAGATCGCCTCGAAGCCGGCCGCCGCCAGTGCGTACACGTACACGCTGCCGGTCAAGACCGACGGCCTGAAGGCGAAGCCGAACAGGGACGGTTCGGTCACCTTCACCGACACGAAGACCGGCGAGGTACGGGCGACGATGCCCGCCCCGGTCATGTGGGATTCGACCGTCGACAAGCGCTCGGGCGAGCACACCCGCCGCGCGCCGGTCGCCATGAAGGTCATCGACAAGGGGCGTGGGGAGGTTGACCTGGTCGTCACCCCGAGTGCGAAGTTCCTCGCCGACCCCGCGACGAAGTACCCGGTGACCGTGGACCCGTCCACCTCTGCCCTGGGGAACACGTTCGACACCTACGTCCAGCAGGGCGAGACTGTCGACTGGTCGGCCGATACGGAACTCGACCTGGGCAACCCCGGGACGAAGAACGCGAACGGAACCTACCGCACGGCCCGCTCCTTCATCACGTGGAACACCGAGCCGATCGCGGATTCTCTCGTGTCCTCGGCCACGCTGTCCCTGTACAACTTCCACAGCGGCAACGACGACTGCACCGCACAGCCGTGGGAAGTGTGGTCGGCGAACCAGGCCACCACAGCCAGCCGGTGGACGAGCCAGCCGACGATGGCACAGAAGTACGCCACGTCCACGGCGACCCGCGGTAACCCCTCGTGCGGAGCGGACGGGTGGATCACCGCCAATGTCACCAGCCTTGCCCAGCACTGGGCCGCGCAGAAGTGGGCGAAGGCCGGCATGGGGCTGCGCGCGACGAGCGAATCAGTGATCGCGCAGTGGAAGCGGGTGAACTCCGCGAACAACACGGCGAACCAGCCGAAGCTTTCGGTCACCTACAACTTCCGCCCCGAGACCGGGACAGCACAGCAGGCCGGTGCCCCGTTCAGGTCATACGCAGGTGTGTGGGCGGTCAACACCACAACCCCGGTCCTGCGGGACAAGTTCGCCGACAAGGACGGCGACAAGGTCAATGGGACCTACCAGATCTACGATGCTGCGACGAACACGCCGATCGTCACCCCAGCCGGTGACGGAGTGATCGTCTCTCCGTTCGTCGAGCCCGGAGCATGGGCCCCCGCGACAGTGCCGGCCGGGCAGCTGAAGGACGGCAAGACGTACAAGTTCCGCAGTTCTCCGTACGACGGCACGCATTACAACACGGAGTGGTCGCCGTGGGTGCAGTTCGTCGTCGACACCACCGCGCCGGTTCGCCCGGCGTCGGTAGCCTCGTCCACGTACCCGGAGAACTGGGGCGGTGGAGGCGCTGGTGTCGCCGGTTCCTTCGACGTCACCACCGGTGCGCCGGACGCCTATGAGGTTCGCTACCGCCTCGACCCGTACTCCGATGATCCGGCCAACGTCGGATGGACCACGGTGCGCACGAGTGCCCCGCTGGCGTCGAGCAGGGCCGCGGCTGCTGATGCCGCCTACACACTCACTCCCGCAGCGGACGGCAACCACGTAGTGCAGACCGTCTCCGTGGACCGGGCCATGAACGTCTCCCCGATCCGCGACTACGGGTTCACCGCCGGAAACCGGGACTACAACCGGGCGCAGAAGATCAACATCAAGCTTCCGGCCAACGACAGAACCTCGCAGCAGCCGGATCCGTCCGACCCGCCGAAGCCCGCATGGGACCCGTGGAAGCAGGGCGGTCAGGCCAGCACCTTCAAGACCGGCAAGGGCACCCAGGTCACGATCACCCCGAAGGACCAGGCATCTCTGGCGTTCACAAGGAAGGCCGCGAAGCGCCTCACCGCCTTCGCCCCTTCGTACCCGGATCCGGTCGTCGCTGATGCCTGGTGCCAGCCGAGCCTGTACGGCGCCGCGCAGAAATCCCTGATGACCCGCACCGAAGCGTGCGTGTTCTTCGATCTCCAGTTCACCGCGGAGAGCAAGTTCGAGGACGGCGTTGTCCCGGTGAAGTACCGGGCCAACTTCGAGGTCCACTTCCAGGTCAAGACCGACGCCCACGGCGACGCCATCAAGACCTGGGTGCAGATCAATCCGGTGTTCAACAACTTCCCGGGCGATGAGCGCGCGGTCGTGATGGGTGCCGGTAACCCGGGTGCCTGGTTCGACTCGATGTGTGTGAGCGACGGATGCAACACGGGCGGCGACAGTGCCCGGCAGAACTTCGACTTCTTCGGTGACCTCACCTGGAAGGGAGGCATGAACGGCTCAAGCCCGGTCGACACCCACATGGCCACCGGCACGGCCGACCACAAGTGGAACGGCAACGTCAACAAGGCTTCCGGCACCACCGACAACGACCAGTCGAAGAGCATGCCCGTCTTCTTCTCCGGCCGTCCTGTCACCGAGGTGGAAGCACCTCCCGGCCTGAACGGCAGGAAGGGTGAATGGAGGGACGACTACGCGTCCTGGCAGTCCCCGTCGCTCGTCGTGACCTGTGACAAGGTCGCTTCCTACGGCACCCCGGGCTGTGTGCTGCCGCAGTACGCACCGACGTACCACTTCAACACCGCCGCCTACCCGGAGGCAGCCGCGCACGCCTGGCTGATCCAGAACAAGTCGAAGGTCAAGGGCATCGGGCAGAGCTGGAAGTCTCCGCTCCAGTACCTGCCGCCGGAGACCAGGAACAAGCAGGCGTACGACCCCCAGAAGAGCCGCGATGCGATGTGTACCAGGTACAGGGGGCCGAAGTCGGCGGGCACCGGATGGGTTCCGCGCAAGACGTTCCTGCCCCACCCGAAGACGGCCCTGCACCACAACGGACCGCACTTCGACGAAGTCAACTGCGACGAGTTCCCGTTCGCCTCGACGTACCAGTCCGCCGGTATGAAGCAGACCGCCGGCGGTAAGAACGAGGCGCTGAACGGCGGCGCGGACTGTATGCAAACCGTGTCCGCCACCGCGGACGACGGAAGCGTGCACTTCCTCGACGACACCCGGTACGACGCCCCGACGTTCAACGAGAACTGCGGACGGTCCTCGATGTCAGGTGATGTCAACCAGGGGTCGATGCAACCATTCGGAACGTTCGCGAGAGAGATGCGGCTGCTCGACGAACAGGGCTACTTCCTGGACCCGGGCAATGACTGGTTCAAGGGGTGCGACCCCTCGAAGGCCGATCTGATCTGCACCATGACCAAGCCCGCACCCTGAACCGACTGCGGTGCAACGGACAGCCCCCATCCGGGACCGGGTGGGGGCTGCCCCTTTTCTAGTGCACGGGCCGCCAGTCGGCGGCCGTCTCGTCCAGTCGCGGAGACTGCGGGTCCTGCCAGATCAGACAGCCGTACACGATCCCAGGTACATCGGAACCCATCCGCTCGGCCGGGCCCTCGACGAGGGTCCGGGCGACGGTTTCCAAGTACGCGGCGATCGACGGGTACAGCGGCTCCCCCATGAACATGCCCTCGTAGCTGCTCCACTTACCGAGCCCGGTGGCCGACAGGTACAGGCCGGTGTCGGTCGCTTCGGAGTAGTTGCCGAAGGGGGCAGCCCACTGTGCGCCCTCCCAATAGTCCTTGCCCTGGTAGTCGAAGCCGGCCAGCCGCGGCCGGATCGACTGAGCGGGGGTGAGCAGCAGCCCGTGAGGCAGGAACTGCCCCGTACCCACCTCGCCCTCTTCGTCGTACTCGTCGATGTCGAGCTGCCGCACCCCGCCGGCCACCTTCCACAGGGCGATCAGCTCGGGCGGGAAGCCGTACCCGCAGTGATGCCTGAGCCGGCTTTCCGCTTCCTCTATCTCGGCCTCGGTGGCCGGGGGAAGAATCGAAGCGTGCGAGGTAGGGGCGTACTCCCGTAACCAGGATTCGACGCGGGCCCACGCGGACGTGACGTCTGCCGCTTCGCTGTTGTTCTTGCTCATCCGGTTTCTCCGTTGTATCGGTAGGGCCAGTGCATGCGGATCTTCCCCCGCTGAACGTGCTCGCGTCATGCGGCAGGGCACTTTGGCGCAGCGCCGTCCACTCCTCCTGCGTCACGGACACCGTTGCGAGTCTGCTCGACGGTGGCGGGGTACGGCGTACTGGTCACAGTTCCGTCCAGCTTCGTCGGCGGTGGTCCGCAAGGGCCGCAGCGTCTTCGGGATCTTCGAGGAGGCTGACCAGCAGACAGGTGATGAGGTCGTGGTCAGTGAGCGCCATGGGAACCCGGCGTGGAGAGCAGACTCTCCTCGCTCATGCCCACAAGCTCATGCACCAGGTCAGCCACCTCTTTCGCCAGTTCAGCCTCAGGCCATGACCCAGGCTGGGCCCGTCGCCCCGCAAAGCGCCTGTGAGGCCCTGTACCGCCGCCCGGAGGGCGGCAATGCCTGTGCCAGAGCACTTCGGTTGGCGAGCTCCGCCAGGTGCCGCCCTCAGGTTCACGGTGTGGTGTGCGCCTTGTGCACGCCTCCCGGTGGGGCGATGCTCCAGGCGCCGCGCGACTGAACGTACAGCAGGCCGGCCTTCCTCGGGGCGACGGCCGTTGCCGTGAACGAACCGTTCCCCTGGCACAGGAGCGCCCCGAGCCTGAAGTTCGGCCGAAGCTCGTGGAGTGAGAAAGCGGTCCCGTCGTGCTGGGTGACCCGCAGGGGCACCTGGCCGCCAAGGTGCCGAAGGACATAGGAGCCGGTCGATCCCAGTTCTCCCTCCAGGAGCGGAATCTCCTCCGGCGGATGCAACCAGATCCGCCACCGTCCCTTGGTGTTCATCTGGAGACGTATCGCATCCCGGCCGTCGGACTCGATCGGAACGATCACCCGCGTCAGCGGGGAGCCGTGCGTGAGGATCTGTCTGGGCCGCCTGTTGTCGCCGGCCGGGCTGGTCAGCTCGACCCACGAGTTCGTGGCCCGCTCCAGCTGGACCACCAGCAGGGCCGGCTTCCGAGGGTCAGTACGAACCAGCTGGGCTCCCGTAGAGCCGCGGCTTTCCCAGCGCTGCCGCACACTCGTGCGCCGGGGCCAGGTCTCGTACGGGTCGGGAGAAGCGAGCGAGAAGGGGTGGGGCGGAGGGGCCGAGGTCGGGAGACGCTCCGTGCGCCTCTTCGCGCCGGCGGCGCCGGCCACGTTCGGGACCGACGCGGGCTGCGTGGCCGGCCGTTGCTCCCGCAGACCGTTCTCGATCGGCGGCATCCCCTCCGCCAGGCGTACGGCATCAGCTGCGCACACAGCGATCACCCGGGCGGCACCTTCGGAAGGCGCCCAGCGGACCTCCTCGGCCGACTGTCCGTGACGGGGGTCGAAGAAGCACAGTGGACGCCGCTGCGGGCGTGGCCGTCTTTCGACCACGGCGTCCACACAGGCCAGCGCATGGCGCCCCTCGTCGAGGGCGCGCAGCACATCGACGGCGTCCCGGAGGTTCCGGTCGCCGACGAAGTTCTGCTTCGCCTGCTCGTACGCGTCCAACGCCCGTTGGTAGTCAGCGAGGACACCAGGATCATCCTGGTGCCGGCCCGGTGCGAAGGGGTGCCCGGCGAGCATCTCACCGAAGGCGGTGATCTCCGCATCGACCTGGGCAAGTTCATCCTCGCGCCTGCGTCCGCTGCTGAACAGACCGGCGATCGCCCCCACTATCCCGTCAGCCATACCTGCGATCGTAATCGTGCCGGCCGGGTTGGGTATGTCACTTGCCGCCCGGCGTTCCTCTTCCCCGCCGAGTTGAACTCGCCCCGCCGTACTGGTCCCGGGATCCTGCCACAGGCTTCGCAGATGCTGGTGCACGAGTGAGTACATCGGGCTCGCGCGCAGACGCGAGGCCGCCTTCTGGACGGAATCCATTGGAGACGGCGAGACGGTCGAGATCGACGAGCAGGGCCTGCGCGGCACCGTGCTTCGACCAGCCGTAGTGATGGGGACCATCTCATTGCAGAGGTGGATGTCGCCCTGTCCGAGCAGTCGTTGCTCGCCGTTGGCCTCCGAGCGTCCCACACCCTCGTTCTGCAGGGCGATGCCGATGACGGGTACGGCCTCCTGGCGTATGTGGCACGCGGTCCGGGGCAGCCGGTGTTGCTCGACGCGAAGAGGGTGAGGCCGCCGAGCTGCCACGCCCCCACCCGGGCCCGCAGACCCGACGCGTGCTCTTCGTGCGAGAAGCGCTTCGGCACGGACGCTTGGTTGTGCGTGGAGTGGAACGCTCCACGCTGGGACACCGGTACGGCATCAGTGTCGAGCAGCAGCATGTCCCCACACACGGTCAACGAGCTGGAAGCCGATTGTCCGACGGCGTCCTGCACCTGCCAAGCCAGGAATGGATCTGACCGGCGGTCCGGGAAGTGACGGGGCGGCGCTCGCTGTGCGACGTGAACGCACCCGAGCTGGACGAAGGACCGACGTACGGTGAGCAAGGCCACCAGCCGACGGGCGTCGGCGTGCGACGAGGCACCCCAAGGACAGCGGCCCCGCCGGCAGCATGCGAATTATTGCGTTGCAAAGACGGCCGGGGACGTTTTAGCCTCGTGTGGTTCCGCCGGTGCCCGTTCCGGGGCCCGGCGCTGTGTTTCGAGGTGATGACGTATCTCCCAGGCCAAGTAGCCGCTCGTTCCGAGGCTCTTTCCGGTTGTCCGCAATGGCGGGCTCCCGACGCATGCCTCGACGGCGGTGCTCCTTGATGGCCTGGGCTCGTTGCACCCTGCTTTCCCCTGTCGCGTTGTAGGCGTGCGGGGGCATGCCCAGGCCTGCCCCCGCCCCTATTCCTTCTGTACGCGAACAGGAACCTTCCTCGTGTCAACCGACACCCGTACCCACGGCCATCCACGCCCCGCAGGGGCCGGCCGTGCCGCCATGATCATCCTGGTCGTGGTGCTGATCGCCGAGCTGATGAACGCGCTCGACGGCTCGATCGTCCACGCCGCCCTGCCGTCCATCCAGGCGGACACCGGTGCCTCCAGCGCCGCGGTGCAGTGGATCCCCGCCGCATACACCCTCACCTTCGCCCTCGCCCTGATCACGGGCGGACGCCTGGGGGACCTCTACGGGCGCAAGCGGGTCTTCATCGCCGGTACCGCCGTGTTCACGCTGGCCTCACTGCTGTGCGGGATCGCGACCGGCCCGGAGTTCCTGGTCGCCGCGCGGGCCCTTCAGGGCGCAGGCGCGGCGGCGATGGTGCCGCAGGTCATGGCCACCATCGCGGTCACCTTCGACGGGGAGTCCCGTGCCAAGGCGTTCGGCCTGTACGGCATGATCATGTCGCTCGGCGGCGTCCTCGGGCCCGTCCTGGGCGCCGTCCTGACCTCTGCCGACATCGCCGGTCTCGGCTGGCGGGCGATCTTCCTGATCAACCTCCCCATCGGCCTGGCCACCGCGCTGTTCGCCCTCCGGTTCATTCCGGAATCGCGGGAACAGCAGGCCAGGCGTCTGGACCCGCTGGGCATGCTGCTCTCCAGCACCGGCCTGCTCCTTCTCGCCTACCCGCTCACTGTGGGCGGCGAGAAGCACTGGCCTGCGTGGAGCTTCGTCATGCTCGTCACGGGCGTGCTGGTGCTGGCGGCATTCGTGGCCCAGCAGCGGGCGAAGACCCGCAAGGGCGGCTCCGCCCTGATCGCGCTGTCCCTCTTCGAGAGCAAGGCGTTCGCCGGCGGGCTCGCCGCCCAGCTGGTCTTCGGACTCGTGTCCGGCGTGTTCCTGCTGACGTGGGTGCTGTTCATGCAATCGGGCCTGCGACTTTCGCCCGGGCAGTTCGCTCCGGCGTCCGTCGCCATCTCCCTCGGCGGCATGGCCGGTGCGATGCTCGCCTCCACATGGGCGGGACGCCACATGCGGCGCGTGCCGCAGGCCGGGGCGGTGCTGATCGCCTGCACCCTGACCGGCTACCAGCTGCTGGTCTCCGCCCAGCAGACCGGGATGCCGTTCGTGGCCGCCGTCGCCCCGATGATCCTCGTCGGGGCCGGTTTCGGGATGGTCGGCGCGGGTCTTGCCGGCCTCACCCTCAGCCAGGTCGGCCACGAGGACGCCGGATCCGCGGCGGGACTGTTCAACACCGCCATGCAGCTCGGTACCGCACTCGGTATCGCGACGGCCTCCGTGGTGTTCTTCCACCACTCCCCCGCGGGCAGCCACGGCACCAACGTGACCGAGGCGTTCGCGGGCAGCATCTGGTACGTCATCGCCGCTCTCGCGGTGATGTGGGCGTTGATGTTCCGGCTGCCCAAGGCGGTCAACACCGCCTGAAGCCACGGTCGGCGGCCCGTCCTGTGGCGGGCGGGCCGCCCCGTGCCGGGGGCGGGGGCCGCCGGCCCCCGCAGGGCGTGAGTACGTCTCCGGCCCCGGTCTTCCCTTGTTCCCTTCCCTGGTGCGGACGTGTTCCGCCGGTCCTCGATGTGAGGTGATGACGTATCGCCCAGGCCCGATAGCCGTCCCACTTCCCGGCGCGGACAGCACCCTCGCGGTGCCGTACCGACGTGTCGGCGTCGACGGCGCCTCTTCTCTCGGCCTGGGCCCGCCCCCTCTTCCTGTGCGCAGTCGGCGTACGGGGCCCTGGCCTGCCCGTATCCCCGACTCCCACCGGAAGCCCCTCCCGTGTCCCACGACACCGACCAGACCACCACCAGCCCGCCGCGCGCCGGAGCGCCGGCTCCGGGCCGTGCCCGGGCCGTCACCCTCGGCGTCGTCCTGACCGCAGAGCTGATGAACGCGCTCGACGGCTCCGTCGTCTACACCGCCCTGCCCGCCATCGCCGCCGACACCGGCGCCACCACCGCTGCCCTCCAGTGGATCGACGCCGCCTACGTCCTGACCTTCGCGCTCGGCCTCATCACCGGCGGCCGGCTCGGCGATCTCTACGGCCGCAGAAGGATCTTCCTGGGCGGTACTGCCGTCTTCACGCTGTCGTCGCTTCTGTGCGGGATCGCGAGTGGTCCCGACCTGTTGATCGCCGCTCGGGTGCTCCAGGGCGCGGCGGCCGCGGTGATGGTCCCGCAGGTCCTCGCGACGCTGCACGTCACCTTCGACGAGGGCTCCCGGGCGAAGGCGTTCGGGCTGTACGGGACCGTCATGTCGCTCGGCAGCGTCATCGGCCCGGTCCTGGGCGGTGTCCTGACCCAGGCCGACCTGTTCGGACTGGGCTGGCGGCCCATCTTCCTGATCAATCTGCCCATCGGGATCGCCGCCGTCGTCCTCGGCCGGCGCTACCTTCCCGAGTCCCACGACCGCACCGCCGGGCGCCTGGACCCGCTCGGCATGTTCCTGTCCGCGCTCGGCCTGCTGCTGATCACGCTCCCGCTGACGATGGGCGGCGAACACGACTGGCCCGTCTGGACGTTCGCGACGATGGCCGCCGGCCTGCTCGTCCTGGCGGTGTTCCTGGTCCAGCAGAAGAGCAAGATGCGCAGAGACGGCTCCCCTCTGGTCGTGCTTTCCCTCTTCACCGGCCGCACCTTCAGTGCCGGGCTCGCCACCCAACTGGCCTTCGGCCTCCTGTCCGGCGTCTTCTTCCTGTCCTGGGTCCTGTTCCTGCAGAACGGTCTCGGCCTCACCCCGGGCCAGGCCGCCGTCGGCTTCGTCGCCGCCTCGCTCGGCGAGATGGGCGGCGCCTGGCTCGCCATGAGCCTCGTCGCGCGCTACGGACGAGCCCTGCCGCAGGCCGGGGCGCTGCTCTCCGCCGCCACCCTGTCCGGCTACCACCACCTCATCACCGTCGAAGGCGCGGGCATGGGAACCGTGTCGGCCGCGGCCCCTATGCTCGCCGTCGGCTTCGGACTCGGCATGATCGGCGCCCCGCTCGCCGACCTCACCCTCGGCAAGGTCGCCCAGCAGCACGCGGGGTCGGCCTCCGGCCTCTTCAACACCGCCACCCAGCTCGGCATCGCGCTGGGCACCGCCCTGACCACCGTCGTCTTCTTCACACACATCAGCGCCGTGACCCGCGGCCCCGACGTGAGCACCGCTTTCGCCGGCAGCATCTGGTACGTCGTCGGCACGCTCGTCACGATGTGGGCGCTGATGCTCCTGCTTCCCAAGCGGACCGGCATGAGCTAGCAAAGCTCACTGGTGCTCAGGCTGATCGGTCGGTGCCAGGGGCAGGTTCGTGTGCCGTCTCGGGGGGACCTAGGCTCAACTTCGTGCGCAGCTACTTCTTGCATGACGGTCGGCAGATGTCCTACCTGGACTTCGGTGGTCCTGGCCAGGTGCTGCTGGCGGCACATGGTCACTACAACGAGGCGGCGGCGTTCGCGGCGCCGGCCGCGGCGCTGGCGCCGCAGTGGCGGGTGGTCGCGCTGGACCAGCGCGGGCACGGCGAGTCCGATCGCGCCGCCGGTTACGGTCGGGAGGACTACGTCGCGGACCTCGCCGCATTCCATGAGCACCTGGACGTGGGTCCCGTGCCGCTGCTCGGCCATTCTCTCGGCGGGGTGAACGCCTATCAGTACGCGGCCCGGCATCCGGAGCGCGTCACCTCATTGATCGTTGAGGACATCGGTGCGGTCGTCGACATCGACACGGGCTTCACCGAGCGGCTGCCGGATCGAGCGCCGACGCGCGAGGCTCTGGTGGCCGCGCTCGGCCCGGCGGCGCCCTATCTGGAATGCTCCCTGCGTCCATCGGATCAAGGGTGGGGCTTCTCCTTCGACCAACAGGACACCATCGCGTCGCAGAAGGCCCTGAGCGGGGAGCACTGGGCGGACTGGACGGCTGTCGCGTGCCGGACCCTGCTGATCCGAGGTGAGCACAGCGACGAACTGTCCCACGACCATGCCCGCGAGATGATCGCTCGCCACATCGGCCCGGCCCACCTCATCGAGCTGCCCGCCGGCCATGTCGTACATCACGACGCCCTGGCCCTCTTCACCACCGCGGTCCGCACGTTCCTCGACGGCTGACGCTCAACCAGCCCGGCAGCCATGGGCACCAGTGTCGGCGCGGCTGAGACGTCCCGGTGGATGGGGCACCGCCCCGTCGCCGGTGGCAAGTCCTGGGTTGGCGAGCGCGACCGTACTCTCAAGCGGATGGCCGGCTCTGAGACTCGTCGTCGATGTGTGCGCGACGCGAGCCGCCCCGTCCGTGCTCGTCATGCTGCGATCCGAACGCCAACCGAGCAACGCGTCGCCAGTCTGCGGCTTGCCCCTTCAGTGGCGCGTGGGGGCGGCCGCGTGGCACTCGTACCCGCAGCGCCCCGGGGGCGGTCCGGCACACCACAGGTGCCTGCAACAGAACATGCTCGCCGTCAATGCCGGCCGGGACAGTGGCCGTCTCCGTCTCCACAACCACCGTCTGCGCCTGAAGCCGGACGAGACTGCCGGAACGGGCGCCGCGTACGATCCGTGCCGCCTGGGCGGTGTTGGCGACGCGCACGCCGATCACGCCGAGGAGGCCGGAGTCGAGCCGTTCCCTGCGCCCGGGGTGGGCCAGGTCGACGGCCCGCTGGTACGGGTTGTTGCTGATGAGCAGCGCTTGCAGTCCGTCGGCGTGCACGGTGCCGGCCCGCATCCTCAGCGTCGGCGCATCCGGGCCGGTGAGCAGATGGGGCAACGACTGCAGGGTCGTCTGCACCTTTTCGCCGCGGTAGGCGGGGTCACCCACGACGGCCGCGTACGTCCCGAAGGAGGCGTTGTTGACGAACACCCGGTCGGCGGCGAACCCGAGGTCGACCCGGAGTTCGACGCCGTCGGTGAGGGCCTGGAGGCTCGCTGCCGGGTCGTCGCGGTCCAGGCCGAGATCGAGGGCGAAGTGGTTACGGGTGCCGGCGGGGATCACCATGAAGGGCACTTTGTGCCGCGCGGCCACCTCGGCCACCAATGCCTGGGTGCCGTCTCCGCCCGCTACGGCCAGCAGGTCCGCACCCTCGGCCACGGCCTCACCGGCCAGCTCGGCGGGGTCTCGGTTGTCCGTACCGAGCAGCACGACACGGGCGCCCGCGGCCCGCGCTTTGTCCACCAGATGGAAGCGTTCCACTTTACCGCCTCCCGAGCGTGGATTCATGAGGATCCAGGGGTGGCGGGGTGCCTCAGCGGGCGCAGACGCACGGCGGGAAGCAGCGTGTTCGCGGGCCACGGCCTTGTGGGCCGCCATCACCGCCAGTACCCACAGGACCAAGGAACACAGCGCGGGCCACAGCATGCCGGCCGTGGCGTACAGGGTCAGGACCGCAATCGGCGCCATGACCGACAGCGCCACTCCCGCCACCCTCATCACACCGCTGTGGGCCAGCACCCACCACACTCCGATGGCGGCGACAGCCAGCCCCGCGAGGCCGGCCAGCACCCAGAACACACTGCGCAGGCCGGCGCTGACGAGCGCCACGAGCACGCTTGCCAGCAGCGCGAGCAGCGCCAGGCGGGCCCAGTTCGCACGGCCCACGTCACGGGGTGCCGCAGGTCGTCGTGCCGGCTCGCCCAGGTAAGCGCTGTGTCGGCCCATCCGGCGCATCTCCGCTCCGCAGCTCGACGTTCGCGGCTTTCACCGCGGGATCACAGGTCGTCCGGCCGTACCACGCACAGAGCCCAGATGATGAACCCGGACACGATGATCATCACGATCGACCAGGCCGGGTAGTACGGCAGGGCGAGGAAGTTGGCGATCACGAGGAGCCCGCCGATGGCCACGCCTGCGACACGTGCCCACGTGCCTGCTGTGAAGAGTCCGAAACTGACGATCAGGGCCACGACGCCCAGGATGAGATGGATCCAGCCCCAACTGGTGAGGTCGAACTGGAAGATGTAGTCGCGTGTCGTGACGAAGACGTCGTCCTCGGCGATCGCCATGATGCCGCGGCAGATGTCAAGCACGCCTGCGATCATCAGCATGACCGCTGCGAATACCGTCAGACCTCCGGCCCACTGACGCTTGGCCGACCGTGTGTGCGAGAGCGGTGTCATGTCGCTGCCTCGATTCAGTCTCGGGCGGTGCCTTCAGGCGTGAAGGACGAGCCGCCCGCCCGTCCCGACGCTCCCGAGCCGCTCAGGACGAGCTCCTTCGCCCGGCGGAACTCCTCTTCGGTTATGTCGCCGCGGGAGCGGATCTCCGACAGCCTGGCGAGTTCGTCGACGCTGCTGGCTCCGCCATGGCTGCCCTTGGCCGTCTCGCGGATGTAGTCGTCCATGGCGTGCTGTCGAGCGCGCGCCTGCTCGATCTCCCGACGGCCCATGTTCCTGCCCCGGGTGATCACGTACACGAACACGCCCAGGAAGGGGAGGACGAGGACGAAGACCAGCCAGCCGGTCTTGGCCCAGCCGCTCAGGGTGTCGTCGCGGAAGACGTCGCTGACGATCCGGAAAAGCAGGATGAACCACGCGATCCACAGGAAGAACACGAACATGGTCCAGAAGACGCTCAGCAGCGGAAAGTCATACGCGAGGTACACCTGCTCGTTCATCGCTTTCCTCCGTCCCGGGCGTTTCGCCCGGCAGCCGTTTTTGTGCCGCTTCCAGCCTGTCCCTCGCATTGGTTCGCGTCCTCACCCGAGGCGGGTGAGAGCACCGGCCGGAATTCGCCCGGCGGCCAGTGAAGGCGTAGGGGCCCTGCACCTACCCGGTGGGGGCGTCCGGTGGGCCTGTCGGTCGTGACCTGGCGAGCGCGGCTCGCCAGGCGAGGGCGACCGCCACCTCGGCCAGGCCGAGCAGGACCAGCCACAGGCCGAGCAGCCGGGTCAGCGCCCGCGCCGAATCGGCCGGCAGGGCCAGGACCACGATGCCCGCCACGACGGCGAGCAGCGCGGCGCCGAGGACGATGCCGCGGTGGGGCAGGTTCTTGGTGGCGATGGCCGCGTACAGGGTGAGGATTCCGGAGACGAGCCATACGATCCCGGTGATCAGGGAGAGCGCGGCGACCGTCTGCAACGGGTTCCTCAGGCACAGTACGCCGGCCAGGACGTACAGCACCGCGAGAAGCAGTTCGGGCAGCCGTTCGCCGGGCTCCCTGCGGGCGAAGGATCCCACGAACCGGAAGGCCCCGGTCACGAGCAGGTACAGGCCGATGAGGACGGCCAGGACGTGCAGGGTCTCCCCCGGCCAGACCAGCACCAGCACGCCGGGTACGAGCGTTGCCGCCGCCGAACCGAGGATCCATGTCCATGAGCGTCCGAGTCGCGCCAGGATCTCGGCGGGGTCGCCCGGTGGCGGTGGGACGCCTTCGTCGCCGGTGCGCGGCGGAGCCTGTTGCTGTCCGGTACGCGGTGCCGGACCACGCGGCACGGTCATCGTTCCTCCTCCTGTGGTCGGTGATCCGCCGACGCGGCAGTGCCGGTGGACCTCGCCGGGCCAGTGTCGTACCCGGTGATGAGGGCAGGGGTCACCTCCGGCGGGTGATCCGCGCGTACCGCCCGGGGCGGTGAGGTGGATGCCGGGAGATGTGCGCGGCTCCGCGGAACGGACGGACGACATGGACGAACCAGAGACTGCCCGGCCGGAGCCCGGCGGGTCCCGACGGGCCCCCCGTCGTGGGCCGTCGGGCCGACGCAGGGCGGCGGCCGTGTCCGGCGCCCGGGCGGTGAGCGTGTCGGTGGGCCTGGTGGCTGCCTACTACCTGCTGCCTCTGGACGAACGGGCAACGGGCGCTGCCTGGGCCATGCTCGTGTTCGGTCTGCTGGCGGTCGCCCTGGTCTTCGCTTGGGAGGCACGGGCCATCGTGCGATCGCCTCATCCTCGTCTGAGAGCTGTCGAAGCTCTGGCCGCCACCCTGGCGTTGTATCTGGTGCTCTTCGCCAGCGCCTACTACCTGCTGGAGCTTTCCGCCCCGGGGTCCTTCAGTGAACCCCTGACCAGGACGGACGCGTTGTACTTCACGCTCACCACTTTCTCCACCGTCGGGTTCGGCGACATCACCGCCGACTCCCAGACGGGGCGGGTGGTGACGATGGTCCAGATGGCCGGCGGTCTGCTGCTGGTGGGCGTCGCCGCGCGCGTCCTGGCGGGTACGGTGCAGGCGGCGTTGCGGCGACAGGGCCGGGCGGCGCCGCCGGAGTGAGGGGCATTCAGCTTGAAGGAAGTGGTGTGGGAGGGGTCGTCGTGGTGAGTGCCGGCGCGGTGATCGCACCAGTGCGCCGACCGCGACGACCGTGACGTCGAAGCGCCTCGTTCTGCGGCCGTTCGAGCACGACCTCGCGCCGAAAACCGGCGACCAGCCGCCCCGAGCAGCCGGCCCCGTCCCACAGCCTGCGTGGGACGGGGACGGCATGCCACCGCGCAGCGCGTCACTCCGGAAGTTGACGCATCTCCAGGACCCGCAGCCCCAGTGACTGGCAGCGGGCCAGCAGCCCGTACAGGTGTGCCTCGTCGACGACGTACCCGAACATGACGGTCTGGCCGGACATCACCACGTGATCCAGCTCCGGAAAGGCGCTGGTCAGCGGCTCCGACATGTGTCCTTCGACGCGGATCTCGTAGCGCATGAGCGGCTCTCCCGCGGGCAGCCCGGGGCGTGTGGGTTTCGCGTTCCCTCCCATCGTGGGTCTCTGTACGGCGTTGTGCCTCACCCTGTGCAGGTGAGCGTGAGCCGGCACCGGGCTTCGGTGTCAATGGGTCAGGAAGATTTTGAACGAGATGATCAGGAGGCCCACGACGAGGTTCACCGAGGCCGCGACGCACACCATCCCCCAGGCCGCGCCGGCACGTCGCGCTGCCGCGGCCGACCAGCCCACCTGGCCGGCCACAGCCACCGCCAGAGCGAACCACAGGGCCCCCTGCACATCGAGGCCCAGCAGGGGGCTGACCGCCACGGCGAGAGCCGGCGGGACAGCAGCCTTGACGATCGGCCACTCGTCGCGGCACACGTGCAGCACGGTCCAGCGGTCCATGCCGTGCGCCGTCAGACGCGCGCCGAACAGGTGGGCGTGCACGTGCGCGATCCAGAAAGCGATGCCGGTGAGCAACAACAGGAGCACCAGTTCCAGGCGCGGGAAGGAACCCAGGGTGCCGGCGCCGACGACCACGGAGGCGGCCAGCATGGACCCGTAGACGCCACCGGTGTAGTCGGCGTGGGACCGGCGTTCGGCGCGGGGCCGCACGCGGGGTGTGGTGTTCCCCGAACTGGACATCGTCTGCCTTCCGCTGTGGCTCAGTGCGATCGGTCGGACGCGTCGGCGTCGGCGTCCTCGCCGGGTTGCTTCGTACGGCCCGTCTGCCCGGCCGGCAGGTGCCGTGTGACCAGGAAGCTGGCGAGCGTGACACCTCCGGTGGCGAGGATCGCCGCCTTCAGGCCGTCCAGCTGCGCCGATGCGTACGAGTCCGCCAGGGCGTCGACCTCCGGCGGCGGAAGCCCCGCGCGCTCGGCCGCCGAGCGCACCTGGTCGGTGGGAACGAAGCTGACCCCGGCCTGGAGGGCGACACTGGTTTGCCGGCGTGCTTCGTCCGACAGCCGTGGGTCGTCCTGCACCTGCGTGGTGAAGGCGTGGGCCAGCGACCCGATCAGCAGCGACCCGATGAGCGCCGTGCCCAGCGCGGAGCCCAGGTTCTGCGCCGTGTACTGCAGTCCGCCGACCTCGCTGCGCTCCACCTCACCCACGCTGGACTGGACGACGTTGCCCAGTTGCGAGGCGAGCAGGCCCATGCCCACGCCGAGCAGTGCCATGGCACCGGCGAACTGGGCGTCGTCGATGACCGGGTCGACGGTGGCCAGCAGCCACACGATCGCCCCGGCCAGGGTCAGCAGGGCCAGCCGGACGACCCGGCGTGGGCCCGCCGCCCGTCCCAGCCGGGCGGCGATCAGCGAGGCCGCGAGCATGGTGACGGAGACCGGGAGCAGCCGCAGACCGGTCTGGAAAGCGTCGAAACCCTGAACGACCTGCAGGTACAGCGGGATGGTGAAGAACAGGCCCAGCAGGATGAGGTTTTGACTGACCAGCGCCATCAGGCCGGAGCGCAGTACGGGCCCGCGCAGCAGGGACAGGTGCACCAGCGGATCGGCGCCACGGGCTTCCCGGTGCCGCTCCCAGTGGGTGAAGAGGGCCAGTACGGCCGCACCGGCGCCGACGACGAACAGGGTGGGGGCGAAGCCCAGCACGGTGAACGGCGGGTTGCGGGGCTGGACCCATCCCCACGTGCTGCTCTGCAGCACCCCGAACACGCCCAGCGCCAGACCGGCCGCCGAGAGCACCGCGCCCACGCCGTCCAGCCGGGAGCGGGGTCCGGTCCGGGGGGCTTCCGTGATCACCCGATGGAAGCACAGGACGGCGGCGACGACCACGACCTCACCGGCGAAGACCAGCCGCCAGGTCAGGTACGTCGTCACCCAGCCGCCCAGCAGCGGGCCGATCGCGATTCCCGCGCCGGCCAGGCCCCCGATGATGCCGTAGGCGACGGCACGGTCCCGCCCGCGGTAGGACTCGGCGACCAGTGCCGCCATGGCCGGCAGCACCATCGCGGCTCCGAGCCCTTCGATGACCGACCAGCCCAGCGTGAGGACCCAGAGCGTGGGAGCCGCGGCGGTCAGGGCGGAACCCGTGCCGTAGACGATGAGACCGGCGAGGAAGAGGCGGCGTCGCCCGAAAATGTCTCCGAACCTGCCACCGATGATCATGAAGGCGGCCATGACCAGCGCGTACAGCGTGATGACGGCCTGGACCGCCGTGACTTCTGTGTCGAAGTCCTCGACCAGTTGGCTGATGGAGACGTTCATGACGGACGTGTCCAGGACCATCAGGAACTGGGCGGTGCCCAGGACGATCAGCGCCCGCCAGTGCTTCACGCTGCTCACCTCTCCGAGTCCGCCGGACGGCGGCCGGTACGCACCGGGCCATTACGGCAATCTCAGCGCGGCAGCTCCGGCGGCGCCTCACCCCCTGCGGGCGAGCCGGACACCGGGACACCGCCGCCGGCAGTCCTGCCGCAGGCGCGCCGGGTGTACGTCGGCGCTGTCCGCCGGTTCACAGCAACCGCAGCTCGCGGGCGCGACGCACCGCGTCGGTGCGCCGGTTGACCGCCAGCTTCCGGTAGACGCCTTTGAGGTGGGTCTTGATCGTGTTCACCGACACATGGAGGTCGTCGGCGATCTCCTGCGTGGACATCATCTCGGCCAGTCGTCGCAGTACGTCGCGCTCGCGCTCGCTCAGTTCCTCTACGACCGGCGCAGGCCGGTCCGGCGAGCCGGGCGTCCGGCCGGGCGGTACGGCGCCGGGGGTGAGCCACCCCTCGGCCAGCCCACGAAGGGGCGCCACGCACAACAGCGGACGGATCCATGGACCCGCTTCCAGGAAGGGACGCCGCAGCCTCTCGCGCCGCGCCTCCCGCAGGGCCTGGATCAAGAGCCGGCGCGCGGTGGCGACGTCCCCCGCCCGGTCCGCCGCCTGCGCCCTCACGAGCACGGCCCGGACCGTCACCCCCGGGCCGGCGCGGGCTTCGGGGCGCACGGTGTCGAGCAGGGAGATCGCCGCGCCGGGGTCGCCCGCGGCGAGGCGGGCCCGCGCGGCCTGTACGGCACACGCCACCTGCCCGTCGGGCACGGCGTGCAACGCCCTTGCTGCCGCCTCCGGCCGCCCTTCGGCCAGGTGCGCCGCGGAGGCCATGAGTGCCGTGTGCCCCGATGCCCAGGGAGAGGCCACCTCGGCACGAACGGCCGGTTCCGCCGCCTCGACCGCCGCGCGCGGCTTGCCGCGCGCCAGCAGCAGACGCGCGGTGGCGATGGCCCGGCCCGCTTCGGTCACCGGGTCCCGCATCGAACCCGGTGACGCAGACACCGAGTCCACAAGGGCCTGGGCTTGATTCAGTTCGTTGCGGTCGACGGCCACTGCTGCCTGGACAAGCCTCCCGATGCCGGAGCCGGACGGCTGCGGCAGGCCGAACCGATGGGTCGCGGCGATGGCCTCCTGTGCCTTGCGCTCCGCCCGGCCGAGCCAGCCGTCCAGGTAGTCGATGAGAGCCAAACGCCCCAGGGAGTCTTCGCGTGGGAGTGCCGTAGACGCTCCGCCGGGTGCGCCGGCCGCCTGCGTCAGGGCGGCGCGTGCGTCGTCGAAGCGCCCCGCCCACAGCCGCGTCGAGCCCACATGGGAGAGCAGGAGGGCGGTGAGTTCCGGATGGCTGTCCAGGAGGCCGGCAGGGACCTCGTGACGTACGTGCTGGGCCATCGCTGCGGCCCTCTCGGCCCGGTCCGGAGAACCGGCCAGCCGCGCCGCCAGCGCCTCCAGCAGGGCGCAGCTCAGCCGCGCCGCGCCCTGGTCGCCCGCCTCCTCCTGGCCCAGGTTGGACTCCGCGCGGTGCAGGTGGGCCAGACCCCGGTCGAGATCGCTCCGGGCCAGGTCACGCGCCGCGCGCACGATGTCCGCGGCAGGGCTCGCGGCTTCGGGCCCCATCCCGGAGAACAGTTCGGCCAGGTCGTCGCAGCGCCGGCCGGTGAAGAGCTGCCCGATGGCGAGATCGTCCACGAGTGCGCCGGCGGTGAACTCCCAGTCGCCCGCGGCGGCCCCGTGACCGAGCGTCTGTTCGAGGGGGCCGGGGCGTCGCAGCCAGTGGGCGGCCCGTCGGTGCAGCTCGGGGCGCAGGCCCGGATCCCGTACGCGCAAGTGGGCCCGCAGGATCTCGCCGAACAGCGGGTGGAGGCGGTACCAGGAGTGCCCGAGGTGCTCGACGAACGCGTTGTCCCGGTGCAGGGCGACAAGGGTGGCCTCGGCGTCGGTGCGCCCGGTCAGCGCGTTCACCTGGTCGGGGCAGAAGCGGTCGAGAACACTGACACGCAGCAGGAGGTCCTGCGTCTCGGAGGGCTGGCGCTTGAGCACCTCCGCGAGCAGGAAGTCCGCGACCGTGGTGCGATCGCTCTCGAACTCCTTGAGGTAGCGCTCCGCGTCCGGGCGCTCCTGTGCGGCCAGGGCGCACAGCCGCAGACCTGCGGCCCACCCCTGGGTGCGCCGCACGAGTGCGCGTGCGGCGTCCATCGGCAGGTTCAGTCCGTGCAGCTCCAGAAGGACCGCCGCCTCCTCGGGGGTGAAGGCCAGCTCCGCACCCCGGATCTCGGTCATGTCGCCTGCCGCCCGGTACCGGTGCAGGGGCAGCAGCGGTTCGGTGCGGGTGACGAGGACCAGACGCATCCCTCGCCCCGCGTGGTGGACAACGAACTCCAGCTGTTCGGCGATCTGCGGGTCGGTCACCCGGTCGTACTCGTCCAGCACCACGATCACGGGTTCGGACCGGGCACTGAGGTGGGCCGCGACGCGGGCCAGCAGCGTACGGTCCACGCGGTGCGCGTCGGCGGGGCAGCCGATGTCGGCGGGCATCGGGACACCGGCCACGCACAGGGCCTGGAGCAGGTACGCCCACAGGATTCCGGGGCTTCGGCCGCTCCCCTCGGCCGTGAGCCAGGCGACGGGCTCGTCCCTGCCCGCGACCCAGTCGGCGACGAGCAGGGTCTTCCCGGCGCCGGCGGCACCGTTGACCATGGTCAACGGAGTAAGAAGTGCCTGGTCGAGGTGGCGGGTGAGTCGCGGGCGCGACAGGAACGTCGCCGGGCGTGTGGGGACGGCGAACCGGGTGAGCAGGAACGGCTCCCCCTGCGGATCGGCGTACGAGGATGTGAGGCCCTCCTCGTTCTGCGGGTGCCCGGCCATGGCGCTCACCACCACCCTTCGTCAGGCTGTGGACAACGCTCCTCCCCCAGGATGGCAGTGCTCCGCGCGTATGCGCGCGGCGAGACGAGGCACGGCCCGTGGACCGGCTGCGGCGTGTCCCGGCCGGTCTTGCGCCCCGCGTATGCCCGGTCCCGGTCGCCAAGGGGCTCGGTCGACCCGCTCAGAAGCCGGCGGTGTCCATCTGGTGATCGAGGGAGAGGGCCGCCGTGATCAGCGCGAGGTGAGTGAACGCCTGCGGGAAGTTTCCGAGCTGCTCTCCGGTCGGTCCGACCTCCTCGGCGAAGAGGCCGGCGTGGTTGGCGTAGGTGAGCATCTTGTCGAAGGCGTACCTGGCGGGACCGAGCTGCCCCGCCCGCGCGAGCGCGTCGACGTACAGGAAGCTGCACAGCGAGAACGTGCCCTCGCTGCCCCGCAATCCGTCGGGAGACGCCTCGGGGTCGTAGCGGTAGACCAGGCTGTCGGAGACAAGCTCGTCGCCCATCGCCTCCAGGGTGGACAACCAGCGCGGATCCTTGGGCGAGATGAAGCCCACCGAGGGCATCAGCAGGAGTGACGCGTCGAGGGTGGTGTCCTCGTACTGCTGGACGAACGCCCGCCGCCTCGTGCTCCAGCCACGTTCCATGACCTGGCGCAGGATGCTGTCGCGAGCCGCGCTCCACCCCGCGAGGTCGGCGGGCCCGGGCGAAGTCACGGGCCATGCGGAGGCCCTGGTCGAAGGCTGCCCAGCACATCAGGCGGCTGTACGTGAAGTCTTTCTGCCCGCCGCGGGTCTCCCAGATGCCCTCGTCCGGCCTGTCCCATGCCTCGACCAGCCAGTCGAGCACTCCGGACAGGGCCTGCCAGCCTTCGTAGGGCGGTACGTCCCCCTCGTGCTCCACCCCTTGGGACAGGGCGAGCACGGCCTCCCCGTAGATGTCGAGCTGCCGCTGGTCGGCGGCGCCGTTGCCCACGCGGACCGGCGCGGAACCGCAGTAGCCCTCGAAGTGGTCGAGGACCTCCTCGGGCAGTTCCGGGTCACCGTCGATGCGGTACATGATCTGCAAAGGTTCGCCACTGACGGTACGTCCGGCTCGCAGACGGTCGCCGAGCCAGGTGCGGAAGGCATGAGCCTCCTCGGTGTAGCCCAGCCCGAGCAGCGCGCCGACCGACATCGAGCCGTCTCGCACCCAGGTGTAGCGGTAGTCCCAGTTGCGTCCACCGCCGATCTGTTCGGGCAGACCCATGGTGGGCGCGGCGACGGGCGCTCCTGTCGGCGCGTACGTGAGCAGTTTCAGGGTGATCGCCGCCCTGTTCACCATGTCCTGCCAGCGCCCCCGGTACCGGCTGCGGTGGACCCACGCGTGCCAGAAGTCGCGCGTCGCCTCGAAGAGTGCCATCACGCTTGCCTGCGTCGGCGCGGGGTCGGGGGCGTCGCCGGTGTCGCCCAGGGTCAGCACCACGGCGGCGAACTCTCCCTGCCCCAGCTCCACCTCGCTGCGCACATCGCTGCCTTGCCCGCTCCACCGCACCGGGCCGACCGCTTGAAGCCGGGCCTGGGCGCCGGGGGCGTCGAAGTGGACCGTGTCCTCGCCCACGTCGACCCGGTGCCCTGCCCGGCCGTAGTCGAAGCGCGGCCGGCACTCCAGCGAGAAGCGGACCCGGCCGCGGGTCACACCCGCAGGATCCGCACCAGCCGGTGGTGGGCCGTAGCGCGTTCAGGGCGCTCCACCGGCATGAAGTCGACCACCTCGCCCACGCCGGCCTCCGACAGGAAGCGGGTCACCAGGACCGCGGTGTCCTGCAGGTACAGCTGCACCGGTGGGCGGTGGGTCTTGGCGGAGACGGTGAAGTGCCCACCGCGGTCGCGGTCCAGAAGGGAGGCGAACACACTCGGCGAGTCGAAACGGGGCGCGCACAGCCAGTCCACCGTGCCGTCGGAGGAGACCAGCGCGGCGGTTTGCAGATCTCCGACAAGCCCGTGGTCCGCTATCGGCGGATAGCCTCGCATGATCAACACTTCCTTCTGACCGGCGTGCCGGTACCGGGCTGTGGGCACCGCATCGCGCCCTCTTGTCGGCCACCATCGCCACACACGTCCGCGCCGGCATCCCCCGCCACGGGTGAGCTCCCCCGCCCGCGGGGCGCCGGACAATGGTTCCCGCACCACCCGTGCCCGCCGCCCGGTGATCCGGGAGTGCCGGCGCCCCGCCACGGCGGCCATCGCCGAGGGCACGACGGACAACGCTGAACACACACCCGCACCCGCATTCGCGGCAGCCGAGGGAGCAGGACGGATCTCGGAGGTGGTCCCGTGGCGCAGTTCGATCCCGGCCGGCAGGTGGACGAGATCGCGGCCGCGATGCTGGAGGCCCTGTTCACGCAGTCACCGGTCGGCCTCCACCTGCTGGACGAGAACCTGCGCGCGGTGCGGGTCAACACGGCCACACCCGTCATGCGGGGCGTGGCCCCCGAGACCCTGCTGGGGCGTCCGTTCAGCGAGGTGTACGGCATGGTCCAGGACGACGACACCGAGGCGCTGCTGCACGAGGTACTGCGCACCGGGGTTCCCCTGACACAGCGCGTCGTGCGGGCACGCGTCGGGGGCGACCAGCCGCAGGAGCGACACTTCGAGGTCACCGCGCTGCGCCTGGAAGGGGCGCACCGCTCGGTGCTCGGCGTGGGACTCACCGCCGTGGACGTCACCGAACGGGAGAGGGCCCGTGTGCGTACCGGCGTGCTCGGCTCCGTGCGCCGGAGCGTGGGACGCACGCTGGATCCGGCCGTCACCGGTGAGGAACTGGTCGAGGTCCTGGTTCCGGAGTTCGCCGACATCGCGGTGGTGGAGGTGGTGGACGCCGTGATCCGCGGCGACGACCCGCCGGTCGCACCGCTGCCACCCGGCACGCCCCTGATGCGCACCGCGTTCCGCAGCAGGCGCACGGGTTCGCCGCCCGCGCACCCGGTGGGCGGCGTACGGCGGCTGCCCGCTCGCACGCCCTTCACCCAGGCGCTGGCCGATCTGCGTCCGCGGGTGGTTCCGCTGAATCCGGCCGCCTCATGGCTGTCTCTCGATCCGCCGGTCGCGGAGGCGGTCCGCTCCTCGGCGGCCCACTCCCTCCTCGTCGTGCCCCTGGCCCTGCGCGACGCGCCCTTGGGCCTCGTCAGCCTCTACCGCACCAACGGCTCCTGGGCCTTCGAGGACGCCGACCAGGAGCTCGCCGTCGAGCTGGCCGCACACACGGCCCTGTGCGTCGACAACGCCCGGCGCTACACGCGCGAGCACACCGTCGCCGCCACCGTGCAGCGGCAGTTGCTGCCCCGGCGCCCCGAAAGCCACATGTCGCTGGAGACGGCCTACCTCTCCGTAACCGGCGGGGATCCAGGCGCCTGGTACGACACCATCGCGCTGTCCAGCGCCCGCACCGCCCTGATCATCGGCAGGGTGTCGGGCAGTGGCCTGAACGCGGCTGCCACCATGGGGCAGTTGCGCACCGCGATCCGCTCCCTGGCGGCGTTCGACCTCGCCCCCGACGAGCTCCTGGCCCGCCTGCAGGACACCGCACGCCAGCTGGCCTCCGAACGGGCGCACCTGCCGCCCGGCGACCCACTGCACCGGGAACCTCTCACCGCCGACTGCGTGTACGCGGTCCACGACCCGCTGACCGGCACCTGCACGACAGCCGCGGCGGGCGCGTTGGCCCCTCTCCTCGTGCGCCCCGACGGCACCGTCTTCGCCCCCGGCACACCCGCCGGACCCCGCCTGGGCACCGTGGAGGACGCGCCCTACGCCGCCGACGTCGCCGACGTGCCGGACGGCAGCGTGCTGGTGTTCGCCAGCGACCCGCTGCTCACCTCGTCCCTCACCGACGCAGCGGGCCCCTTGCCGTCGACACCGGACTACCGCGACCGCCCGCTGCGGGACCTGTGCGACTCCCTCGTCTACGCGCTCCCGTCCCGGCGCGACGCGGACGACGCCGCGGTGATCGTCGCGCGTACCCGCTCCTTCCCCCGCGACCGGTTCGCCGTATGGCCCCTCGGCGGCGACCCCCATGCCGTGGCCGACGCCCGGCGCCGCATCCGCGGACAACTCACCGCGTGGGACGTGGACGACGAGACCGCGTACAACACCCGCCTCATCGTCAGTGAACTCGTCACCAACGCCGTCAAGTACGGGAGCCCACCGCTCGAACTCCGTCTCATCCACGACCGCACCCTGACCTGCGAAGTACGCGACGCCAGCGCGGGCGCACCACACCTGCGTCACGCCAACACGGTCGACGAAGGCGGACGCGGCCTGTTCATCATCGCGCAACTGGCGCAGGCGTGGGGCGTCCGGTACACGGCGACGGGCAAGACGCTCTGGACCGAACAGGCGCTGCCCGACGCCACGCGACACAAGGAGGCACCGTGACGCCGACAACCCGCGCCCGCGCACCGGCTGTTCCCCGCGGACCAGCCCCGCACGCTGCGGGTCAGTGACTTCGGTCCCAGGACCACCGCAGTACGTGAGGGCCCACCGCGCGTCGGTCGCGTCGGTGCCTTGACGAACGGACGGCGCGTCTGAGGGAGGAGAGCGCAGGCAGATGACCCTCGACCTGGTCCTCATAGGGCTGGCGATCACATTGGAGCCGCTCCCGGCCATGGCCTTGATTCTCTTGCTGACCGCGGACGACGGAGTACGCAAGGGACTGGCCTTCATTCTCGGCTGGCTCGCGTGTCTGGTGCTGGTCATCGCCTGCGTTCTGCTCTTCACCGACGGGTCACCTCCCCGAGCGCACACGGTGCCCTCGACCACCGCTCTCGCCGTCAAGCTGATCATCGGAATCTGGCTGATCGCGTACGGGGTGCGCAAACGGCGCGAAGTACACGGGCCGGGGAAGACCCCTGCCTGGCTGGCGAAGCTGCACGACGTCTCACCCTGGTCGGCCGCCGGCATGGGGGTACTCATCCAGCCCTGGGCCCTTGTCGCAGCGGGGGCCTCGACCGTGATGCAGGCCGACCTCTCCCGGGCAGCCTCCTGGCTGACCCTGATGCTGTACTGCCTCCTGGCCACCGCCACTCTTCTGACCATGGAGCTGTACGCCACGTTCCGGCCCGCTCGCGCCGCGGCCAGGCTCCAGGCGCTGTTCAGCTGGATGACAAGCCACCAGGACCAGGCCGTGGTGATGGTGTCCCTGTTCCTGGGCTTTTGGCTGGCCGGCAGGAGCATCTACGAACTTCTGTGACACGGGCACCTCGCCGACCGAACCCCACGCTCACACGGCCACGCCCTGATTCACGGCGGCGGCCCGGCGCGCGGCAAGCCCCCAAGCGCCGGCTGACGGTGCAACGCAGCGGCGGCAAGCTGTGGCGTCCGGTCGATGCCTTCCTGCCGGTGGTCGGCTCACGCTCCCCTCACCACCGGGCGAGGGGAGCCAGAGCGGGTGCGGGGTCAGTGGAAGGTGATGTAACCGTTGCCGTCGCGGTCGTTGCCGCTCTTGCTGTAGGAGTGGACGTCCGCGCGGCTGCCGGAGGGCTTGTAGAGGTAGATCGTGTCGCTGTCGTTGTTCCACATGAAGTTGCAGTTGTCGCGGTAAACGACATTGTTCGCGTCGGAGTCGGTGCCGTGGCCGCCCCGCAGCTTCACCGAGTCGCCCGGCTGCAGGTAGTGGTTGACCGTGAACGCGAAGCGGTTGCCGGTCGCGTCCTTGACGACGTAACCCTTCAGGTTGACGGTCGCCGATGCCGAGTAGTTCTTGACCGTCAGGTACTCCTCGCGGGTGTTCCCCGAGGAGCAGCTGTTGGAGTCGCGGCCCGGTGCGTCGTACTGAACGCCGCGGACCTTCAGCGCCGAGGAGTACTCGGCGGCCTGGACCGGGCTTGTCAGTGCGGCGAGCGATCCGACCGTGATCGCAGCGGCGACGGCGGCATGGGTGATGCGCAAAGTGAGGTCCCCCCTCAAGAGTGATGATGAGCGGCAGAAGCCTACCCACCTGACGGGGTTCCGTTTACCGTTTCAACTAACTAAGCAGGCATTCGACGCCGATGGGCGCGACAGCCAAGGGCTTCGGACGTCCGTGCTGGTGAGGGCCTGCGGCACGTCGCGCCGCAGGCGCCCATTCGTACCCCCGTCGCACATGTGGACGGGTTCCTGGCCGCGGTGTGAGGCCCCTTCGCCATCGACACGGGCGACCGCGTACGAGCGGTGGCCGGCCGAGGAGGCCGTGCGGCGCCGAGGGGGCTCACCAGCATCGGGTGGTGTTCACATCGGCAGCCCCGTCTCCGTCGAACATGCCACCGCCTGGGCCCAACAGCGCTGCTGCCGCCGGATGAAGGCAGCGTGCGGTTGCTCGACGTACGGCCTCGCAGGCGGGAGCGTGCCCGGTGAGTTCACGAGGTCACGAAGCGAGTTTCCTGAGGTCCGCGGCGAGTGAGGCGATGGCCGCGGGATTGCGCGGGCTTTCCACCAGCTCGGCGTAGTCGAGGACGACGATCCGGTCGTTCTTGACAGCTGAAACGCCGGCGAGCGGCGGGTAGGACTTCAGGAACTTCCGCTTCTGGTCCGCGGTGGTGTCTCCGTAGTCGTTGATCACGATGACCTCGGGGTCCCGCTCGACGACGGTCTCCCAGCCCACCGTAGCCCAGCTGTCCTTGAGGTCCTTCATGACGTGATCGCCGCCCGCCTTGGTGATGATGTCGTGCGGCCCGGCGTACAACCCCGAGGTCAACGGCTTGTCCTGCCCGTCGTCGTAGAGGAAGACGCGCGGACGGTCAGCACCCTTCAGGGCTTTCGCCTGCGCTTCGGCCACCTGCTTCTCGAAGTCCGCGACGAGCGCCTCGGCACGGTTTTCGACGTCGAAGATCCTGCCCAGGTTCCGCAGATCGGTGTAGAGCGCATCGAGCGGCGGCATGACGCCGCGTGCCTTACCTCGCCCGTTGCGGCACGATTCGCTCAGCAGGTACGAGTCGATGCCCACCCTCTCCAGCTCGGTGGGGCTGAATCCCTCCCCCTCGTTGAAGCCGTAGTTCCAGCCCGCGAAGACGAGATCGGCGCGTGCGTCGAGGACCAGCTCCTTGTTGATCGTCTTCTTCGAGAGCCACTTCGTCTTCCGGTAGCCGTCCTTCCAGGGAATGGCGGTGAGGTCACCCCTGTCGTCGGGCATCACATAGCCGGCCATGCGGTCCTCGAGTCCGAGTGCGAACATGATCTCGGTGATGCCGACGTCATTGGTGACCACGCGCTGAGGGGCCTTGTCGTAGCTCTTCTTCTGGCCGCAGTTCTCTACGGTCACCGGGTAGTGGCCCCCGCGTGCCTCGGCACCACCCCGTTCGTCCGGAGAGGTGACCTCCGCGCCACAACCGGTGGCCAACAGGGCGGCGGAGAGTGCGAGTGCGGCTGGGCGTGCGAGGTTCGGCATGATGGCGATGGCTCCTCAAGAAGCGGTATTAGTGGGCGGGAGGCGGTCGAAGAGCAGCTGTACGGCGCCGGACTCCGGATGCGGCACACGGTGCGCCCGTACGCCGAAAACCTCGGCCAGCAACTCGGGCGTCAGCACGTCGTGCGGAGCGCCGGAGGCGACGATGCGGCCGCTGTCGATGACGTAGAGCAGATCGCAGTGGAGCGCGGCCAGGTTGAGGTCGTGCAGCGCGGTGAGCACCGTCAGTCCACTTCCGCGTACCAGAGCCAGCACGTCCAACTGCTGGGCGATGTCGAGGTGGTTGGTGGGCTCGTCGAGCACCAGTACGCGTGGCTGCTGCGCGAGTGCGCGTGCGATCAGGACTCGTTGCTTCTCGCCGCCGGAGAGGGTGAGGAAGCCACGGTCGGTGAGGTGGGCGGCGCCGACCCTCACCAGCGCGGCCTCGCACGTCTTCCGGTCCTCGTCGGTGGCCCGGGCCACCGACCGCTGGTGCGGCAGCCGCCCCATCGCCACGACTTCGGCGACCGTGAAGTCGAACTCGGTGACCGCCTCCTGCGGCAGGGCGGCCAGCCGACGGGCGCCTTCGCGCGCGCTCAGGGAGTGCAGGTCCTCACCGCCGAGCCGGACCGTACCTGCCGAGGGACGCAGGGCCCGGTAGACGCAACGCAACAGAGTCGACTTGCCACTGCCGTTGGGCCCGACGAGCCCGACGACCTGGCCGCCGTCCGCCCGCAGCGTGGCCTCCCGCACCAGCCGCGCGCCGGCGACCTCGACCGTCAGCGCATCGATGTCGATCCGCATTCACGCGCCTCCGAAGGTGTAGGAGCGGCGGCGCATCAGCAGGACGAAGCACGGTACGCCGATGACGGCGGTCAGCACACCCACCGGCAGTTCGACGGGTGCGAGCACCACACGCGACAGGATGTCCACCCAGATCAGCAGGACGGCGCCCGCGAGTGGGGCGACGGCCAGCAGCCGGCGATGGTCCGCGCCGACCAGCATCCGTGCGGCGTGCGGGACCATCAGGCCGACGAAGCCGATGGCACCGCTCACCGCGACCACCGCCCCCGTGACGGCGGCACAGACCAGGAACAGCTCCTTGCGCAGCCTTCCCGCGTCCACCCCCAGGGCGGCCGCGGTCTCGTCACCCATGGCCAGGGCGTTCAGACGACGCGCCGACACAGTGAGGTGGGCGAGGCCGGCGAACACAGCTCCCGCGGCGATCGGCACGGAGGCCCAGCTGGCTCCGCCGAGGCTGCCGAGCAGCCACATCATCGCGGAGCGGGCCGCCTCGCCGCGCTCGGCCGCGAACACCATGAACGTGGTGACGGCCGAGAAGCCGTAGTACATCGCGGTGCCCGTCAGGACGAGCCGCAGAGGGGTCAGACCATCAGAGGTGCGGGCGATCGCGTACACCAGCGTCATGGCGAGGAGCGCGGCGAGGAAGGCCGCCGTCGACAGGGCCCACAGACCGAGAGCGCCGAAGGCTCCGAAGAGGAGGACGGCATTGGCGCCGACGGCCGCGCCCGAGGATATGCCCAGGACGAACGGGTCGGCGAGGGCGTTGCGGACCATGGCCTGCACGGCGACGCCGATGGCCGACAGGCCGGCTCCGACGACGGCGGCCAGCACCGCTCGCGGAAAGCGCAGTTCCCACACGATCGTGTAAGCCGAGACCTCGTCCTGCGCTATGGCCCCACCGGTCAGTCCGGCCCACAGAAAACGCAGCACGTGGCCCCAGGACAGTCCCGATGCCCCCATCCCCGCTCCACAGACGATGGAGAGCACGAGCCCGGCGCACAGGGCTGGAAGGAGGAGCGGCAATGACACGCGCTTGGGCTGCGCGGGGTCGGCTCCGCCGCGGGCCGTCGGGAGCGGCACCGCGGGTTCGCGCCTCAGGGGTGTGACCACGGGCGGTTCGCCTTCGCCTCGGGCCGTGCACCCACGTGAGATAAGGAGCGGCCCGGGACGCGGGGCGCCCTGTGCAGCACCCTCTCGCAGTCCACGGCGAATTGACAGGAGCCTCCACCACCGCGGGTAATCGGGCTTACGGGGCCGCGTGTTGGCTCCGCCTACCGTTGCGGGTCAGCGCCGGACTTCGACCGGACTTCCCCCGCGGGGCGCTTGCAGCATAGCGTGTACGGCAGGGGCCTTTCGGCGTCGAAAAGCTGCTGCCGGTATGGCGCTCAACGTTCGCCGGGCCGAGCAGCCCATGGCGTCCGCCTCTCTGCCGGCGGTGTCCTTGCTGTCCCGCAGGAACAGCGGCCCGTTGGAGATCGGTTCACCCGCACTTCACGCCGACCAGTGTGCGTGACTCACCTTCGCCCGTGCCGAGTTGCTGCCCTTCGTCGCGCTCCTGCCCTCCTCGGTCACTTTCCTCTGATCTCGTCGAGCGAGAGCTGCATCGCGGCGCGCGCACGGGCGAACCAATCCGCGAGCACTGCTGTCTCGTCGGGCGTGTAGTCGGCGAAGAGAGTCCCGAGCCGCTCGTAGTGCGGGCCGTACACGGCGAGGACCCGTGCGGCCGCCGATTCATCGAGGACGACGCGGACGCGTCGGCGGTCGTTGGGGTCGGGACGGCGGTGGATGTATCCGGCGCGTTCGAGGCGGTTGAGCACGCCGGTGACGGCGCCGGTGGTGATGTTGGCGTGCTCCGCCAGGTCGCCCGCGGTCAGATGCTGCTCCGCGGCACCCATGACATGGCCTAGGCAGGTCAAGTCGGTGACGTTCAGTCCCAGCCGCTGAGCGATGTCGTGCTGCGAGACAAGGGCGAGCGCGATCATCTGATCCATCGCGTCCAGCGCCTGCTGCGGTGTCGCCTCCGGGCGGGGCTTGCCCTTCACCAGAATTCTCCTTAGCATCTAAGTTACTTAGCTCGTGAGATAAAAGAGCTGCTTCCGTTGCGAAGATACAGACGACCCGCCGAGGAGATCTATGAGCGGCATGCACGGCGACCACGACCTCGGTCATACGGTCGCAGGATGGACAGGCACCTCCCTGGCCGTCGTCGGATTCACCCTCTCCGGCGTCGCGACGGTCGCCGGGTGGACCTCGGGCTTCTGGCTCGGACTCGGTGTGACAGCCCTCGCCGCCCTCGTCACCTGGGTGCTCCATCTGAGCGGCTGGGGGAAACCGGGCGGCCCGCGCCCGCGCGCGGATCAGCGGTGGCGCGCAAGGGACCGGGCGGCCGCACAGGGCCACCGGGACTGTGTGGGCTGTCGCGCGGCAGGTCGCGGACGTCGCCGTCCCTACCGCCAGGTCGAGCCGAGGGAGCAGCCGGTCACCGAGGCGGCATGAGCCGGGCCAGAGGTTCCACACTGCGACGCCGCCCCCAAGCGCGACAGAGGACTGGTCACCGCGCCGACTGGGGCATACGCACGGCCGAAGACGATGACCGGGCAAGCTCCGATAGCCGCAGCCCGGAAAAGGTCGTCGACTGCGGCGGAAGAATGTCTCCTGCTGGGCGATTTCTGCCCGGATTGTGGCAGCGCCGCAGGTCGCAGGTGAAGTAACCCTGTCCCTGCCCCGCTCCCCGGCCCACGTCACCGCCGCCTTCGCGACCACGTCGCAAACCGGAGCCGGTGGCGGTCGACCGGCCTGGTTCGAGGCCCGGAATCGCGGTTGCCGACCGGATCACTCCGTAACGGGCAGGCACTCGGCGAGCAGGTCGACGACGTCGCGCCAGGCGCGCTGCGCGTGCCGTGGGTGGTAGCCGACGCCGGGAACCACGGGGTGGTCGACCGGCGGGTGGTGGAAGGCGTGCAAGGCGCCGCCGTAGACCACGAGGCGCCAGTCGACGCCCGCTGCCTGCATCTCGGCGGTGAACGCGTCCCGTTGCGCGGGCGGCATGATCGGGTCTTCCGACCCGACCCCGGCCCACACCGGGCAGCGGATGCGCGCCGCCTCGCCCGGTCGGCCCGTGGTGGTCGCGTTGACTGTCCCGATCGCGCGCAGGTTGACGCCGTCGCGCCCGAGTTCCAGCGCGACGGCGCCCCCGGTGCCGTAGCCGACCGCGGCGATCCGGTCGGGGTCGGTCCGCGGTTCGGCGCGCAGCACGTCGAGCGCCGCGCGGCCGATGCCCCGCATCCGGTCGGGGTCGGCGAGCAGCGGCATGCAACGGGCCAGCATCTCCTCGGGGTCACCCAAATAGCGCCCGCCGTGGAGGTCGAAGGCCAGCGCTACGTAGCCCAGCTCGGCAAGAGCATCGGCCCGGCGGCGCTCGACGTCACTGAGCCCCATGCCCTCTGGCCCGAGCAGCACCGCGGGCCGGCGGTCGACACCGGCCGGAACGGCGAGGTGCCCGATCATCGTCAGACCGTCGGCCTGGTACTCGACCGTACGCGGCGTAATCGTCATGAGACTGGACCGTAGTGATTGCCGAGCTCGGTCGAGCCGGTGTTCACCGCTGGCAGAACAGCGCGGTATGCCTCTGAAGTGCGGCGTTCCCGGAGATTCAGTTCCAGGTCGATCGCCTGCTCCAGGGTGGTGATCCGGGCCCTCTAACCGCTCGGTGGACGAGTGTTTCGACGTCGTCAGTGACGCACGGGAGATCCAAGGATCATCCGGGCCAACTGGACAGAACCCCTTTCACCCGGCCCAGGCGCCGAGGCCGGTCGCATGTCATGGTCCTTCTGGGGTACGCGGGTACATTCGCGTCCGAACGAGGAGGGACATGAACGACGTCGCCTATCCCGGTTCGGGGGACATCCCCGTGCCCGGGAACCTGACGCGCTCTGGCGCCCTGCTCGACGAAACGCTGGAAGGCATGCAGACGTCCGCCATCGTGGTCGATCACGACGGCCTCATCGTCGCGGCCAACAGCGCAGCCCAGAGGTTGCTGGGCAGACGGGTCGAGGAGCTCATCGGTCAGGACTTCCATGATCTGCTGCATCGGGACAGCCACGGGCACGCTGTGCCCCGCACTCGCTGCGAGATGAGGAAGGCGACTCTCACCGGAGACACCAGGCACGGTGACGCCGAGTGGTTCGCCTGCGGGGACGGCTCTCTCGTCGAGTTGTCCTGGCTGGTCACGCCCTACGTACCCGTCCCCGGGGTGTGGGGTGCGCTGACACTGCTGTACGAGCCGAAGCAGCAGCAGGTGCACCCCAGCGATGTCGGGTACTCCGCACCGCTGACGGAGCTGGATCGCCTGGCCCTGCTGGCGGAGACGACGACCCAGCTCACGTCCACCCTGGATGTGGACGAGGCACTGCACCGGCTGGCGGCCCTGACGGTGCCCCGGTTGGCGGACTGGGCGGTGCTCGACCTGCTCACCGAGCACGGCGAGGTACGGCGTGTCCTGGTGATGGAGCACAAGGACGGGATCCTGGTCGAGCGGGACGACTTGCAGGGCCCGATGCCCCCAGTACCAGAAGAATCCCCGATGCCTCTGTCGCGGGCTCTGCGTGGCGCCGCGTCCTCCCTCGCGGGCCCCTCCACCTATCAGGGCCCGCCCGATTCGGGCATCGCGGTCGAGCAGCAGCGCCTGTTCACCGAGACGGGCATGCACTCCGCTGCCATCGCACCCATCCGGGGCCTGCGCGACGTGCTCGGCGCCCTGACCCTGGGCCGCTCACAGCGTCATGACGCCTTCACGCCCACCGACCTGCCGCTGCTGGAGGACCTCACCCGCCGGACAGGCCTGGCCCTGGACAACGCACGCTTGTACCAGCGCCAGCGCAAAGTCGCCGAAACCATGCAACGCCACCTGCTGCCCCAACTCCCCACCCTGCCCGGGCTGGAGATGACCGCGCGGTACCTGCCCGCTCCGGACGCCTCCGCCGTGGGTGGTGACTGGTACGACGCCTTCGCTCTGGCCGCCCACGCCCACGCCCTGGTCATCGGCGATGTCGTCGGACACGATCTCGATGCCGCAGCGGGTATGGCCCAGATCCGCAACATGCTGCGTGCCTTCGCCTGGTCCCATCCGCAGTCCGCCCCCAGTGACGTCGTCAGACAGCTCGACGAGGCCGTGATGCACGTTGCCGAGGTGCCCATGGCCACCATGATCCTCGCCAGGCTGACACTCGGCGAGGACACACTGTGGCGGCTGCGCTGGACGAACGCCGGCCACCCGCCGCCCCTGCTCATCACCCACGACGGTCAGGCCCACTACCTCAACGAAGCTCACGGCATCCTGCTCGGAACCGGTGTCAACAGACCTCGCCCCGATGCCGTCACCACACTGCCGCCCCGCGCCACGCTCCTGCTCTACACCGACGGACTCGTCGAGTCCCCGAAACACTCCATCGACCATGGGCTGAACCGGCTGCGCCGACACGCAGCCGCCCTCGCCCACCGCCCCCTCGACTCCTTCTGCGACTCCTTGCTCGACCAGGTCCGCCCCAACGACAACGACGACGACGTCGCCATGATCGCGCTGCGCACACCCCCTCTCACCTAGGAGGCGTCTGCCGAATGCTCACGGTCGGGCACGTAGCCACATGATGAGTGCGGCGAGGCAAAGCCGTTGATCCGGGGCACGGCACGGGGCTGCCCGGTGGTGATCACTCTTCGGACAGAGCCGATACTGACGGCCTTCCTTGACTGACCATGTCGAGCAGCAGTTTCGCGGCCACCGTCGTCCCGTCGGAGCGGATCGTGCCTGCCACGGCCTGCGCTCGCGCGCGGGTCTCGGGGGTCAGCGCCGTCCTGAGCGCGGCCGACAGAGAATCGGAGGTCGGGGTGGGACCGTCGTGTGCCACGCCGATGCCCAACTCGGCCACCCGACCTGCCCAGTAGGGCTGGTCCGCCATCTGGGGCACCACCACTTGCGGTGCGCCGGCCCGGGTGGCCGTCGTCGTGGTGCCCGCACCGCCGTGGTGCACGACGGCGGCCGTCCGGGGGAACAGCGCCTGCTGGTTGACCTCGCCGACGACGAAGCAGTCGTCCCGGTCGTCGGTCAGGGCGAGGCCGGCCCAGCCACTGGCCACGATCACGCGGCGCCCCTGCGCCCGGACCGCCTCGATGACCACGTGGGCGGCGTCCGCCGACCCGTGCAGGGGCATGCTGCCGAAGCCCACGTAGACCGGCGGCGTACCGGCTTCCAGGAACGCCACCAGCTCGGCCGGGAGCGGATTGGGGTCGGGGACGATCCACGCACCGGTCTGGACGATGTCGAAGCCCAGCGCCTCCTGCGCCGGATCGAGGACCGGGTCCGTCGCCAGCCACGGCCGGTCGCCGAAGACGTAGTCACGCACGTTCTCCACCGGCGGCAGCCCGAACGACGCCCGGTTCGAGTTGAGCGCGTCGCCGAACAGAGCGTTGATGCTCCGGGCGTCCAGATCCCACAGCACCCGGTTGTCGGTCACCTCCGACGGGAACGGCCGCCCCGGGTACGCCAGCGGCGGGCGCGCCGGCGACGGCAGGGTCAGCTGCTGGAAAGTGACGGAGACGGAAGGGATGCCCAGCTTCTCGGCCACCGACCGGGCTCCGGCCGCGGCCGGCATCGCGCCGGTGGCCAGCAGTACGTCGCACCCCTCGGCCGCCGCGGCGCCCGCCTCGAACTGGCTGGCGATGATCTCGGCTGCGCGCCGGGGCAGGGACGACGGCTGCGCCCCTGCCTTCATCAGAGCGCGGGCCGACGGGCCGACCGGCACCATCGGCACGCCGATCCCGGCCAACCGCTGGGCGAAGTCCTCGTCCGGCGGCGCGCACACCCGCACCTCCGCGCCAAGCGTTTTCAGTTCCACAGCGAGTCCCGCCAGCGGTTCGATGTCCCCGCGCGACCCGTACACCATCAACAACACACGCATTTCCATGACTCATTTCTGTGAATGCCGGCCTCGGCCGACGATGGTGCGGTCCGCCACTCGGAAGGCACCCGGGGCGTACCTGGTGTGCGAAGCAGCGGCGGTCATCGTGTCCACGTCAGTTCGCGGGCGCCCTCGGCGCCGGGTAAGTCGTCAACGGGACCCTCAGCTCTGCTCGTTGGCTCAAGGCAGCACCTTCGAGAAGGTGCCGGTACCAATGCCGGAGTCGAAGGTTCCCATGGCGGGCGGGGGCCACGGGAGACGACGTACTGCCTGAGGGCGGCGAACGGGCTGGTCTCCGGCTTCCAGCCCGGCTCACAGGTCGCGCGGCCCGTGATCACTGTATCGAACCGCTGGGTGGCCGGTCCGCGATGCCCAGCGGCTCCCGGGCGTCGTACTGGTCGTCAGGGTCGGCGATGAAGCTGACCAGGGGGCTCAGTTTCAAGACGGCCGCTGAAATCGTGCTTGTACGTGGACCGAGTCCTGTCGGACCCGATGGTGTTGTCGGACGGTCTCCGCTCACGCGCCGATCGCAGCGGGGAGTTCGATGAACTCGGTCACCAGCTTGGTGAAGGCGTCCTGCTGCTCGATGAACATGACGTGACCCGCGTCGATCTCCGCGTAGGAGCTGTCCCTGATCGCGGCATGGAGGGCGCGGCTGTGCTCGACCGGGACCGTGATGTCCTGGGTGCCTCCGATCACGAGGGTGGGTGCCTCGATGAGGGCCAGCAGAGGCCGGATGTCCACCCGCAGGTCGTACGCGATGTGGCTCAGAGTGCCCTGCGTGGGCGGCATGTTGGTGATGAGCTCCTCGAACTGGGCGCGTCCGATGGAGTTGAGGAACCCGCGACTGAAGCCGGTCGTCGCCACCGCCCGGCCGAAGGAGGCCGGGTCGGAGGTGCCGAGATCCTGCCAGAGAGTGAAGAGGCTGCGCACGTATGCGTCGCTGTCGGTGTGGGCCCAGCCGGCGACGAGGACCAGTCGCCGCACCAGGTCCGGCCGGAGTGCGGCGACAGTGGCGGCGACGGTGGCGCCCATGGAGAAGCCCAGCAGATCGACCGGCCCGTCCGCCGCGTCCTCGATGACGGCGATGACCTGTGCGGCGAGTCCTTCGGCGGTGAGCGGGGCGCCGTCGTCGACGGTTGCCTCGGTGCCGGACAGGTCGGGGGTGATCACCGTGTGGCGGGAGGTGAACCGGGGTATGGTCTGCCCCCAGTTGACGGCGGCGCCTGCCGATCCGGTGCCGTGAACCAGGACCAGGGTGGGGCCCGCGCCGGTCTTCTCGTAGTGGACCTGTGCGCCGCTGACGGTGACGGTGGCCATGGCATGCTCCCTGCTCGTGTGCTTGTGCCGTGTGATGGACCGGGGCGTTCCTGCTCCGGCTCGACCCACACTGCCGCCACCGCGCAAGGGCCGGGAGAGCCGTACCGACCCTGGGATCGGCAGTCCCTGGTTGGGGCCCGGACCGTCCGGCATGATGACCGCATGAAGATCGACCGTGAGGCACTCGCCGATTTCCTCCGTCGCTCCCGCGAACGGCTGAGCCCGCAGGACGTCGGCCTGCCCATCGGCCCCCGGCGACGCACGCCGGGTCTGCGCCGCGAGGAGGTCGCCCAGCTCACGGGCATGTCGGCCGACTACTACATCCGCCTTGAACAGGCCCGCGGCCCGCAGCCCTTCGCCGGAGATGCTGGCCGCTCTGGCCCGCGCCCTGCGCCTGTCCGACGACGAACGGGACCACCTCCATCTCCTGGCCGGCCGGCGCCCACCCGCCGCCGGCAGCTCGGGCGACCACGTCAGCCCGGGGGTGCTGCACCTGCTGGACCAGTTGCCGGCCACGCCAGTCCAGGTGCTCAGCGACCTTGGCGACGTCCTGGCCCAGAACGCGCTGGCCGAGGCGCTGCTGGGCGGGGTGTGCTCGGTGTCGGAGCACGGACGCAACGTGGTCTGGCGCTGGTTCGCCGACCCCGCGCAGCGCACCGCGTACCCGCCGGAGGAGCACGCGTACTACAGCCGGTTGCACGTGGCGGACCTGCGGGCGGCCGTGGGCCGACGCGCCGGGGACCCTGCCGCGACCCGCCTGGTGGAGCGGCTGAAAGAGGTCAGCGAGGAGTTCACCGCCCTGTGGGAGCTGCATGAGGTCGCTGTACGCCGGGCCTCGCGCATGCGCGTCCTGCACCCGCTGATCGGCCCGGTCGACCTGGACTGCCAGGTGCTGCTCGCCCCGGCGGGAGACCAGCGCGTGGTCCTGTGCACCCCGCCCGCCGGAAGCGACACCGCCGAACGCCTCGCCCTCCTCGCGGTCGTGGGGACCGGCCAGTTCACCGTGTCCGGCTGAGGGGCGACCTGCCGGGCGCAGGGCATGTCCCGGGCGGTACGCCCTTCCGACTCCTGCCGCGGAGTGGGCCGGACGACGCTGTCCCCGCTCGTTTTCTGGCGCCCGTTCGCGCGCCCTGCCGGTAGGGCAAGTACGTGCCTGACTGCTCGCGCACGTGCGGATCGGTCCGCGCCGGCCTTCCGAGAGGCCGCCGGAATCGTGGCGCAGGCAGATTCCACTGTGTCGGCGCCCGTGTAGCCAACACCCTCCGCGGCGTGGCCTGCGCACCCTGGCCGCGCCCCCGGGCCGCCGCGTTCACCCAGGCCCGGGCTGGCAGCCGCCTTGCCGATGCCGGCACGGAGAGCGAGCCTGTCGCGGGAGGCCAGGGTGTCGAGTGGGTGGTGCGAGGCCGGTCCGCGGCCGGGTCACGCCGACGTCCAGGGCTCGCGGCTGCCTGGGCGGCCGCGGCCGGTGGCCGCCGATGAGCTGCCAACCCTGTTCGCCGAGGTGACTTCCGCCTTCGGCCACCCCGGCCCGGTCGCTTGACCGCTACGGCTGTGTGTTCTGCGCATCGGCGACCGCACGCTGGGAGCGGAAGTTCTCCCGGTAGGCGTCGTACACCGAGGCAGTGGGGTGCCCAGCATCCGTGGAGTCGTCCCACTTCAGGAGCGCCTCGTCGTTACCGATCAGGGCAGACTTCGTGTAGGGGTGGCTGCCGGTGAAGACCATCTTCTGGTTGTTCTTGCCCTTGTACGTGCCCTCGACGAGAAGGTACTTGGTGTGGGTGGCGGTGTGCGTACCGCCCGCCTCGTCGTCCAACTTGTGCTGTGCGATACCGCCGTACCGGGTGGGCGTGTTGAGGATCTGCTCGACCGAGCCGTCGAGCTCGCGGTACACGATGTCCACGTAGCAGCCGGCATCGTCCAGCTCCCACAACTTCCGCGCGACCTCAGGACGGGTGATGCCGTGCATCGCGACGCGAATCACGGTGCGGCCGTCGGTGGTTCCGTGGCCGGTGTCGTTGCCGTGGCAGGCCGGCTTGCCGTCAACCGGGTCGTCCACCGTGCTGAGGATGTTGACGATGACGTCCGTCGTCGCCCGGGGAAAGAAGTAGGCCTTGGCGCGGCCCGCCTGGGTGTCCATCAGCACATCCGACACCTGCTTGGACGGGTCCGCCTGCGCCTCGGCCTGACGCTTGAAGTAGGCGGCGTAGGCGCCGTACAGGGCTTGGTTGTCGACCACCGTCAGGGCGTCGTTCCAGGACTTCCGCCGGTCCCAGGTGGTCATGTTCGCGGAGGACTGCACGACGACGTTGTCCACCGGCACGGTGGCGGTGGCGCTGCCCGTGGTCCTGGAGAACAGGTAGAACTTGTTGTGGTTGACGCTGGGCCAGCCGTCCGCCGGGTTCGGGTCCTTCGCCAGGCATGCCTGCTTGTCGGCGCACAGCCGCACCCAGGAGTCGCCCGAGCCGGCCGGCTTCTTCGCGAGTCCGGCGGCGAGCAGGTCGTACGTCGGACCGCCCTCCCAGTGCCGGCGGGTCTCACTGTCGAGAATCACCTGAACGTTCACCCCGCGCAGGTGCGCCGCGTTCAGCCGCTCCACCACCCATTTGGAGCCGAACACGTACGTGGAGATGATGATGTCGGACCCGGGCACCGCGCCGTCGATGAGCCGGGCGAGGTGCGTGGGTATCGCGTCGGTCCGTGCGGAGTCGGGGCTGGTGGGGTCGTTGAACAGGGCACCGGTCGTCACCGCAGGGGCGGACGTGCCGCCGTCCGCGAGAGCGGGTACCGGGGCTGTGGCGCCGAGGAGGGCGAGGGTGGTTGCGGTCGTGGTCGCCGCCCGGGCGAGATTGATCTTCGTCACGAACGGTGACCTTACCCAGTCATGGCTCATGGACCGCCACCGACCCTGAGACCCCTGTGGTGTACGGGGTGACCGGGGGAACCAAGTCATCGCCTCCGCGATCCTGGCCGGCCTTGCGGCCAACTGTATTGACCGGCTTGCTGATGCGACGGAGCACAGCCACGAGCCGACCGCCATGCGGACCGACCCACCGGTGCCCCAGCCCACCGGGCCGGCTCGGTCGTCACCAGGTCGAGGCGCTTCTCGGGGCGGCGGGTAGGCGGCAAGACGTACGAGTCCCTCTGTCGGCAGAACTCGCTCTCGCACACGCCGTCGTGCCCCCGATCCGCCCTCGCTGTCCGTTCGTTGGGCAGTACGCCGGTTGGACGCACTGACCCACTCCCCCTGGGCCTTCGCCAACAGCTGTGCGGCGCAGGCTGCTCCACCACGCACACGAAGGCGCACTCGACGTGGGCGGAGGCAGGCACAACGGACTGCGCCGATGCACCTCAAGGGGTGTGCCCAGCCTGCGTCGACCGCAGCACGGACTCGGTACGCGCGCAGTTGCGAGGGCGGGCCGGCCGGTTCGTTCAGGGGGTGAAGACCTGGTCCAGGGTGTCGATCTCCGCGCCCGGGCCGAGGTGGTAGCGGAACACGAGCCCCTGGTCGGGGTGGGAGACGAGCCAGTCGATCAGCTGCTGGAGAGTGACTTTCTCGTTCTCGGTGCTCTCGACGATCGGGGTGACGGCCGTGATCTTCGCGTCCTCCGCGATAGGGATGAAAGTCTCCACACCGACTGTCTCGAAGGGTGCGCCGTCTGTGTCGGGCGCACCGCAGCCCCAGTTGCCGTGCTTGACGATGAGGCTGTGGAAGCCGCCCTCGGGGGTGTAGCGGTAGACGGCGATCTCGTCCGGCGAGATGGGCATCTTGTGGTCGCAGGTGCTCGTGGTGCTCGGCGCAGGCGGCTTGGGCTTCTCCACAGCCCGCATGGTTGCTGAGCCCCCGGCCAGCGTGGGCTTGGCGGCCTTGGAGGGTTTCGCGGCCGGCGCGGTGCCCGGGGCGGCAGCGCTCGCTCCCGGGGCGGGGGTGACAGGAGTGGCCGAGGCGGAAGGCGTCCCGTCGTCGACGCTCGGCGCGGCGCCGTCCTTCGCCTTGCATCCGGTCAGGGCCAGGGCCGCGCAGAGGATCAGCACAGCCAGCGACCGTCTGAGGGCCTCGGGGGTTCCGCCGCCTCCGCGCATGGTCCTATCTCCTTTTGACAAGGCACCGCTCACCGGCCGCCGTTGGTGTCTGGCGTCAACGTAGCGCGGGCCGGTACCGAAGGTCAGTGGCCGGATCTCGTTCGTCACCAGGCCGGGATCAGGCTGTTGCCTGATACGGAGAATGGGTCCGCGACCGTCCACGGAGTGGCGGTGACCTCCCCGGCAGATGGCGTGCCCATCAGGCAGCGGTCCAACTCCCTGCAGCTCGCCTGCGTTAACGGGTGACAGTCATCTCAGCCGACGGCCTGTTCGTAGGGGGACGCGCAGCGGTCGTAGCCGCGTCGATCCGACTTCATCGCCGGACGATGCCGTCCACCTGCGGCATGCGGCACGCAGGGGGCCGTGCGGTCAGCCGCCGATGCGTACCGGGAGGTCCTGCGGAGACTTCACCGCGCGGCAGACGCAGGCGCTCGGGAAGGTTGGCGGCCGCGCGGGTGAGCGTCTTGAACAACAACGGCGATGCTCTGGCACACCTTGTAACAGTCGCCACCGGAAAGCTGGTACCGCCCACAGGCCCGGTGCTTGCCGTGCAGACCGTCCGCGGGGCTGGGGCCCTCGAGCGCAGTGACCCTGTCTGCCGTACGTGACCGATCGCGGGTGCTGCGGCGCTCACAGGGCCCACCTCGATCGAGCCGCTACCCGGCGCGACTGCGTGCCCAACTCGGCATGGCTGTTGCGCTCGCCTATGGGATCAAACCGACGTGATGTCCTCCGCCTGCGGGCCCTTCTGGCCCCGAGTGATGTGAGCGGTCCTCGTCCTCGCCGGCACGCTCACCTGTCGCGGGGAGCTCGCTATGTGGCGCTCTTGCGCAGGAAGGTCTCGAGCTGTTCGGCGAAGCCAGGTGCTTCGGCGACGAAGTGACCGGCGCCCGGGTGCACGCTGCGCTCGCCGCTGAGCGCCTCCGCGAGAGCGTCGCAGATCCGCTCGAGCGCGGCCGCATGGTCTCCGGACGCGACGAGCACTGGGACGCCGGCGTCACGGATCGCGTCAAGTCGCGGGCGCGCCTCGCTGGGCGGCCGGCCACCGTGCGCCCGCCGAACGCCCGCGACCACTTCCTCGGGGAGCGGGCCGTCGCCGATGGGCGCGCCCGCGAGACGGAGGAACTCGCGCAGCTCGATCGGGTCGGTATCCATCCCCTGGGTGAGGACCGCACGGCCGATGCGCTCGAGCCGCGCCACCTCCGGATCGTCAGGGACAAGGCAGGTGAGCGGCGGCTCGATCAGGGTGAGCGAGCGCACGCTGCCCGGTGCCGCAGCGGCCGCTATCAACGTCCCCAGGACGCCGTAGGAGTGGGCGACAACGTGCGGGCGGCCAACAAGCAACGGCGCCAGGTCAACGGCGTCCACCTCGAAGTCCTGGCCCTCCCGTGGTGGTGGACTCGGCGGATAGCCACGGCGATGCACATATGCCAGCGTCCACCGATCGGCCAGCGGAGCGAAAGCGCCCCACGTCGTCCGCGGGCCGGCACCGCCGTGCACAAGCAGGACTTCCGGCCCAGCGCCATCGCGCACCACCACGATCTCGCCCACGCGGCAAGCATAGCGGCGCACCGTATGACGCGACGCCGGGAGCAGCACCTTCACAGCACCACGTGAGACACGCTCTTCAGGCGATGTCTCCGGCGAGGCGGGCGAGGCCGGCCAGGCTTGCGGCGGGGGCCAGGCGGCCCAGTAACGAGCGCATCCCCCTTCGGAAGGCGGCGGAGTGCAGCTTGGCCCACACCCTGGCCTCCGTCCACTCGGCAAAGCGCCGATGTGCCGTCGCCCCCAAGGGCCCGAACGACGCAGCGGGCAACTGCTGCCCCGTGCAACCTGACGTGGCCACGAACACGATTGCAGAGTCATACGTCAGCACAGCGGAAGGGGCGGCACCGGAGGATTCCGGCGCCGCCCCTTCAGGCTGTCTGGCTACGTGCTCAGGAGCCCGATATGGCGTCCCCGAACATGGGGTCCTCACCCGAGTTCCCGATGCCCATGGACGACGCACCGAAGCTCACCGCGCCGGTGGCCGTGACGCCTGTGGTGGAGCCGCGCAGGACCCACACTGCGCCGTCGTCGCTGTTCTCACCGCCCGCGCCCACCGACAGATCGGCGCGGCCGTCCTTGTTGTGGTCGGCGAGGTGGATGGCGTCGCCGAACAGGTCCGACGACTCGTTGGCGCCCGGGACGCCCGAGGTGCCCTGGTTGAAGGACTGGGCACCGGTTGCCGTCAGACCGGAGGCGCCGCCGCGCAGCACCCAGACGTTGCCGGCGTGGTCTGCGGATCCGATGGATTCGAAGGGGGCGCCGACGGCGAGGTCCGGGTAGCCGTCGCCGTTGGTGTCGCCCGCGGCGAGCGTGCTGCCGAACAGGTCCCACGACTCGTCCGCGCCCGGCACGCCCTCAGTGGCCTGGCTGAAGACGCCGGTGCGGGAGGTGTCGACGCCGGCCGCGGCGCCGTAGTACACGGTGACGTAACCGCCGAGCGCCGTCTGGTCCCCGATCGGGTCGTCGTCGGTACCGATGACGAGGTCGTCGTGGCCGTCCTTGTCGAAGTCGGCCGCGGTGAGCGAGGCGGGGTTGTCGTCGCTCACCTGGGTCTGCAGTGTGAGCCCGGCCGAGGAGCCCCGGTGGACGAAGGCGCCGGCGAAGGAGCCCACCACCACGTCGTCCGCGCCGTCGTCGTCGAAGTCGCCGGCGGCCAGATCGACGGCGCCGTTCGGGTACGCGCCGGACTCGATCTGCCCATCGAAGCGCAGCTTCCCGGCCGCGCCGCCGGACTTGGTGAAGCCGCCCTTGAAGATCCACACGTCCTTGCCGGTGGAACCGACCGCCAGATCGGCCTTCCCGTCATCGGTGAAGTCGCCGACCGCGAGGGACTGGCCGAACCGGTCGTGGCCCGACGCGTTCGGGTCGCTGATCGTCGTGCCGCCTGACAGGCCGGACGAGCCGCCCCACAGGATCGTGACCGAACCGCCGTCGACATCGCCGCTGATGTCCTCCAGCGGTGTGCCCACGACGAGATCGCCGTAGCCGTCGTTGTTGAGGTCGCCGTGCGCGAGTTCGGTGCCGAAGCGGTCGGAGGTCTCCGAGGCACCCGGTACGCCGGAGGAGTTCTGCGATGCGGTCTTGTGGCGCGCGGCGCTGACACCGCTCGACGAACCGTAGTTGACGACCACGGCACCCGCCTTCGCCTTCCCGCCCACGACCGCACCCGGGGCGCCGGTCGCCAGATCGCGGTAGCCGTCGCCGTTGAAGTCGTCGGCGAGGCCCGACGGGGCGGCACTCGCGCCACCGGGCAGGGCGATGAGCAGGCCACCGGCCAGGGCAGCCGCGACGGCGGTGGCGCCCAGGACGACGGGACGCCGGGAGCGCTTGTGATGGGACCGGGACATGGGTTTCTCTCCTCCAGGACACACGTGCGGCTTGGAGATGACCTCTGGTGAGCCTGAAGGGTTGTACGGGGCAGGCGAGGTTGTGGTGCCGACGATGTGCGCAGGGTGGACCGCTCCGGGCCAGTCGTCCGGGTCGGCGCCCGTGAGCTCGTGGATGCGCTGGAGGCAATAGGTCATCTGCGTGTGCTCGAGGCGGTAGGTCATCCCGAGGGCTCAGCGAAAGTCGCCAGTCGGCCTCGGCGACCACGCAGCTGCCGGCTCAAGCGGGGATGGCCCAACAGCCGGCCGCGTGCGACAGCCGCAGGTGTCGGTGGTGTACGAAGTCCTTCATGCACGACGAACAGAACCAGGCCGCAACCGTCCGCGTCTTCATAGCCCTCGCCCCGCCCGACAGCGCCAAGGAGGAACTGGCGCGGGCGCTGCGGCCCGCCTATGACGCCTACCCGCGCATGCGGTGGAACCGTATCGAGGACTGGCACATCACCCTGGCGTTCCTCGGTGAGCTGCCGACGCAGGCCGTTTCGCTTCTGCAGCCGCCACTCGCGGAACTCGCGGCGGGGCGCCACCCTCTGCACCTGACCTTGCGCGGCAGCGGGCACTTCGACAGGCGAGTGCTGTGGAGTGGGATCGGCGGGGACGTCGAAGGACTGCGGCTGCTCGCCGACGAGGTGCGGGCGCTGGTCAAGGAACACGGCGTCACCTTCATGGACCGGCCACTGAACCCCCACCTGACGCTCGCCCGATCCCGCCGTGACGACGCTTCCAGCGCGGTAGAGGCCGCCGCAGGGCTGTCCGCGTTCACCGGCCGCACATGGCAGGCCGAACGTCTGCACCTGGTCGGCAGCAACTACGGCCGCGGACCCGGCCCGATCCGCTACCGCGACATCGAGGCGTGGCCCTTCCGTGGGGTGACGTGAACCGCCCCTGTGGGTGGGACAGGGGCGGTTCACGT
>NZ_VBVX01000120.1 GCF_005981925.1 Streptomyces albidochromogenes
CGGCGCGTACCGCTACCGCCCGTCGCCCGCCCCCGTCCCCGGCGGAACCAGCGTCACCCGGAACGCCTTCGCCGGGCCGGTGTTGCCCGCCGAGTCGATCGTGCGGTACTCGATCGTGTGCGTGCCGTACTCCGGCGTCGCGTCGTCCCACGGCACGACGCGCGGTGTGCCGAGCTTGCCGTAGACCAGGTCGTCGATGACCGTGCCGCCCGGCGTGAACCGGAACGGGGCGTCCGCGTCGGTCGGCCAGCCGAAGTAGGTGTACCAGCCGTCGCCGTCGACCCGGAACTGCGTGACGACGTACCCGTCCTGATCGTCCCGCGCCGTCAGCTTCATCGTGAACGGCCCGTCATGGACGTACTCCACCGGCTCGCCCGGCCGCCGCACCGTGCGCAGCGGATCGGACAGCGCGTACGCCGCGGTCGCCGGCGACGCGTCGACCGTCCAGGTCAGCGTCCGCCGCGTACCGGCGACGCGCGCCGTCAGGACGTGGCTGCCGCCGTCCAGCGCCAGCGCGCCGAGGTCCAGGTCGCGGTCGTTGCCGGGATTGCGGACCGGCCGCCCGTCCAGCGCCCACCGCACCCGGGGGTCGCGGCCCGCGGGATGGGTGGTGTCGGCGTACACGACCGACTCCGCCCCCACCGGGGCGGCGGTCCCGGTGTGACCCGTGAACGCGGCGGCGACGGGCGACGGCCGCGTCGTGAGGGACGGGTCGACCGTCCACGTGACGGTGCGCGTCAGCGCCGACGAGGCGCGGATCGCGGGGTCCCGCACGAACGGGGTCGGGTCGGACACCGTCGCCGTGAGGGTGTGCCGACGGCCCTCGCGCAGGCCGAGGCGTCGCAGGTCCAGGCTGCGCTCGCCCGCCGTGCCGCCCACCCGGCGGCCGTCGAGCCGCCACACGGTGTCGAGTTCGCCGCCCACCGGATGCAGCGTGTCGACCCACACCGTCCGGTCGTCGCCGACCGGTTCCCCGTTCGGCGCGTGCCCCTGCACCAGGTTCACCTTGGCGGAGATCGCCTGCGTCATCACCTCCCGCTCCACCTGGTCGAAGGAGTACCCGAGCGTCTTCATCAGGGAGTGCCTGCTCGGCCGCCACACGCCCTTCGTCCGGTACATGCCGCCCTCGTGGCGCCCGATGACACCGCCGGCGTCGCTGCGCTCGCCCAGCCAGCGCCACCACTTGCGCCGCTCGGCGCGCATCTCCCGCTCGGTGAGCAGCGTGTGGTGGGCGGAATCCGGCTCGCCGCCCTCGTACGTACCGCCGGGGACGCCCCGCGCGTAGTAGTCGTACTCGTCCTGGAGCTTGCCCAGGGAGTGCCCGATCTCGTGCGGCGTGATGAGCGACGACAGCGCGTTGCCGCCGGACGCCGTGGCGAAGGTGCCGCCCGCACCACCGTACGTCGCGCTGTTGGCGACGCCGACGATCTGCCGGTTGGAGCTGTTCGAACCGGGGACCAGGTCGGCCAGGGCGGTCGCCGCCGCCGCGTCGATCGACAGCAGCCGCTGCACACTCGCCGGGTCGCAGCCGCCCCAGAAGCCCATGTCCAGCGGTGTGTCGCGGCGGGGCGCGTCGAGGCCCGGATCGCAGTCGACGCCCGACTCGGCGGACGGCACCTCCACCGCCCAGACGTTGATGTACGAACGGTAGGACGCGAACGGCTCCGTACTCCACAGCACGTTGAGGTGCTTGTCGACATCGGCCCGGAAGGCCGCCATGTCACCGGCCGTGTACCCGTCGCCGAGAACGACCAGGTTGAACCGCCGGTCGGCCGGCCCCGTCCGCTGGACCGGGACCACCTCGGCGTGCTCCGTCACCGGGTGCGGCGCCCCCGCCCCCTTCGCCGCCGCCGCTCCTGTCGCCGCCGTCGCCGACGGTGTCGTGCCGACGGCGCAGGCGGCGAGGAGCGCCCCCGCCACCGCGAGCAGCGCGGGTCTGTTCCGAAGTCTCATGGCGGTGCGCCCTCCGTCTGCCGTCCGGTGATCAAGCGGTGGCGGGGAGCGTACGGGGGCGGTCAACGCGCGGTAAAGAGGCGGGAGTTGCCGGTGGCGTGAATCGTGAGGCGGCCGGGCGCCGACATCAGGGGCGCGGGCAGCCGCAGGCCGGGCCCGCCCGGCGTCACCGAGCCGAGGACGCTCGCGCGTCGGGCGCCGGTGCAGGAGGGCACGGTGCCCGGCAGGCCGTGCGCGGTCAGCCAGCCCAGCACGGCGAAGGCGTACGCCTCCTTCGCGTCCGACGGCAGCCCCAGCTCGTCCGACGTCCGCAGCGGTACGCCGCCTGTGCCGCCCAGTTCCTCCCGCAGCCACTCCATCAGCACCGGGTTGCGGGTGCCCCCGCCCGACGCGATCACCTCCGTCGGCCCGAAGGGCCGGACGGCATCGGCGACGGTCCGCGCCGTGAGCCGGGTCAGGGTGGCCACCACGTCCTCGGCGGGCAGTGGCCCGAACACGTCGAGCGCCGCGCGCAGATAGGGCAGATGGAACAGCTCCTTGCCCGTCGTCTTCGGCGCGGGCAGGGTGTAGTACGGCTCGTCCAACAGCCGCCGCAGCAGCGGCCGGCGCACACGCCCCCGTGCGGCGAGCGCGCCGTCCACATCCATGGAGTACGCCCCACCGAGCGCATCGCCCGCGGCGAGCTCCCGCACGGCCGCGTCGATCAGCGCGTTGGCCGGCCCGGTGTCGAAGGCCAGCGGTCCGCCGCCCGCCCCGTCGGCGGCCACCGTGACGTTCCCGATCCCGCCCAGGTTGAGCGCCACGGGCACCCCCGGCCGCCCCCGCAGCCACATGGCGTCGACGACGCTCACCAGCGGCGCGCCCTGGCCCCCGGCGGCCACGTCCCGCGTACGGAAGCCCGAGACGACGGGGCGGCCGGTCGCCTCGGCGATCCAGGCGCTCTCGCCGATCTGGAGCGTGCCGTGCACCCGGCCGGCCTCGGCCCAGTGGTAGACGGTCTGCCCGTGCGAGGCGATCAGGCCGGCCCGCCCGTCGCACAGTTCCAGGTCGGCCCGCACCGCTGCCGCCGCGAACGCCTGGCCGATGCGCGTGTCGAGCCGGCACACCGTGGCCAGATCCGTCGTGGCGGGCGGCAGCGCCCCGGCCAGCGCCGCCCGCAGATCGTCGTCGTACGCCGTGCTGATCATGCCCAGCGGCGTGAGCACCAGCGTGTCCCCGTCGAGGGCGAGGTCGGCGGCGGCCGCGTCGATGGCGTCGTACGACGTGCCGGACATCAGCCCGATCACCCGCAGGGCGCTCACCGCAGCGCCCGGTGGTGGTCGTCGGCGCGCAGCGTCAGCAGCGCGGCGACGCTGACCGCGCAGGCCGACGCCGCGTAGTACGCGGGAATGTCGGCATTCCCGGTCCGCTCGACGACCTGGGTGATGATCAGGCCCGCGCAGCCCGAGAACACCGCGTTGGACAGCGCGTACGCCAGCCCGAGCCCCGTGTAGCGCACGGTGGTCGGGAACATCTCGGCCAGCATCGCGGGGCCCGGCCCCGCCATCAGCCCGACGGCGGCCCCCGCGCCGAAGAGCGCCGCCCCCTTCGCGTACGCCGGCGTCCCCGGGTCCTGCACCAGGTTCAGCAGCGGCAGCGCGAGCAGGGCGACCAGCAGCGCTCCGGTGAGCATCACCGCCCGCCGCCCGATCCGGTCGCTGACCGCACCGGCGGGCAGGATCGAGGCCGCGAACCCGAGATTGGCCAAGGCCGTGGCGACGAGCGCCTGCTGGAACGTCGCGTTCAGGGTGCTCTGGAGGTACGAGGGGAGGACCACCAGGAAGGTGTAGCCGGCCGCCGACCAGCCCATCAGCCTTCCCGCGCCCAGCGCGACGGCCCGCACCGTCTCCCCGGCGGGCGGCCGCCGCACGGGTGCGCTCTTGTCGACGACGGCCGACGCGAAGGCCGGCGTCTCGTCCAGGCGCAGTCTCAGCCACAGCGCGACGAGTCCCAGCGGCAGCGTCAGGAGGAACGGCACCCGCCAGCCCCACCCGTTCAGCTGCGACGTGGTCAGCACGGTCGCCAGGAGCGCCGCCGCCCCGGCGCCCGCGAGCAGGCCGAGCGCCACCGTGAACGACTGCCACGCCCCGTACAGGCCCCGGCGGCCCGGCGGTGCGAACTCCGTCATGACCGACACCGCCCCGCCGAACTCCCCGCCGGCCGACAGCCCTTGCAGAATCCGCAGCAGCGTCAGCAGCCACGGCGCGGCCGCGCCGATGGAGGCGTACGTCGGCAGCGCGCCGATCAGCGTCGTGGCGGCGGTCATCAGGCAGATGACGAGGATGAGCGTCGGCCGGCGGCCGATCCGGTCACCGAGCCGCCCGAACAGCGCCGCCCCGACGGGCCGGAAGAAGAACGCGAGGGCGAACGACGCGTAAGTCTTCACGAGCCCCTCCACCTCGCTGCCGCCCTCGGGGGTGAAGAAGTGCGCCGCGATGACGGTGGCGAAGTAGCCGTAGACGCCGAACTCGTACCACTCGATGAAGTTGCCGACGGACCCCGCCACCAGTGCCCGGCGGGAGCGGGCCGGCCGGGCTGTCACAGGCGGCGGGACCGGGCCGGTGGCGGGTGTGGTCATGGGGCCAGCGTGCTGACCGCCAAGCCGCTCCACAAGTCCCGTGCGCCACCTGCCGTACGCCGCCGGACGCACCGCAGGCATTCATGCCGCGGGCCGCCGGACGCACCGCACGCCTGTGCCGTACGCCGCCGTACGCACCCGCGCCGCACGCCTGTGCCGTACGCCGCCGGTGCACCCCGCGCACCCTCCGCCGGGCCGGTCGGTCCCGCCCGGCGCGGGGCGGGACCGCACCGGCCCGGCATCGCTCAGGCGCCCGGCGGCACCCGCGCGGGCCGCCCCGCGCCCCGTGTCACGGTGTACCCGGCGATGGCCGCGGCCGCCCCGAGGACGCCCCCGCCCACCGTCCAGATCCAGCGCGAGGACCACCAGCCCGACGAGAACGCCTCGTCGGCCGCCCCGGCCACCCGCGCGTCCGACGCGCCCGGCACCAGCGGCACCGCCAGCGTGCCGTCCACCGCCCGCGCCCCGCCCGCGTCCCGCGCCGTCGCGAGGACCTCCGCGCGCACCGGCAGGCCGAGGTCCTCCTGCGGCAGGTCGGCGACCGTCAGCCGTACGTAGTAACTCCCCGGCAGCGGATCGTCGGCCCACGGCTCCGCCCAGGCCCGCACCGTCCTCAGCGTGCAGGACACGGTGACGGACGCGGCGCCGGCCGGCGCCGCCTTCGCCTGACCGCCGTGCACGCACGCCTGACGCCGGCGCAGTCCGTCGTACACGTCGACGCGCCACGTCGCGGCCCCGTGCCGGGCCGCCGCCTCCGGAAGCTTCACGGTGGCCCGCACGGTGGCGGTGCGCCCCGCGTCGGCGTCGAAGACCCAGTACAGGTAGTCACCGGTGGACGCCTCGGCCGTGGCCGGCTGGTCATGCCGGATCCGCACCGCCGTACGGAAGGCGGTGCCCGCCTCCGTCGGCGCCGCCTGCTCCTCGCCGTCCTCGACGGCCCCCGGCGAGGGCGTCGAGTCCGCGAGGACGGGAGCGGCCGCCTGGAAGAGCGCCGCTCCCGCCAGCAGGACCCCGCTCAGCACTCGTGTCGTCGTACGCATCAGTTCGTCCTCCATACGGCGAGGCGCCAGCGCGAGAGCCAGCCCCACACGAGACCGGCGAGCAGGCCGGTCAGAGCGAGCACGCCGAGCAGCCACCAGCCGTGCCCGAGACCGAAGGAGGCGACGTCCGACGCCTCGTCGGGGCCGTCCACCAGGTCGATGGCCAGCTCGACCGGCAGACCGGGCGTCGTCTTGACGGACGGGGGAGCGGAGAAGGAGTTGCTGACCTGGAGGCACACGGTCTCCGCCGCCGGCTTCACCTCGTCGGCGGTGTCGTCGTCCAGCGGGGCCTTGGGGTAGCGCAGCCCGGTCGAGATCACGTCCGTACGGCCGTCGCCGGCCTCCTCGCCGCGCACGATCTCGCGGCCGCGCGTGGTCACCGCCCGCAGCAGTACGCCGTAGTCGCGGTTCACGGCGCGGTCGGCGCCGACGCTGACTGCGGCCCGCAGTTCCTGACCGGGCAGCACGTCGACCCGGTACCAGCGGTGCTGGGAGAACTTCTCGCGGTCGGTGTAGAGACCGGCCTTCAGCCGCGGCGCGTCCGCGCACCGGTCCGTGCCGTCGGTCGCGACCGGCTTGACGACCGGGTCGGCCGCCCGGTCCACCAACTGCTTGACCCGGTCCGACAGTTCGTCGGTGTGCTGCACGGCGGTGTACGTGCCGCCCGTGGCCTCCGCGATGCAGGTGAGCTGCTGGCGGATCTTCGCGTTCGGCACCAGGCCGAGGGTGTCGACGACCAGGTGGGTCCCCTTCGCGGCGATCTCACGGGCCACCTCGCACGGGTCGAGCGGACCGCAGGTGTCCTCGCCGTCGGTGATGAGCACGATCCTGCGCGTGCCGTCACCGCCTTCGAGGTCGTCGGCCGCGCCGAGGAGGGCGGGGCCGATCGGCGTCCAGCCGGTCGGCGCGAGGGTGGCGACGGCGGTCTTGGCCTCGGTCCGGTCCAGCGGGCCCACCGGGTACAGCTGCCGGGTGTCCTTGCAGCCGGTCTTGCGGTTGTCGCCCGGATAGTCGGCGCCGAGGGTGCGTATGCCGAGCAGCACCTCCTCGGGCACAGCGTCCAGTACGTCGTTGAACGCCTGCTTGGCGGCGGCCATCCGGGACTGGCCGTCGATGTCCTTGGCCCGCATCGACCCGCTGACGTCGAGGACCAGTTCGACCTTGGGGGACTCGCGCGCGTCCGGTTCGTCGGCGGCAGCGGCGGCTGCGGCGGGACCGGCCGGGAGCAGCCCGGCGGCCAGGGCGACGAGCAGGCCGAACGCCCCTGCCGTCAGCCGTTTTCTTGTGATCATCGCCGGATCCTATTGAAGATCGCCTCCGGCGCCCAAACGTGGCTCCGTTCCGTCAGAGCGCGTGCCTGAACCGGCCGCCCTGCCGGCCGGCCCCGTCGCCGCCCGGCCACGTGACGCTCCCACGGGCCGCGAGGGCGACGGCATGACGATGGTCCTCGCCACGCACGAGACGGGCTTCGCGCGCGGGGCCGCCGGCCAGGGGTGCTTCCCGGACGGCGGAGCGGTACGGGAGCGCGGCACGCCGGAGCAGGTCCTGGGCGCCCGCAGGAGGAACGCGCCCCGGCGGTTCCCGCGGCGGATTGTCGAAGCCGGACGTCCGCGACCGCCTCCGGTGATAGAACCAGAACGGTGCGGGGGCGACGACTTCTCAGTTACAGCGACGCGGTGGCGATACTCGGCGGCGACAGCGCGGCGCTGACGGCGGCCGACCAGGCGCTCGGCGGCGCGTTGTCGATGGCGACGGGCGGTACGAGCGACGCCGTGCTCAACCTCTTCGCGGCGCGGGGAGGCGTACTGGCGCTCGGCCGTGATCTCACGTCAGGGCTGCGGGACCGGCTGGGGTCCTCGGAGCGGGCCGAGCGCACGGAACGGATCGCGGCGGCGCACGCGGTGCTGGTGGTGACGGCGTACTTCGAGGCCCTCGGTGAGGTGGAACTCCCCTTCGACCTGGCCGAGGCGCGGCTCACGCGGCGCGAGCAGATCGCACTGGCCGGGGGTTCGGACGCGGCGTACGGCTTCGTCCAGCGCCTGGTCGCGACCGGCGCTCCGCAACCCGCCCCGCACGTGCCGTACGAGCAGACCCTCGTCGATCTGCGCTTCTGGTACCTGGAGCTGTCGGTCCGGCTGAAGACCTTCCTCCACGGGCTGGCGGTGTGGGACGCGCTGGACGCGACACGACGCGGCGCGGCCGAGAGCGCGCTGGGCACCGAGCTGTGCGAGGCGGCGGTCGGACGCTTCCAGGACCTGTACGCGCAACTCGCTCTGGAGGTACCGGAGTTCGGCTTCTGGTCCGGCCAGATCGAGCACCAGGCCACCCGCACGGGCCTGCGCCAGGCCCTCGCCGGCATCGAGACCGCCCTGGCGGGGCTGAGCCCCCTGCGGCCGCTCGCCCACGCGGCGCAGGGTCTCGCCACCGGCTACCGGGCCGCACTGGCACGCGCGATCCTGGCCGAGGGCCAGGCCCGTTCCGGAGTGGTCCTGCCCACCCTCGGTGAGGGGTACGTCGATCCGGACTTCCGTGTCCGTGCCGTGGTCGAGGGCACGCAGGGACCGGCCGAGGAGGAGTGGTGGGAAGGGGTGCCGACGCGTTCCGACCTCACCGAGTACCTGGCCGGCGCGCTCACCTCGGTCGCGTCGACGACCGCGCCGCTGGTGGTGCTCGGCCAGCCCGGCGCCGGAAAGTCCGTACTGACGAAGATCCTGGCCGCGAGGCTGCCCTCGGCCGGGTTCCTGCCGGTGCGCGTCGTCCTGCGCGAGGTGCCGGCGGACGCCGACGTACAGGACCAGATCGAGTACGCCGTCCGGTCCGCGACCGGCGAGCGGACGACCTGGCCCGAGCTGGTCCGGGCGGCCGACGGGGCCGTCCCCGTCCTCCTCTTCGACGGATTCGACGAGCTGCTCCAGGCCACCGGCGTCAGCCAGTCGGACTTCCTGATCCGCGTCGCGCGCTTCGAGGAGAGGGAAGCCGACCAGGGGCGTCCCGTACTCGCCGTCGTCACCAGCAGGACCGCTGTCGCGGACCGGGCACGGTACCCGAACGGAGCGGTGGCGCTGCGTCTCGAACCCTTCCGGCAGCAGCAGATCGAGCGCTGGCTCGATCTCTGGAACCGCCTCAACGGCTCCTTCTTCCAGGCCCAGGGTCTGCGCGCGCTGCCCGCCGGCGTCGCCGTACGCCACCAGGCTCTCGCTTCCCAGCCCCTGCTGCTGCTGATGCTCGCGCTCTACGACACCGACGGCAACGCGCTGCAGTGCGGCGCCGAAGGTGACGAGCCGCTGGGGGAGGCGGAGCTGTACGAGGAACTGCTCGTCTCGTTCGCCGTCCGCGAGATCGGCAAGTCCTCATCGGGGCTGACCGGCCGGGAGCGTGAACGGCGGGTCGAGCAGGAACTCCAGCGGCTGTCCCTCATCTCCTTCGGCATGCTCAACCGCCATCGTCAGTGGATCACCACGGTCGAACTGGAACAGGACCTGGCCGCCCTGCTGGGCCGCCGTGAGCCCGCGAGGAACGGGGACACCTTCCGGGCGGAGCTCGACCAGGCGGACATCGCCCTCGGCCGGTTCTTCTTCGTCCAGCGGGCGCAGGCTCTGCGTGACGACCAGCGGCTGACGACGTACGAGTTCCTCCACGCGACGTTCGGCGAGTACCTCGCCGCGCGCCTCGCCGTGCAGCTGCTCCACGGGCTGCTCGGCCAGCGGCCCGCACTGGCCCTGGGTCATGCCGGAGTGGACGACGATCTGCTGTACGTGCTGCTGTCCTTCGCCTCCCTCTCGTCCCGGCAGATGCTCCGCTTCGTCGGCGCGCGGATCCAGCGCATCCCGGCCGAGGAGCGGGAGCGGCTCGGTGAGCTGCTGATCACCGTCATGGCTGATCACCGCAACCGCATCGAGCACCGTTTCCCCGAGTACCGGCCGAGGGCGCGGGGCACCTCGTCGCGTCACGGGCTCTACAGCGCCAACATGCTGATGCTGACGCTTCTGGTGACGGGCGGCGTCAAAGCGAGCGAGCTGTTTCCCCTCGAGACGAATCCGGCCGGTGTCTGGCACCGGCGTGTCCTGCTGTGGAGGTCGGCGCTCAGCGAACCCGAGTGGACGGACTTCGCACTGGCGATCAGTATGCGCAACACCTGGAACGGCGACCGGAGAGAACTCGACATCCGCCCGGCCGCGGACCTCGTGGACGCGCCACAACCGGTGGACCCCTACTGGCTGTACGGGTGGGCGCTGCGCCACGAGGGCCGCAACAGGCGCGTGGCCTGGTCGCGTCCCTACCCGGACCAGATCCGGCACAAGATGTCGGTGTCGGGCGGTACCAACGACGCGGTGGTCCTGCACGCCGTCGATCCCCTGTTCAAATGGCTGGGATCGTCGGTCACCACGTTCGTGGGGCGGCCGGACGGTGCGGCGACGTCGCTGGCGCACAGCCTGTCCTCGCTCTGGCTGGCGAGCGGCCTCGGCGTACCGGACGAGGAACTGCTGGGGCTGTACGAGCAGTGCGCCGGGTTCATGGAGGACGGAGCCCTCGGGCAGGAGTCGATGCGACGCACGATGCTCCTCTTCTACCGGCAGTTGAGCCTCGACGCGGACCGGCTCCCGACGGCCGCGGTGGCTGGGATGCTGCGGCCACGGGCCGCCGTCCGTTACTCGACCGACACGCTCCTGCTCATGCTGGCGGCAGCTCTGCTGGGGCTGGACGGAGCGGATCCCGAGGAGGACGTCGCCGACCTCGTCTCCACCCTCCACGCGCTGGTCGTCCCGCTCACCCCGGACACGGCCGTTCTCCACCTGTGGTGGAAGCAGCGGCACCGCAAGTCGGCCCGGCTGCTGGCCACTCATGTCCGCCGTGTGCTCCGCGATGCCCCGCAGGACGAACTCGCGGAGGTTCCCCCGGTCATACTCGCCGCGGCCCGCGCCTTCGTCGGCGCCGACGAAGGCGCGAGCTGACCGTCTCCTCACCCCACATCGAGCGCGTTCCGCAGTCCCAGCCGGTAGCGCGTGCGGTCGTGGCGTTTGAGGAACTCGATCTCGGGCGGCCGGAACAGCGGGGTGACGGTGCAGCGTTGGGCCGTCGAACCCGTGCGGTCCAGCAGGGCGTTGACCGCGGCGCGGGCCGACGCGTTCGCTCCCTCCATCGTCGCCAGGTCGATGGCGACGGACACGTAGTCCCCCGCCAGGAAGAAGTTGGGGATCCTCGTGGCCGCCGACGGGCGGTTGTGCCACGTGCCCACGGGGTGGATCAGCAGCTCGTCCTCGTTCGTCGGGTTCGGCGTCCCGATGCCGTCCACGCCCGGGTCGAGGAACCACGAGTGCAGCGTGCTGTCGCGCAGGACCGTCCTGCCGGTGTCGTTCAGCGCGGCCTTCAGCTGCGCCCACACCTCGCGCGCGACCTCTTCCCGGGTGCACTGCTTGGCCGTCTTCCCGTACAGGATCCCGGGCTTGTCCCATTCGGAGATGTCGACCGACAGGCAGTCCGCCGCCGTGCCGTCGCCGTAGTCGGCCGGGAAGTCCCGGTCCGGCCAGTGCTGGGCCTGGGCGATGGCGGTCAGGGACCAGGGCGAGTCGATGCAGTTGAGGTGGCCGTGCAGGATCGGCGTGCGCTCCGTCAGGTAGAACTGGATGCCGGTCATCCAGTCGGTCCTGAGCCGGTCGCACCGTGCCAGTTGGGGGTCGGCGGCGCGCATGGCGGCGCTCCAGGTGGGGCGGGCGTGCTCCACCGGGAGGGCGCAGACGTAGTGCCCGGCGGTCACGGTCCGGCGTACGCCGTCCGGGTCCTCGATCATCGCCGCCGCGACCCGGCCGTCGGCGTACTTCATCTCCCGTACGGTCCAGCCGATCCGGAAGTCGACGCCGAGGCCCCGCAGGTGGTCCGCCCAGGGATCGATCCACGCCTCGTTCGTCGGAGCGTTGAGGATGCGGTCCGGCGGGCCGTCGGCGCCCCGGCCCAGCGCGTTGAACACGAAGGCCTCGCCGAGCGTGCCGACCGTACGGGTGCTGGCCTCCTCCGCCTTCGTCGCGACGATGTTGCGGGTGACGCCGATGGCGAGGATGCGCTGGTAGTCCTTGGACATACGGGCGGCCCGGGTGAAGTCCCACCAGGGCGTGCGCTCCCACGTGTCGTCGCGCCGCTCGTCGCAGCTGGTCAGGAAGACGAGCGCGCGGTTCACGAAGTACGCGCTCTCGTGCGCGGGGAGGTTCGCCGCCGTTTCGAGGAGGCCGGTCAGCGCGCGGCGCAGGTCGTCGAGGGTGAGCCGGGCCGGCTGGTGGCCGGGCCAGGGGATCGGGAATCGCAGGTCCTCGCGGCCCGTGCGCGCGAACATCATCTCGCGCGGGGCGACGAGGTTGTCGTGCACGCCGTTGGCGTTGCCGGGGAACGGGATGCGGCGCATCGTGTCCGGCAGGTTGTGGTAGATGCCGGGGATGAAGCGGAAGCCGTGCTCGGCGGGCAGCGGCCTGCGGCCGCCCTTCGCGCTGTCCGGTACGTCCATGCTGCGGGCCTTGCCGCCGAGCGCCCGCCTCTCGTAGACCGTCACGGCGAACCCGCGCTCGGCGAGCTCGTGCGCGGCCGTGAGGCCCGCGACCCCGCCGCCCAGCACGGCGACGGACTCCCGGGCCGCCCGCCGGGGCGCGTCCGCCGGCCCGGCGGACGCGGCGGCGACGGGCGCCGCCCCCAGGGCCATCGCCCCGCCCGCCGCCGCCGCGCCCGCCACGAAGGTGCGTCTGGAACTTCCCATGCCTCGTCCCCCTGTCGCCTTACCGGCGGTAACCGCCGCGTCAGGCCCAGGAGAATACGGGCGGCCCCCAGGGCCCGGAAGGCACACGCGGGCCCCGGTCGCACATTGGCGCGAAAGGGCCCCGTCGGCCACGGGCACAATGGGGACATGTCCCGACGCAGCGCACGCGGTACGAGCCGCAGCCCCCGGAGTCGGCCCGTGCCGCCGCTCCTGACCCCCGCATCGCCCTGCCCGTGCGGGCTCACCGCCCCGTACGGCGACTGCTGCGGGCGCTTTCACTCCGGCGCTGCCGCCGCGCCGACCGCCGAGCTGCTGATGCGCTCGCGCTACAGCGCGTTCGTCGCGCAGGACGCGGCGTACCTGATGCGCTCCTGGCACCCCGACACCAGGCCGGCCACCCTCGACCTCGACCCGGACACGCGCTGGCAGGGCCTCGACATCCTGGCCACCACGGACGGCAGCGCCTTCCACACCACGGGAACGGTCACCTTCCGCGCCCACTACACGCACCAGGGCGAGTCCGGGTCCCTGCACGAGCAGAGCCGATTCGCCCGGCACGACGGCGCCTGGGTCTACCTGGACGCGGTCTTCACCCGCTAGCCGCCGGACCCTTTCCTCCCGTTCTGGTGGTGTTTCGGGCGGCATCGCAGGGGTACTGCGGACGCGATCGCGCATGCCCCTCGCCCGCAGCACCACGAGACGCCGGGAGGCACCCGATGGACCGCACGACAGCCCTGGAGCTCGACTGGCTCTGGGACGACTTCCACCGCGTGGTGAACATGACGTCCCAGGAGCTGAGCACCTGGCTGCGGACCAGTGGCGCCGGTGAGAACAGCGAGCCGCTGCCCGAACGCGCCGGGACCGAGACCGGGCGGAAGGTACTGGCGATCCTGGGCAAGCGGCGCACCGACCTGACCGACGAGGACGTCGCCGTCATGCGCAAGGTCGTGGAGGCCGTCCACGTCCAGCGGCGCACCGACCTGGCGCCGGCGGCGGGCGACAGCGCCTGGCGGCGGCGTTTGATGACGCTGGGCCACGACCCGCTGAAACCGGTGTGACCGCCGCCCGCCGGCGCACCCTCCGGGACCTCTCCGCCGCGCACCGGAGTTCGTACGCGGCCAAGCACTCTCTATGCTCTGTCGTCGGGAAGTGACGGCGGACGAGACGGCACGAGCGGCGGAATCAGGGGACGCGTGGCAGAGGCGGAGATGCCCGAGGAGTACCTGGACGGCTATGCGCGGCTCCTGGCCGAGGTCTCCGCCACCGGCCGCCGGCTCACCCGGGAGGAGCTCGACGCGCGCCGGGACCTCGGCGAGCGGGCCGCCGAAGCGGGCCACGGGCTGCGCGCCCTCGTCGGCCGGCACCTGGCCGCCACCCGCGCCGCCTGGCCCGGTGCCTCCGCGGCGCCCGACCGGGTGCTGGCGGCGGTGGAACAGGCCGTCGACGCCTTCGCCGAGGGGTACGAGCGGTCCCAGCGGCTGGCCGTACGCCAGGAGGAGGCGGCCCGCCGCGAGTTCATCGACGACCTCCTCCACGGGCGCAGCGACCTCGGCCGCCTCGCCGCCCGCGCCGAACGCTTCGGGCTGCGGCTCTCCCGCGCCCACGCCGTCGCCGTGGCCGAGGGCGCCGAGGCGTACGGGGACACGGACCACGTCACCCGCCGGGTGGACCGCGAACTCCTCGGCCGGTTCGGCGACCGCCGCATCCTGCTCGCCACCAAGGACGGCCGGCTGGTCTGCGTCGTGCCCGGTGACCAGACCGACGTGCTCACCCACTTCGCCCGGCACGCCCACGCCGCCACCGACGGCGGCCGCGTCGCGATCGGCCGGGCGCATCCCGGCGCGGGCGGCGTGGTCCACTCGTACGAAGAGGCCCTCAGCGCCCTGGAACTGGCCGACCGCATGGCGCTCGACGGACCCGTCCTGCACGCCGCCGACCTGCTGGTCTTCCCCGTCCTGACGCGCGACCGCCAAGCCATGGCCGACCTGGTGCTCAGCGCGCTCGGCCCGCTGCGGCGGGCCCGCGGCGGCGCCGAACCGCTGCTGGAGACGCTGAGTGCGTACTTCGACGCAGGCTGCGTGGCGGCGGAGGCGGCCCGGCGGCTCAGCCTGAGCGTACGGGCGCTCACCTACCGGCTGGAGCGCATCCACCAGCTGACCGGATCCGACCCCGCCGACCCGATGCACCGCTACGCCCTCCAGACGGCGGTCATCGGCGCACGGCTCCTCGAATGGCCCGCCAAGGAGATCTGACGCGGGGGAAGGCGACGGGGGTGGATACCCTGGGCGCCGTTGAGATGCGTGGGCACCATGAGGAGAACCAGCGTGGCCGAGTCCGTCATACCGCCGCCCGACCCACTCGCCCCCAGAGGTACGCCTCTTGGGGCGTCGCGGCGCGGGATCCTCCGGTGGTTCGCGGCTTTCGTCGCGTTCGTCGCCCTGGTCCACTCCAGCATGCTGCTGCTCTACGTCGCCACGGACTTCCCGCTCTCCAGGACCTACGCCCGGCAGGTCAACGGGTGGATGCGGCCGCTCTTCCCGCAGGACTGGAGCATCTTCGCCCCCGAGCCCTCCAAGTTCAACCAGCACCTCGAAGTGCGCGCCAACGTCGACGGGACGTTCGGCCCGTGGATCGACCTCACCGCGCACGACAACGCGGCGTACCGGGGTGAACTGCTCCCCAGCATCGAGGACCAGCTCGTACTGCGCCGGGCCGTGTCCCAGTACCGGAGCAACGCGGCCCGCCCGGACGCCCGCCAGGCCACCGGCCGCTCGGCGCGCTATCTGCTCAACGTGGTCCTGGTACGGCTCGACGCCCTGGGCGAGGAGCCCGGCCAGGCCGTACAACTGCGCCTGAAGAGCACCCGCATACCGGCTCCCGGCACCCGGCCCGACGCCTCCGTCACGCGCCCCCGGTACCAGGCCCTCGGATACTGGAAGGTCCGCCCATGACCGTACGCGCCGCACTCGCCCTGGGGCGCGACGCCGCCGGCGGTCCCCTCCGTCAAGTCGCCGCCACCGCACGGAAGCTGACCCTCCAACCGCTCGCGCCGTACAGCGCGGCCGCCATCCGCATCGGTCTCGGCGGCCTCTACCTGATCCACCTGCTCCGCGAATCGGTGCGCGCCGACCGCCTGTGGGGGCCGGGTTCCCCCTTCACGGCCGACCTCTTCGCACAGACCCTGGAGGCCCGGGGCTGGGACGGCCCCTTCTCCTGGTGGTACTCGCTGCTCGTCACCGACAGCGCCCTCGTCTTCTGGGCCTGGTACGGGCTGGCCGTCGTCCTCAGCGCGCTGCTGATGCTCGGCTGGCGCACCCGGGCGGTGTCCGTGCTCTTCTGGTTCCTCGTGGTGGCCTTCTACATCCGCGGGTCCATGGCCAACAGCGGCTGGGCGCTGCTGAGCCTGCTGTTCGCCAACTACCTCGTCTTCGTCGCCTCGGGCCGCCACTGGTCGCTCGACGCGCGCCGCCGCGCCCGCCGGGAGAAGCCGGCGGCCGGGTCGCGGTTCGTCTTCTGGGGCGAGGAGACGGAGGAGCTGCGCCGCCGCCTCGTCACCGTCCTGCACAACGGCGGCATGGCGATGATCGCCCTCCAGGTCATGGTGATCTACGGCTCCGCGGCGATGTACAAGATCCAGGGCGAGTCCTGGCGCAACGGCACGGCGCTCTACTACTCGATGATGTACGACGACTTCTCGACCTTCCCCGAACTCTCGGCGTGGATCGCGGGTCACGGCACGTTCGCGGCGCTCATGGCGTACCTCACCGTCTTCTCGCAGATGCTGTTCCCGGCGCTGGTGTTCAACCGGCGGCTGAAGTACTGCATCCTCGTCGTCATGCTCACCACGCACATCGGCATCGGTGTGCTGATGGCGCTGCCGATGTTCTCGGCCATCACGATCGTCGGGGATTTGGTGTTCCTGCCGACCACGTTCTGGCTCGCCGCGTCGCGCCTGGTGCGCACGGCGCGGGCGGCGCCGCAGGAGGAGCCGCCGGCGCCGGTCCCGCCGGCCCGTGAGGCCGCGGACGCCGGGGTCGGTTCGTCGGCGTGAGGCCGCGGTGAGGGGCCTCAGCGGTGGGCGGCCGGCAGGAGCCCGCCCTGCTCCAGGTCCTCGGCGAGCAGCCGCTTGGCGATCGCGTCGACGGCGGCGGTCAGCTCCTCGTTGCCCGGCCGCCCGCCGTCCATCTCCAGCTGGTCGCCGAGCCACCGCCCCCACGCCGCGCTGATGACCTCGGCCTCGCGCTCGCCCGCAGGGGTGTGCGAGAACAGGTTGCCGTCTTGGGTGAGGTAGCCCTCGTCCACCATCCGGTCGAAGACCGGCAGCAGCACCTCCGGCGGCAGGCCGCGGCGGACGGCGACCAGGCCGAGGCTGGCGTGCCCGACGATGCGGGTCAGCAGCGCGACCTGCATGACCGCCCAGGCACCCGCGATGTCCAGCCGGGTGTCGGAGCCGCTGACGATCCAGCGCGCGGTGTCCGGGCCCTTCGCGCGCAGGACCTGCGCGACGTTCAGCTCCAGCAGCTTCGCCGAGTCGCCCGACATGGGCGACGCGAACCCCTCGCCCATGTCGGTGGACCCGGCGCGGGCGGCGTCGCGCAGCTTGACCTGCTTGAGGAACAGCGACACCGCGAACCCGACGAGCGCGACGGGGACCGTCCACAGGAACACCGTGTGTAGCGAGTCGGCGTACGCCTGCACGATCGGCTCCGCCTGCGCGGGCGGCAGCGCGTGCACGCCCTCCGGGCTCTGCGCCGCAGCCAGCAGGGCCCCGGGGTCCGCCCCGTCGGCGCGGGCGGCCTCGGTGACGCCCGCGGTGAGGTTGGGCCGCAGGGAGTTGGCGTAGATGGTGCCGAAGACGGCGGTGCCGAACGACATGCCGAGCGTACGGAAGAAGGTGACGCCGGAGGTGGCCGTCCCGAGGTCGGAGTACTCGACGGTGTTCTGCACGGCGATCGTCAGGACCTGCATGCACAGGCCGATCCCGATGCCCAGCACGAACATGTACAGCGACTCCAGCCAGGCGCTGGTGCCGGTGTCCATCAGGGACAGCAGGAACAGGCCGACGCCCATGACGAGTGAGCCGGCGATGGGGAAGATCCGGTACCTGCCGGTCTTGCTGACGACGTTGCCGCTGAAGACGGACGCGATGAGGAGGCCGACGATCATGGGCAGAGTACGGACGCCCGAGACCGTGGCCGAGTCCCCGTCGACGTACTGGAGATACGTGGGCAGGAAGATCATCGCGCCGAGCATCGCGAAGCCGACGACGAAGCTGAGGATCGAGCAGACGGTGAAGACCGGATTCGAGAACAGCCGCATGGGCAGCATGGGTTCGACGGCGCGCGTCTCGGCGTAGCAGAACAGCGCGAGCGCGATCAGGCCGCCCGCGAAGAGCCCGATGATGACGCCCGAGCCCCAGGCGTACTCGTTGCCGCCCCAACTGGTCGCCAGGATCAGGGCGCTCGCGCCGACCGCCACGAGCGCGATGCCGAGGTAGTCGACGACCGGGCGGGCCGCCGAGCGCACGGCGGGGATGTTGCGGGCGGCGGCGGCGACCACGACGATCGCGATCGGCACATTGACGTAGAACGCCCAGCGCCAGGTCAGGTGGTCGGTGAACAGGCCGCCGAGCAGCGGGCCGATGACGGTGGCGACGCCGAACACCGCGCCGATCGCGCCCTGGTACTTGCCGCGCTCGCGCAGCGGGATGACGTCGGCGATCAGCGCCATCGAGGTGACCATCAGCCCGCCGGCGCCGACGCCCTGGAGGGCGCGCCAGGCGATCAGGAGCGTCATGTTGCCGGCGAGGCCGCACAGGAACGAACCGGTGATGAAGACGACGGCCGAGACCTGGAAGACGAGCTTGCGGCCGAAGAGGTCGCCGAACTTGCCCACCAGGACGGTGGCGACGGTCTCCGCCAGCAGGTAGGCGGTGACCACCCACGACATGTGCTCCGCGCCGCCGAGTTCCGCGACGATGGTGGGCAGGGCGGTGCCGACGATCGTCTGGTCGAGAGCGGCCAGCAGCATGCCGAGCATGATCGTCCCGAAGACGATGTTGCGCTGCCGCCGGTCGAGCACGGGCGGCGCGGAGCCCGCAGCCGTCGCCGGGACGCGGGCCTTCGCGGGGCTGGTCGCGCGGGTGGTCGTCACCTCTGCACCCTCACACCGGCGCGCCCGCCCCGCACGCGCAGACGTCCGTACGCCGTAGGGCGCGGTCCTCCCGGGGCCGTTCCCCGCCCCGGACGCCGGACCCCGCAGCGCCCGAGGAGCCGGAGGCCCGGCGCCGGGGGCGGGGT
>NZ_VBVX01000121.1 GCF_005981925.1 Streptomyces albidochromogenes
GTGAGGTCCACCGGCGCGCCGCCGAACGCGCCGCGCCGGTGGACCTCACCGGGGCGTGACGAAGCCCGACTCGTACGCCGCGATCACGGCCTGCGTCCGGTCCCGGGCTCCCAGCTTGGCGAGCACCGCGCTGACATGCGTCTTCACCGTCTCGGTGCCCACGACGAGCCGCGTGGCGATCTCCGCGTTGGACAAACCCCGGGCCATCAGCCGCAGCACCGCTGCCTCCCGCTCCGTGAGCGCCGCCCGCTCCATGGCCGCGCGCGCGGGGCTGCTGCCGTACTCCGCGGCCAGGGCACGGACCGCGGCGGGGAACAGCAGCGACTCGCCCTCGGCGACCAGCCGGACCGCGTGCACGATCTCGGCGGGACGCGAGCGCTTCAGCAGGAAGCCGTCCGCTCCGGCGCGCAGCGCCTCGTACACGTACTCGTCGTTCTCGAAGGTCGTGACGACGAGGATCTTCGGCGGATCCTGAATGGTGCGCAGCACCGCCCGGGTCGCCTCGATGCCGTCCATCAGAGGCATCCGGACATCCATCGCCACGACATCGGGGCGCAGTTGACGGACGAGCGGAATCACAGCGGCGCCGTCGGCGGCCTCTCCTGCGACGCTGATGTCGGGCTGCGCCTCCAGGACGGCACGCAGACCCGCGCGGACAAGAGGCTCGTCGTCGACCAGAAGAACGGTAACGGGCATCCGCTCAGCGTAGGCCGTCAAGCGGCAGCCTCACGTACACCCACCACTCGCCCTCGTGCGGTCCGGCGTGCGCCTCGCCGCCGAGGAGAGCGGCCCGCTCCCGTATGCCGCGCAGTCCGTTGCCGTCGCCCGGTGGCGGCCCGGCGGCGTCGAGCGGGCTGGTCACGTCCAGTTCGAGCCGGCCCGCGAGGACGGCTATGCGTACCTGGACGGGGACCGGTCCGCTGTGTCGCAGCACGTTGGTGAGCGACTCCTGGAGGATGCGGTAACCCTCCCGGGAGACGGGACCGGCGATCCGCTCCAACTGCCCTGATACGTCCGCGTCCACCTTCGCTCCGGAGGCCCGGGCCGACTCCAGCAGCCGGTCCGCCTCGGCCAGGGTCGGACCCGGACCGGGAGAACGCCCCGATTCCCGAAGGACGAGCAGGACGCGCTCCAGATCCTCCAGCGCCGCCCGGCTCGTGTCCTCGATGGCGGCCAGTGCCCGGTCGGTGAACTCCGCGCTGTTCGCGGCACGGGCGGCGCCCGCCTGCACCACGGCGACGGTGAGGGCATGCCCGATCGAATCATGCAGCTCACGGGCGATGCGATTGCGCTCCAGAAGCCTCTCGGTGCGCTCTTCGAGCGCGGTCAGCCGCTCGGCCGCGGACGGCCCCAGCAGGCGCTTGGCGACCCGGGTGATCAGCTCGCCCGCCCCCACCACCACGGCCATCAGAACGACCAACGGCAGCGGCGAGAGCAGGGCGTACCACCAGTGACCGCCCGGCAACGACCCCAGGAATATGGATTCGTCGACTGAACCACCGGCCGCCAGGACCACCAGGTCCACCGAGGTCATGGGCAACTGGCCGGTGAGCAGGGCCACCGAACACCCCAGCACCAGCCTGACCTCCAGCCACAGGACGGTCCGCCAGCGGTCGGCCCAGGACGCCGAGGGCGCCGCCACGATGACCGCGTCCTCTCCACCGGCCTTGTTCGGCAACAGCAGCAACCGCGCCTGTACGCCTTCCACCTGGCGGACCCAGGGGACGAGGCCGGCCAGCGCGACCAGCACCACCGGCACGTACAGCCGGGAGGTGTCGATGAACATCCACAGGCCGATCACCACCACGGCGATCCACAGATGCACCCAGCGGGTGTACGTGACCGGTCGTGTCAGAGGGCGCAGGAGACGGGACTTGACGTGACGCATGACGTCATCGTGCCAGCGCAGGGCGCGGCGACGGCTCCCCCGTGCGGGGGAGACGGTCCCCTCGGACGGGGGAGGACCGGCCGCCGGCGCGAAGGCCAATCTGAAGCCATGAACAGCATCGACGTCCAAGAGCTCACGAAGGTGTACGGCACCACACGTGCCGTGGACCGTCTCACGTTCAGTGTGCGGCCCGGCCGGGTCACCGGGTTCCTCGGACCGAACGGCGCCGGCAAGTCCACCACGATGCGCCTCGTCCTCGGCCTGGACCGCCCCACGTCCGGTTCCGCCACCGTCGCAGGCCGACGGTACGCGGATGCCGAGGAGCCGTTGCGCCGGGTCGGGGCGCTGCTCGACGCCCACGCGGCGCACGGGGCCCGAACCGCCCGTGACCATCTGCGCGTTCTCGCGGCGAGCAACCGGATATCGGTACGCCGCGTCGACCAGGTCCTGGAGGAATCCGGTCTGGCAGCTGTCGCGGGGCGCCGCGTGAGGACGTTCTCGCTGGGCATGCGGCAGCGTCTGGGGGTCGCCGCGGCACTGCTCGGCGATCCACCGGTGGTGATGCTCGACGAGCCGTCCAACGGCCTGGACCCGGAAGGCATCATCTGGATCCGTGAACTGATGACGCGGCTCGCCCGCGAGGGCCGTACCGTACTCGTCTCCAGCCATCTCATGAACGAGACGGCGACGTTCGCCGACCATCTTGTCGTCCTCGGCCGGGGCAGGCTGCTGGCCGACGCGCCCCTGCGGGAGTTCCTCGACGCGCGCAGCCGGCCCCGGGTCCGGCTGCGCACCACCGCCCCGGACCGGCTCCGCTCCGCACTGGCCCGATCGGGTTTCGCACTGGAGCCCGGTGATGACGGGCGCTGGACCGTGGACGGGGCCAAGGCGGAGGCGATCGGCACGACAGCGGCCCGCGAAGGCATCCCGATCCTCGAACTGTCCGACGAGCAGCCCTCCCTTGAGCAGGCCTACCTCGATCTCACGGCGGGCGAGGCACCGTTCGCGTCCACGTCCCCCACGACCCGTCAGGAGGTCTGACATGCCGACCGCTGCCGCACTGCGCTCCGAGTGGCTCAAGATCATGTCGATGCGTTCCGTCGTCGGCTCGCTGGCGGCGGTCTTCGTCGTCACCCTGTGCATCACCGTTCTGGTGAGCGCCGCGGTGGGCCGATCGGAGGCCCGCCACGCCGGCTTCGACCCCGTCTTCGGCGCCTTCCACGCCGTGAACTTCGGCCAGATCGCCGCCATCGCCTTCGGCACCCTGGTGGTCTCCGCGGAGTACGCGAACGGCGCCCTGCGGACCTCTCTCGCCGCCGTGCCCGACCGAAGCCGCTTCTACGCCGCCAAGATGGCACTCGTGGCCGGACCGGTGCTGGCCGTGGGGCTGGTGACCGGCTTCGTGTCGTTCCTGGCGGGGCAGGCCTTCATGGGGGAATACGCCATGGGGCTCGGGCACCCGGGCGTCCTGCGCGCCTGTGTGGGCAGCGCCGTCTACCTCGCGCTGATGGCCCTCCTCGCCGCCGGCCTGACCACCCTGTTCCGCAGCGGCGTGGCCGTGCTGAGCCTGCTCATACCCTTCGTTCTGATCGTCTCGTTCGTGCTCGGGGACGTCGCGGAGGGGATCGCCGCCTACCTGCCGGACCGCGCGGGGCAGTTGGTGATCCGGGCGCGGCCGACTGGCAGCCTGGGCCCGTGGACGGGGCTCGCGGTCACGGCCGGATGGGCGGCGACGGCGGTGCTCGCCGGACGGTGGGCGCTGCTGCGTCGCGACGCCTGACACAGGGCCAGTTGTCAGTGGCGGGAGGTTTACTGACGACATGAGCACCGCACGGTATCTCGCCCTCATAGACCTGTTGCGCACCCGGGAGTTCCCGGCTCAGCGCCGCAGGACGGAAAGCGGCTTCAGCGGACCCGGCTACCACACGGTGGAACTGAGCGCGGCCGGGGAGCCGGCCGGGGAGCCGGCCGGCGAGGACGCCGCGGACCAAGTGGAAGCGCGGGAGCGGTGCCTGGCCGAGCACGACGCGCTGGTGGCCGTACTCGACGGGCGGTGGGGTGAGGCCCAGGTGTTCGGCCTCTGGAGTCTGCTGGAACGGAGCGTCGGGGGAGAGGCCGTACCGGCGCCCTGGGACGAGCTGAGCGCCGGGTTCGACAGCCTGCACCTGTGGCGGGCCGACGGCCGGTGGATCGCGGTGGGGCTGGCCCTGGATGCCGAGGGGCCGTCGTACGCGCTGGCGGCGGTCGTCACCGGCATCGATCCGCCGTAGCGCGGCGACGCCGGAAGGAGCCAGGCGGCGCGTCTGCCCGCCGCTAGCCTCCGGCCGTCGGGTCCTCGCCCAGTGACGCGGCCCGCAGCCGGGCGAACTCCTCGGCCATGGTCTGTGCGGTCCAGTGGGCGTTGAGCCCGCTCGGGTTGGGCAGGACCCAGATCCGGGTCGCGCCGATCGTCCGCTCCTGGGGCCCGACCGTCGCCTTCCGCTCCCCGAACGCCGTGCGGTAGGCCGTGATGCCCACCACCGCGAGCCACCGGGGCCGCAGCAGCTCGACCTTCTCCGTGAGGACGCGCCCGCCTTCGCGGAACTCCTCGTCGCTTATCTCGTCGGCCCGCGCGCTCGCCCTGGCCACCACATTGGTGATGCCCAGACCGTAGGAGAGGAGTTCGTCCTGCTCCGCCGGCTTCAGCTGCCGGGGAGTGAAGCCCGAGAGGTGGAGCACCGGCCAGAAGCGGTTTCCGGGGCGGGCGAAGTGGTGGCCGGTGGCCGCCGACATCAGCCCGGGGTTGATACCGCAGAAGAGCACCCGCAGGCCGCCCGCGACCACATCGGGGACGAGGCGGTCGCGGGCGGCCAGGAGCTCTTCGGGTGTCATGCCGCGCGGATCAGAGGATCGATCCGGGGGTGTACCCGGCGGCGTCGGGGTGCTGCTTGGCGATCTCCTCGATCCGGGAGATCACGGAGCCGACCTGCTGAGCCGCCGCACCGGTGAAGGACAGCTTGTCGGCCATCAACTCGTCCAGCTGGGAACGGTCGAGCGGGATCCGGTCGTCGGCGGCCAGCTTGTCGAGGAGTTCGTTGCGCTCGGCGCCCTGCTCACGCATCGCCAGCGCCGAGGCGACGGCGTTCTCCTTGATGGCCTCGTGCGCCACCTCGCGGCCGACCCCGGCCCGTACCGAAGCCATGAGCACCTTCGTCGTGGCGAGGAAGGGGAGGTAGCGGTCGAGCTCGCGGGCCACGACCGCCGGGAACGCGCCGAACTCGTCGAGCACCGTGAGGAAGGTCTCCAGGAGACCGTCGAAGGCGAAGAACGCGTCGGGCAGCGCGACACGGCGCACCACCGAGCAGGACACGTCGCCCTCGTTCCACTGGTCACCGGCCAGCTCGCCCGTCATCGAGGCGTAGCCGCGCAGGATCACCATGAGGCCGTTCACACGCTCGCAGGAGCGGGTGTTCATCTTGTGCGGCATCGCGGAGGAGCCGACCTGGCCGGGCTTGAAGCCCTCCGTCACCAGCTCGTGCCCGGCCATCAGCCGGATGGTCTTGGCCAGGGAGGAGGGCGCGCCCGCCAGCTGCACGAGCGCGGTGACGACCTCGTAGTCCAGCGAGCGCGGGTAGACCTGGCCCACCGAGGTGAAGGCCTGCGAGAAGCCGAGGTGGACGGCGATCCGCTGCTCCAGGTCCGCCAGCTTGCCGGCGTCGCCGCCCAGCAGGTCCAGCATGTCCTGGGCCGTGCCGACCGGGCCCTTGATCCCGCGCAGCGGGTAGCGGCCGAGCAGCTCCTCAAGGCGTCCGTACGCCACCAGCAGCTCGTCGGCCGCCGTCGCGAAGCGCTTGCCGAGAGTCGTCGCCTGAGCCGCGACGTTGTGGGAGCGGCCCGCCATGACGAGCTCCGCGTACTCACCGGACAGCTTGCCCAGCCGCGCCAGCACGGCGACCGTGCGGTCGCGCATCAGCTCCAGCGAGAGCCGGATCTGCAGCTGCTCGACGTTCTCGGTGAGGTCGCGGGAGGTCATGCCCTTGTGGACCTGCTCGTGCCCGGCGAGCGCGTTGAACTCCTCGATCCGCGCCTTCACGTCGTGGCGCGTGACCTTCTCGCGCTCGGCGATCGACGCCAGGTCGACCTGGTCGAGCACGCGCTCGTAGTCGGAGATGGCCTCGTCGGGCACCTCGATGCCGAGGTCCTTCTGAGCGCGCAGCACCGCGAGCCACAGCCGGCGCTCGAGCTTCACCTTCTGCTCGGGGGACCACAGGACGGCGAGTTGCGCGGAGGCGTAGCGGCCGGCCAGGACGTTGGGGATGCGAGGCTTCGCAGGAGCAGCAGTCACGTGACCAGAGCTTACCTGTCGTCCATGGAGGTACGTACACATCCATGGCGCGCACGAAACCGCAGGTCACGGGGCACCGGAATGTGCTTGCGCGCGGGGGTCTGTGAGACGAGTGTGAGACGTCCCTAGTAGCAACGAACGAAGGCCCCGCCGCTCGTCCGGCGGGGCCTTCTCCGCTTAGGCGCGGTCTGTCTCATCCCGCCCGCCGCCCTAGTCGAGGTCGTACTCGGACACGAGCTCACGGCCCGGCGCGTGGTAGTCCACGGCGTACTCAGTCGGTTCGCCGTTCTGGTCGCAGTACCGGTTGGTCACTACGAGGACGTCTCGTCCGGTCTGCACGTCCAGAAGCGCGGCAACGTCATCTGGCACCGGCCGGACGGAGACAGCGTCGCGCCGCCTACTGGCTCGGCGGCCGGTCCGGTCCTCGAGGAGCCCGAAGGTCATTTTGGGGAGTGGCTCGGCGAGAGTGAACTCAGGCAGATGCTCCGCGAGGGCACCGCTGATCCAAGTCGAGGACACCGCGGAAACGCCGGCCGCGTCGATGTAGCGGCGACGTCGCACGGCAACCCGCTCGCCGGCCTCGATACCCAGCGCGTCGGCCACTTCCTGGGATGCGGCCTCTGTGCGACCCTCGAGGATTTCGACGCGCTCACCGTCACTGAGCCCAGTACCTCCGCTGCGGAGCATGCCGAGTCGGTCGGCTCCCTGCGTCAGCTGGTTCGGCGTCCGGACGAAGCTGCCGCGGCCAGGGACTGTGTCGATCCAGCCTTCGTCGCGCAGCACGCCGAGGACGCGAGCCGCAGTGGCGCTGCTCATACCTGTGCTTTCCATCAGCTGCCGGGCTGACGGCGCGGGGCCCCCAGGCACTAGCTCGCCACCTTTGATGCGATCAATGATCTCGTTGGCTGCCTCTCGGTACACAGGCAGTCGCTTCGCTTCCCCAGCCATCCAAACTCACCCTTCTTAAGACACCTTACGAAGCCCCTTGACACGACGAAGCTCCTTAAGACACCTTAGTGGAGTGCCCGGCCGAACGACAGGCTGGGACAAGTCAGACATGACAAAGGCCCCGACGGGGGTGTCTCGGTGCTACTAACACCGAGCCCGTCGAGGCCGTGCATCAGGTGACTTGGAGGAAACCGATGCAGGAAAACTCTACCCCCGTTTACGCGGCCACCCCGCCGCCTCTGAAGGCAAAGGAAATCGCCGCCGCCCTCGGTGTCGACGTCTCCACGATCTACGTCGCCATCCGAACGGGCCAGCTGGCCTCGTACCGTGTGGGCGCCGGCCGAGGAACCATCCGCGTGCCGCGGTCCGCCCTCAAGGCATACGCCGCCGAGCGCGGTATCCCCGCTGAAGTGCTGGGGGTGGCGCTGTGAGCATCACAGCACCCGAGAACTTCAAGCCCTCCGGAGCGCTCGTCACTCCGTACCTGTCGGCCATCCCGTCGCAGCCCGAGAGGCGCGCCGCGAAGAAGACGCCGGCCCCGGTTGTCGAGCCGACCATCGACCGCCTGTGCACCGCCCCGCTGGACGAGCTGATCACCGAGACGAACGTCCAGCTGCTCGACTCCAGCATCGACGACCCGTCGTTCTTCGGCGCGGTCGTCGTCCGCCCCCGTAAGCGGACGGTCCTCCTGATGCCGACCCGGCGGAGCGAGATCGAGAACGACGTCATCACCCGGTACCTGATCGGCCAGTCGTTCGGGATGGACCTGACGCCGCTGCCGAAGCCGTTCGGTGTCGCCGTCCACCCGCTCATTGACGGGATTCCGGCGTGAGTGCCCGCACGGTGACCGTGGCCACCAGCGACCACGGTGACGTGACGATGCCCGAGCCGTCCTGGTGCGACGGGCTGCACAAGACGGGCGGCGCCCGGTCTGACCTGACGCACAACGGTCTGCCGCTCGAGGTGGCTTTTAACGACGGCACGGTCTTGGCCTACGGCCAGCTGTGCCAGTGGCCGTACAGCGAGGGCTACCGCCGGCCGTTTATCACGGTCGAGCTGGGCGGCGGTGAGCACGAGTACGACGACGCCGACCTGCTGGAGCTGCAGCAGAAGCTGGCGACGTTCGCCGCGGTCACCATCCCCGAGTTGAGGGTGCGCCTGTCGGCGGCCCTGGTGGAGGCCCGACTGTGAGCACCGCCCTGGTGCGCCGGCCGACCGAGGAGGCCGCGGTGAACGCGGCCTCCCTGGAGGTCCGGGCGCTTCCCCCGATTCAGCTGATCCTCGCCGACCTGCTCGCCGCCAACCGGCTGGGCGACAGGCACGGCGTCAACCTGTGCGCGCACCTGGCTGCGCGCGCCGCCGGAGAGGTGGGCGAGTGATGAGCACGTCCTACAACCCGCTGTACGACCCGGAGACGGACGGGCCCGTGATCGTCCCGCCGCTGCACCGGGCCATCGCTCAAGCCCGCAAGGTCCTCGACGAGAAGGCCCAGGCGAACATCCACGACCGGGACGCGATGATCCGCGCGGCTTGCGGGCTCGACTACGTCCTGCGCGACCTGCTCGCCGCCCTGGACGCGAAGGAGAACGGCCAGTGACTCAGACGCTCAATGGGGTCCCCCGGGCCGCCGTTTCGGGTACGCGCCCCGCTATTCCGGACGCGCTGACTGTCGCTTCGGGTACACCGGCCGCCGTTACGGGTGCGGGTGCCGGACGCGCCGAGCAGACGATGCGACTCCTTACCGTGCTCGCGGTCGTCGGCGGTGCGGTCCTGGCCGGCATCGGCTTCACGGGGTCGTATTCAGCGCTCGTCAGGCTCGGCCAGCAGCACCACTTCGGATGGTTCGCCCACGTCTTCCCCGTCGGGATTGACGCCGGAATCGTTGTGCTGCTGGCCCTGGATCTCCACATGATCCGCAAGCACACCCCTTGGCCCGTGGTGCGCCTGGTGGCGCACTTCCTGACGGTGTGCACCATCGCGTTCAACGCGGCGTCGGCTCCGAAGCCGATCCGTGAGGACCTGGTGGGCGCGGCTATGCACGGTGTGCTGCCCGTGCTGTTCATCGTGTCGGTGGAGGCCGGCCGCAAGCTCGTCATGCAGGCGGCGAACATCGCCGCGGGCACCGAGTCGGCGGGCGTACCGCTGCACCGGTGGCTGCTCTCTCCTTTCTCGTCGGGGGCGATGTTCCGTCGGATCAAGCTGTACGACCTCACGTCGTACCCGCAGGCCGTGAAGCTGGAGAAGGCCCGGATCGTGTACCGGGTGATGCTGGAGCGCCAGTACGGCAGTATCCGTAAGGCGCCGTCTGATGCCCGTCTGCCGCTGACCATGGCCAAGTACGGGCTGAGCGTGGACGAGGCGTTGGCGCTGCCGGAGGAAGCCGAGGAGGCCGAGCGGCTGCGCATCGAGCAGAAGGAGCAGCGCCGCATCGAGGCTCAGGCGCGGGCAGCTCAGCGGGCCGCACAGGCGGAGATTGCCCGCCTGCGGGCCGAGGGGCAGATCACGACGGCCCGACTGTCGGTCGCCGCCGAAACGGGCGTAGCCGAGGCACAGGCACGGGCAGCTCAAGCCCAGGCCGATGCTCTCGCGGCAGCGCAGGCGCGGGCCGCGGAGAAGGGCGCGGCTGCCATCGAGTCGGCGGACGCCGCAGAGGCGAACAAGCGTGCGGCCGAAGCGGACAAGGCCGCAGCCGAAACGCGGCGACGCACAGCCGAAACGAACCAGGCTGCCGCCGAAGTGGAGAAGGCCGCTGCCGAAGCGCGCCGGATCGCGGCGGCCGAACGGCAGGCGGCGGCCGACGCGGAGGAGCGCGCCGAGGCGGCCCGTAAGCGTGCTGCCGAAGCGCAGCTGCGCGCGGTCGAAACGAGGGCCGCTGCTGCCGAAGTGGAGCTGCGTGCGGTCGAAGCCGAGGACATGGCACGCCTTTCCCCGAAGGAGCGGGGCGCCCGGAAGGTCGCCCGGATGATCCTCGCGACCGGCTCATCTGATGCCGAGCAGGTCGAGCTCACGGCCATCGCTGACGCCCTCGGGGTGTCCATCACCACCGCCTCGGAGCGCCGGCGGGAAGCCGTCGACCTGCTGAACGGGGGGTACCGGCCGTGAGCGACCTCCACAAGGCGTCTGCCGAGGCGCTGGAAGCTGCCCGCCAGTCCGACCAGTTCGCGATGATGCTCGCCGCCGTACAGGCCGCACAGCAGCAGCAGGCGCCTGCCTGCCAGCACCAGGCGCCCGCCCCGCAGTCGTCGGGCAGTGCGGCGAAGTGGGTGGGGATCGGCGCCGGTGCCTCGGTGTTCATGGTCGCCCTGGCCCTGTCCGCGGTGGCCGTGGCTATCTCCGCCGTCGCTCTGACCGTGTGCGTGCTCGTCCTGCGCTCCGTCTGGCAGGACGTCCAGAAGGGCCGTAGCTGACGGTCCCTCCGTCCCCCGCGGCTCGTCCGTGGGGGAGCGGTAGGGCCGGACAGTCCGGACCCGAATCGGAAGGAGCACGGCATGTCATTTCAGGCTGGCGACAAGGTGCTGATCGTCTCGTGCGAGGACGACCCCCGCGCGGCCGGTCGGACCGGCCGAATCATCGACGAGGTGCCACCCGGCCGGCTGACCGGCGGCCGGTGGACCGTGCACCGGATCGGGCTGCTGATCGGCCCGGCCCTCTGCCACGCCCACGAACTCCGCAAGGTCTGACCGAGAGGAGCCCGTCATGGCAACCGTCCTGGACTCGCACTTCCACTGCCCCGACTGTCACCCCCAGCTCGTCAGGGGCTCGACCCCTGCGATCTGCGGGGTGGTCATCCCCCTGGCGGTCGTCGGCAGCGGGCCGGAGCGCAAGTGCCCGGCATGCAAGCGCGCCCGCCGGCAGCACAAGCCCGGTCACAAGAAGGGCTGACCGGCTGCCCGATCCGCCGGTCTCGTACCGGCGGTGAGGGGAGCCGGGACAGCCCCGGACCATCCGCGACAGGAGACAGACATGAAGACCGAACCGCAGCTCACCGCAGGCGAGCAGGCCAAGGTCGCCTGGTACATGGCGCGCATGGCGAAGCGGAATCTCGCGGGCGACAACGTCTACCAGGGCGACCTGATCCGCAAGGTGGACCGCATCTTCGACGCCGCTGAGAAGCGCGAGAAGAACGGCAAGTAGCTACACCCCGGGGCGGCCGACTGCCGGCAAGCTACCCGGCCGCCCCGGGCCACCCGCCACTCAGTAGAGAGCAGGAGAGAACATCATGACGGAAACCCTGGCTGGCCCGGTCAACGGGCACACCCTGCAGAAGCTGCACCCGATCAGCCCCGACGCTCTCGACAGCCCGGCGGAGGTCGAGCCGCCGGCCGAGGAGACGTCGGCCGTAGTGGAGGCGGTAGACCGCCCCGACAACCCGTTGGCGGACTGGCTGACCGTGCCGGACGCGCCCGTGCTCCCCGCGTGGGCCCGCTCGAAGGCGTCGATCCTGGCGAACGTCCAGGCGTTCGGCCGGCTCACTTGGTGGCACACCCGCTACCACGGCATCCGAGCCCCGAAGTACCTCGTTAAGACCGTCCTGTTGGCGGCACGGGGCTTCTACCGGGCGACGGTGGGCATGTGGCCGACCCTGTCCGCGCAGGACCACACGGCGGCCGTCAAGGCGCTGCGCGCCCAGTGCAAGGCCCGCCCCGAGGATGTCGAGCTGGCGATGCGCCTGCAGCTGGCGCACGCCGCCCGTACCCAGAGCCGCCGTTGGAGGTTCGGGGCGGCGGCCGTAGGGGTGGCCGCTGCTGCGACCGGCCTCATGCTGGCCACGCCGCTGCTGCAGACGGGCATGACCGCGGCCATGGTCGCCCCGCTGGCGTACCTGGGGCGCGGGCGGGAGACGCACCTGCTCGACCAGGGCGCGCCGCCGCTCAAGGTGGACATGTCCGCGCAGCAGCTCAACGACGCGTTGCGCGCCGCCGGCCTCCTGAAAAGCGGCAGCGGCAAGGACGCGGAGAAGGACGCTCCGCGGGTGTCTTGCAGCATGGGCCCGGTCCGTGACGGGCGGGGGTGGGCAGTGATTTTCGACCTGCCGCGCGGCGGCGGGAAGACGGCGTCCGACGTGCTGGCGAAGCGGGAGGTCATCGCGCAAGAGCTGGGGGTCGACGAGATCCAGGTCATCATGTCCCGCGTCCGCGCCGCGAAGGGTGGCAACGCCGGCCGGGTGTCCATGTGGGTCGCGGACGATGACCCCTACTTGGGCCCCCCGAACCCGTCCCCGCTCGCCTCGCTGGAGCGGTTCTCCATCTGGGAGCCGATCCCGTTCGGGCAGGACGCGCGCGGCAATCGCATCGCCGTACCGGTCATGTGGCAGTCGATGTTCTTCGGCGGCCTGCCCCGGCGCGGGAAGACGTTCACGCAGCGCCTGATGACCGCGGCCGGGCTGCTCGACCCGTGGGTGCGGCACTACGTGGCGGACGGGAAGGGCGGCGCCGACTGGATGCCCATGCGGGCCGTCGCTCACCGGCTCGTCATGGGCGCCGAGGACGACGCGGTGGAAGCGCTCAAGGCCATGCTGCAGGAGCTGCTGATCGAGATGGAACGCCGGTTCGCGATCCTCCGTGAGCTGCCGACGTCCGTCTGCCCCGAGGGCAAGCTCACTCCGCAGATTGTCGAGCGGTACAAGCTGCCGATCATCTTCGTCACCATCGACGAGCTGCAGGAGTACTTCAGCGCCATGGAGAAGGACGACCGGGAAGAGGTCATCAACAACCTGTGCCGGATCGCACGGCGCGGGCCGGCCGCCGGGTTCGTCTCCAACTTCGCCAGCCAGCGCCCCGACGCCGAGTCGGTGCCGACGAAGCTCCGCGAGATCATCACCCTGCGGTACTCCACTCAGGTCGTCGACCGGGCGTCGTCCGACATGGTCCTCGGCAAAGGCAAGGCCGCCCAGGGTGCCGACGCGTCCGTACTGTCCGAGGACCACGTCGGTACGGGCGTCCTGGTCACCGGGCCCGCGTCGTATGTGACCGTGCGCGCGGACTACCTGGACGGCGCCGGGTTCGCCGCCCTGTGCCAGAAGGGCCGCGCGCTGCGGCACGCTGCCGGGCAGCTCGGCGGGGATGCGGCCGGCGACGTCACCGCGGCGGCCGACGCGTCCGGGGTCAAGCTCGCCCCGGTCCTGTCCGACGTGCTCGAGGTGATGCGGCACTCGGTACGGATGTTCACGCCCGACCTGCTCGCCGCCCTGGTGAACCTCGACGAGGACACCTACGGCGACTGGAACGCCGAGCAGCTGGCGGAAGCGCTGAAGGCGGCGGGAGTCGAGCGCAAGAGCAAGCAAGTCAAGATCAATGGAGCGTCCGGGGCTGGCTACCAGCGGCGCGACATCGAGGGCGCAGTGCCCGCAGAGATCCTGCTCGACCCGAACGGGTAGAGGGGGCCGCTACACCCACCCCCAGGAACGGGCCCCGCCCGGGGCGTTCGCGGCAGGTTCCGCAGTACGCCCCGGGTCACGGGGGCCCTTTACCCCGGTAGCGGGGGTGGTAAGGGCTGCTGACCTGCAAGGTAGGGCCGGTAGAGGGGGGTCGAGGTTGCATGAGAAAGCCCCACCACAGGCAGTGGCAGGGCCTGCTGGCGCCCCTCGTCAGTCAGGAAGATCGGCCGGGGCGGCCGGGAGGCAGGAGCCCGAGTTCACGCGCTCGAGCAGTCCAGCGCTGAACGGTGCGGGGGGTCACGCCTTCTGCTCTCGCCAAGTCGGTAGCCGGCCGAGGTGAACTAGCTGCGACTTTCAGGTACCGCAGGGCGAGCCGGGCATAGAAGCGACTGTCGTCCGGCCCGCTCGGATTGCCCAACGGTCCTTCGTGAGCATCCGGCCCCGCCATTACAGCGGCACTGATCGTCGTCTTCGCGTGAGCCTTCCGGGAGCGCACTGCCGTCTCAATGGCAGCCAGCGGCAGGTTCCGCAGCTCGCCAATTCCCAACGCATCTGGGCCCGGGACATAGACGCCGGTGATCACGACACCGGTGTCGTCGAACCCCATCCGGAGCATCAGGCGTCTCCTCGTCTCCACGTTTTCGATCAAGTCCCATGACACAGGATCTTCGATCCCGGTCTTCAGCCCAGCCACGGCGTCCAGCTGGGTCGCACTGTCCTGGTCGATAGGCGAGGCAACTACTCGCCACGGCTGCGGCAGGTCTCGGTCGGTAATCACGAGCCGACGGTATGCGCGATTCCAACGCCAGTCAACGTGACTGCGCAAGCACGTCGACATGCTTGCGCAATCACGACACCATCAGGTACAACAGGGCTTGTCGTGATTGAGCAAAGGTGACACACGACTTCTGAGAGGCACGGATGAACCTCGCTGAACGCATCGAGAAGTACCTAACTACCGAAGAGGTTGCCAAGAGGTATCGCGTCGCCCCGGCGACGATTCGGTACTGGCGGCACGTCAACTACATCCCTACTGGGGTCAAGCGGGGACGGCAGTGGCTGTACGACCCTGACCTGCTCGACCGATGGGACGCCGAGCAGGCTGAGGAGGTTGCAGCGTGACCGCCCCCAGAACGGCCGCCATCGCCGCCACGGTTCGTGGAGGCAGGGGCGCCGACCGCCCCCAACCGACGCTCGCCGAAGTCCGCAGTTGGCCGGCCACCGTCAGCATCCCCCGGGCAGCAAAAGCCCTCGGCTGCAGCAAGAGTCACCTGCACGAGCGCATCAAGCAGGGCAACTCACCCGTTAAGACCATCCCGTTCGGCAGTCGCCATGTCGTCATCACGGCCGACCTCGTGCGTGTCCTGTCCGGAGAGGACTGAGCAGCATGCACCAGAACAGCAACGATCCCCGGCACATGCTGGGTGCCGGGGATCGTGAAAGCCTCGCTGCGGGCGGTGGGCTCGACACCACTCTGCCACAGGGAGACCCCCCGCGTGTAGCAGGACGGCTCGACACTTACCGGTCCCGCTCGGCGAAGTGGCACAGGCAAGTCAAGGTTGATCAGTGCCCCCGGTGCGGACACCCGCACCTGCACCGCGCGCCCCTCCCCCTCGTCCGCTCCGTCCTCAAGACCGCGCCCTGCGGCCTGCTGTACGTCGTCGTCCTGCGCGTACCGGCGGTGGTCGCATGAACTGCTGGACGAGAGCCCTAAACAGCGCCCTCTACGCCATCGAGCGCGGGTACGCCGTCTTCCCTCTCGGCCTCAACAAGACGCCGGCGATCCGGTCCCCGCACGAGAAGGGGCACAGCTGCAGGGGGCAGTGCGGGCAGCCGGGACACGGCGTCCACGACGCCACCACCGATGCCGCCTATGCCCGTCAACTCTTTGACCTCGCCCCCCGAGCAGCCGGATACGGCATCGCCTGCGGAGGCAAGTTCATCGGCCTAGACCTCGACCGCAAGAACGGCGTCGACGGGTGCACCACGCTCCACCAGCTGGCGGACAAGCACGGGTTCGACATCCCGCGCACGACGACCATCTGCACCCAGTCCGGCGGATTCCACCTGTGGCTCTCCGTCCCGGACGGCGTCACCGTGTCCAACTCAGCCGGGCGCCTCGGCCCCGGCATCGACATCCGGGGCACCGGCGGCTACCTCGTCGGTCCCGGCAGCGTCGGGAAGTCCGGTGACTACCGGCTCCACCCCCAGCGCGGGGACGTCGGCGTACAACCGGTACCCGAGCAGCTGCTCAAGCTCATGCTGCCCGCCCCGGCCTCTCGTCCGGCCCGCCGGTACGAACCGACCGGGGACAAGTCGGAGGCGGCCCTGAACGGCCTTGTGCGGGTCGTGCTCGGGGCAGCCGAAGGTACGCGCAACGACCGCCTGTACTGGGCTGCGGCTAAGGCGTGGGCTCACGTGGATGACGGGCATATGGCGCCCCACGAGGTGGAGCGCGCTCTCGTCGACGCGGCCGTTGCCCGGGGCCTGGCTGAGGCCGAAGCACTTCGAACCATTGCGTCCGCCAGGCGCTCGACCGCTGGAGCTGCCTGATGATCCGTGAGGACATGACGCCGGCTGAAATCCTGACCGAGCTCAAGGAGACGATGCAGGACTACGTCATCTTTCCCAGCGAAGAAGCGGCCATCGCCACCACGCTGTGGGCCGCCGCGACCTACGGCCAGCAGGCTTGGCAGCACGCCCCCCGTCTTGTGATCACCGGTCCGACGAAGCGTTGCGGCAAGTCCCGGTTGATGGATGTGGTGTACGAGGCGACTCACCGGCCGCTGATCACCGTCAACTCGACCGTCGCGGCGGTGTTCCGGAGCATCGGTGACGACCCGCCGACGCTCCTCGTCGACGAGGCAGACACGATCTTCGGAAGCCAGAAGGCGGCTGAGAACAATGAGGAGCTGCGCGGCCTGCTCAACGCTGGCCACCAGCGGAACCGCCCCACGCTGCGCGTCGTCGGTGTCGGCACCGAGCAGACCGTGAAGGAGTTTCCCACCTTCTGCATGGCAGGGATCGCCGGGATCGGCGACATGCCCGACACCATCATGGACCGGGCCGTCATCATCCAGATGCGCCGCCGGGCCCCGCACGAGCAGGTGAAGCCGTTCCGTACCCGCCGGGACGCCCCGCGGCTGCAAGTCCTCGGCTTGCAGCTCTCCACCTGGCTGCGCGAGCGCACGGATGAGCTGTGCGAGATCGAGCCGGAGATGCCGCTGGAGGACCGGGCGGCGGACACCTGGGAGCCGCTCATCATCGTGGCGGACCTGGCGGGCGACATCTGGCCCAAGCTCGCCCGCGAGGCGGCATTGAAGCTGATCGGCGAGCGGGACGAGTCGGACGGCAGCGGCTCCCAGGAATCACGCATCCTCACGGACTGCCGCAAGGCGTTCCGCGCCGCCGGCTGGCCGGCCGAGATGACGACCGAGGATTTGCTGACCGCTCTGAACACCGACAGGGAAGCCCCTTGGGGCGAGTACGGGACGAACGGACTAACAGCCCGGCGGCTCGCGATCATGCTCGAAAAGTACGGCGTCCGGTCGGGCAATATCCGGCCTGCGGACGGTCCGCAGAAGAAGGGTTTCCTGCGGATCAAGTTCGACGATTCCTGGGCCCGCTACTGCCCTACGGAGAAGCCGGAAGCCGTCCCCGGCAGTGACCCGTCCCAACCGTCCCAAGCGTCGCTGCCCTGGTCAGCGCGGGACGGGTCGGATACCTGGGACGGGTCGTCCCGTCCCACCGAAACAACCCGTACCAGCCTGACCAGCGTGAATGACGTTGGGACGGTTGGGACGGGACCCGACGAGAACACCATCCCGGAGGCGTCATGACCGATCCCCAGTACATCCCGGGCGGCGGCTGGCAAGTGGCCGGCCTAGGCGAGCAGGACGGCGAAGTCTGGGCCGAGCCCGTCATCGCCTGGGAGTTCACCAACGGTGTCGGCTCCCCCGTGCTGGCGGAGCCCGGCGGCCTCCTCGTCTCCGAGGAGGGCCGCAGTAGCAGCAGCGCCAGTTACTGGCTTGTCCCGCCGGGACAGGACCCGGCGACCAGCCGCTACCGGATGCCGACCAGGTCATGAAATCCCGCCGCCTGTATTGCACCAGCTGCGCGCAGCCACTCCGCCGAGGCACGTACCTGCTGTGCGTCCTCGGCTGCGGTGCCCGGCTCTGCCGCACGGGCCGGCGCGGCTGCATCGACCAGCACACGCCCAACTGCCCGGTTTACCAAGTCAACCGCGGCATCATCCCCACCGCTCAACAACAGCTCACCCGAGGAGACATGCCATGACCCCCGAAGAGATCCGGCAGCAGCTCGACGCCAACGCCCAGCGCATCAACTCCCAGCGCAACCTCACCCCGCAGGCGAAGCGGACCATGCTCGCCCGCGTCTACGTCGAAGCCCGTAACGCCCTCGACCAGCTGCGCGAGGACGAGAGCGCAGCAGTCGGCCGCGAGCGGGCCAAGCTGGAACGACAGCTGTTCGGCACCACAGGCTTCAACCCCGACCCGCAGACCGTCATCGCCAAGCGGGACGCAGCCGACAGGGCAGCACGGTACGAGACGCCCGCAGAAGCCGAGCACGCCATGCGCCGAGCCGAGCGCGACGGGGATCGGATGCTGGCCAAGGCCATCGCATCCCGCGCGGCAGACCACAGCGGTGAACCGTCGTGGGCTGCGCTCGTCCACCAGTACGTGAGCGACAAGCCCACCGAAGCCGAGACCCTCAAGGCGATGCAGTCGCTGCCCGACACCAACGATCCAATGTGGAAGCTGCAGCAGGCCATGCAGTACGGGCTCGGGGCACCCCAGGGACTGGGGGACGTCCAGGGACACCAGGTGGACGCGCTCGCCGCTCTCCCACTCGATGGCGACGTCACAGCAGCATGATCACGAACTCGGCGTCAACGGCACTGACCTTGCTGGCATGACCAGGGTCGGACCGATGGTGCGGCAGCCGGCTACCTCTCTCGCGAGCCGCACCAGCGCCGACGCCCCGACCGGTCACCGCGGCCGGTCGGGGCACCCC
>NZ_VBVX01000122.1 GCF_005981925.1 Streptomyces albidochromogenes
AGATGTGTATAAGAGCCAGGGTCCGGTCAGCGCCCGCGCAGGCGCCGTACGAGAATGCTCGCGTCGCCGCGCGACTCCAGGTCGGCGAGTACGACGGCCACCGCCTCGCGCACGATCCGGCCACGGTCGACGGCGAGCCCGTGCTCCCCGCGCAGCACCAGCCGGGCGTGCTCCAGGTCCATCAGTTCCTCGGCCGAGACGTAGACGGTGATCTTCTCGTCGTGGCGTTCGCGTCCGCTCGGGCGGCGATTCGCCCCGCGCCCGCCCCTGCGGCGCGGCTGGGCACCCGCGACGGGACCCGCAGGACGCTGCTGGGCGGCCTGCTGGGAGGGCGGCTGCCCTTCGGGGGCCCGGCGCGCCTTGACGGCGGCAGCGGCGGCCTGGTCGCCCTCCACGGCCCTGTTGCGATGCCCGCCGGCCTCCGCGTCGGCGGCGGAGTGCTCCGCCCCCTCGCGGCCGCCGGCCTGACCCGCGCCCGGCGCGCCCTCGGACGGCTCGGCCGCCGCGCCGGGGTCGCTCTCGGCCGCCGGTCCCGGCACCCGTGCCTCGCCGTTGACGGGCGGGCGCCGCGGGGAGGAGGACTGCAGCGCCGTTCCCCCGGTCGTGCGGAACAGCTCGTCGGCCCCCGGCAGACTCACTCGGCGTGACACCGGGCGAGCACCTCCCTGGCGAGCTGGCGATAAGCGGCCGCACCGACCGAGTTGGAGGCGTACGTCGTGATCGGCTCACCGGCGACCGTGGTCTCCGGGAAGCGGACGGTACGTCCGATCACCGTGTGGTAGACGTGCTCGTCGAAGGCCTCCACGACGCGCGCCAGCACCTCACGGCTGTGCACCGTGCGGGAGTCGTACATCGTGGCGAGGATGCCGTCGAGCTCCAGGTCGGGGTTGAGCCGCTCCTGGACCTTCTCGATCGTCTCGGTCAGCAGGGCCACGCCGCGCAGCGCGAAGAACTCGCACTCCAGCGGCACGATCACCTTGTGAGCGGCCGTCAGGGCGTTCACGGTGAGCAGGCCGAGCGACGGCTGACAGTCGATCACGATGTAGTCGTAGTCGGCCATCAGCGGCTTGAGCGCGCGCTGAAGTGTCGACTCGCGCGCGACCTCGCTGACCAGCTGGACCTCGGCGGCCGACAAGTCGATATTGCTCGGCAGCAGGTCCATGTTGGGGACCGCGGTCTTCAGGAGGACCTCGTCGGCCGACATGCCCCGCTCCATGAGCAGGTTGTAGACCGTCAGGTCGAGTTCCATCGGGTTGACGCCGAGACCGACCGACAGGGCTCCCTGCGGGTCGAAGTCGACGAGCAGGACCCGTCGCCCGTACTCCGCGAGCGCCGCACCCAGGTTGATGGTCGACGTCGTCTTGCCGACGCCGCCCTTCTGGTTGCACATGGCGATGATCTTCGCGGGGCCGTGATCGGTGAGCGGGCCCGGGATAGGGAAGTACGGCAGCGGCCGTCCGGTCGGGCCGATCCGCTCGCGGCGCTGGCGGGCAGCGTCGGGTGCGAGGGTGGCCGCGTACTCGGGGTCGGGCTCGTACTCGGCATCGGGATCGTAGAAGTGCCCCTCGGGCACCTCGTCGAAGTCGGCGAAACGGGTGGTGGACTTGTCCCCACTCTGGTCGCCGGCCATGGCGTTCACGTGTAGGCCGTCCATGCTCTGGTGGGCTGTCGTCATGTGCTGATGAGTGGCGAAGGTGCGGACAGCGACGGAGCCGACAGCCTGGAGCCCCGATGGGCCCTGGCCCCGTGCGGGCATCCCTGGTTGACCACCCCCGGGAGTAAATGTCGACTCATTCACAAGTCGTCTTACCTCCTTGGACGTGACCAGGAAACTTATCGATAGGTCAGCGTGGCACCATGCCGACGGTTGGCGACTCTATGGCGTGTCACCGGTCCGCAGCAACACAATCGGCCGGACGCGGCCCGATGTGTCGGCAATGGAACACCCCTGTGTCAAGGGTGCGCGGACGCGAAAGAGAGGCGCCGACCGCGCGTTTCGAGGGGTCGCGAAACGGTTAAAGGGTTACGTTCACGGCGAGTTGAACGCGTGCGCGCCAGCGGTCGCAAACGCGTCCGGCCGGACCCTGTCGACAAGGTCCGGCCGGTTGCGTGAGGTTGACGACTTTCGTTGACGCGTCAGCCGAGCAGCGTGCTCAGTTCCACGTGCGGCAGCGCGTGGGCCTCGGCCACCTCGCGGTAAACGACCTGGCCGTCGTGGGTGTTGAGGCCCTTGGCCAGGGCGGCGTCGCGGCGCAGCGCCTCCACCCAGCCGCGGTTCGCGAGCTCGACGATGTACGGCAGCGTGGCGTTCGTCAGCGCGTACGTCGAGGTGTTCGGGACGGCGCCCGGCATGTTCGCGACGCAGTAGAAGACCGAGTTGTGGACGTTGAACGTCGGCTCGGCGTGCGTCGTCGCGTGCGAGTCCTCGAAGCAGCCACCCTGGTCGATCGCAATGTCGACAAGAACACTTCCGGGCTTCATCTTGGCGACGAGCTCGTTGGTGACGAGCTTCGGGGCCTTGGCGCCGGGGATCAGGACCGCGCCGATGACGAGGTCGGCCTCGACGACGGCCTTCTCCAGCTCGAAGGAGTTGGAGACGATCGTCTTGACCTTGGTGCCGAAGACCTTGTCGGCCTCGCGCAGCTTGTTGATGTCACGGTCGAGCAGGGTCACGTGGAAGCCCATGCCGACGGCGATCTGCGTGGCGTTCCAGCCGGAGACGCCACCGCCGATGACGACGGCCTCGCCGGCCGCCGTGCCCGGGACGCCGCCCGGCAGCACGCCGCGGCCGCCGACCGAGCGCATCAGGTGGTACGCGCCGACCTGCGGGGCCAGCCGGCCCGCGACCTCGGACATCGGGGCGAGCAGCGGCAGGGCGCGGTTCGCGGTCTCGACCGTCTCGTAGGCGATCGCGGTGGTGCCGGACGCCAGCAGCGCGTCCGTGCACTCGCGGGAGGCGGCGAGGTGGAGGTAGGTGAAGAGGGTCTGGTCCTTGCGGAGGCGGTGGTACTCCTCGGCAATGGGCTCCTTGACCTTCAGCAGCAGGTCAGCGGTGGCCCAGACCTCATCGGCGGTCGCCAGGATCTGCGCACCGGCGGCGACGTACTCACCGTCCGTGATCGAAGATCCGACGCCGGCGTTCTGCTCGACGAAGACCTGGTGGCCGTGGCGCACCAGCTCGTGCACGCCGGCGGGGGTGATGGCCACCCGGAACTCGTTGTTCTTGACCTCGCGGGGGATGCCGACCTTCACGTCGATCACGGTCCTTGGCTCAGGGGGAAAAGTGGGTCATTGCCATACATACCCAGGTACGCACGGCACACCCGGGCAACACCGCAGCATGACGCGGCAGAGCCAGTCTAATGAAGGATTTCCCGCTGTCTAGCCTTACAAAGCATCAATCTCTCGCCGAAGTACTGCGGATTTCGTAGGCAGAACCCTCGTCTCCCAGCAGTCTTTCCGCAGCGTTCCTGTGCAGCCGGGCCGCCGCCGGGTCCCCCAGCCGGTCGAGCGTGTCCGCGAGCCGCAACTCCAGTGCCGCGTGCAGCCGTACGTCCTCGGCCCGCCGCGCCCACTCCACGGCCTCGCGGCAGGTGCGCAGCGATTCCTCGGGCCGTCCCGCGTACTCCTGCACCCGGGCCACTTCGCTCAACGCCCGTGCGTGGCCCGGCAGATCACCGGCCTTGCGGTGTCCCGCGGCCGAGGCCCGCCAGTTGCGCAGCGCCTCGCCGTAGCGGCCCGCGTAGGTGTGGACGGCCCCGAGCCGCCCGTACAGCCGTGCCGCGTCCGCCCGTTCCCCCCGGGTCAGCCGCTGTTCCAGCGCCCGGCCGTACCAGTCGGAGGCGCGCTGCCAGTCCCCCAGTTCCTGGTACGTACCGCCTACGGATTCCATCGCACGGCCTGTCGCGTACGGGTCACCCGCCGCCCGTCCGGCGTCCAGCGCGGCCCGGTAGCGCGCCAGCGCTTCCTGCGTCCGCCCGGTCCGGGCGTCCAGATCCGCGAGGTTCAGCAGTGCGGCTGCCTTCTCGCGGTGCAGACCGCACCGCTCGGCGACGTCGAGTACGAGCCGGTGCAGCCCGTACAGCTCGGGAGCCGCCGCCTCGGTGCCCCGGTGGGCGGCGAGTGCCCGTACCAGCGCGGCCACCAGCCGCCTGGCCAGGGTGTCGAGCTCTCCGTCCTCGACGGCCATCCGGGCCGAGGCGAGCAGGGCGGGCTGCCGGATCCGCAGCCATTCGGCGGCGGCCGGAACATTGGGAAAGCGCAGCGCGCGCGGCAGCCCGGCGAGCTTTTTCCGGGCCGGCGAGCCGTCGGGTTCGGTGATCGCCCGGCACGACTGGAGGCGGCGCACTGTCCGCTCCAGCATCCTGGCCCGGGCCAGCTGTACCTCGGCGGGCCGGTCGCGGTCCTCCATCAGCGCCCTCATCAGCGGCGCGAGGCAGCCGGGGACCTCGTACTGCCTGCCGTCCGCCCGGTGCAGCAGGCCGAGCGCGGCGAAGTCGTCCAGTGCCGTCTGGGCCCCGGAGACGGAGCAGCCGGCCAGCGCGGACGCGGTGTGCGCGTCCACGACGCCGGCCGGCGCCAGGGCCAGCAGCCGCAGCATCCTGGCCGACGGCTGCGGAAGCGACTCGTACACGAACCGGAACGTGCGGGCGAGCGGCCGCGCGCCGGTGGGCTCGCCCGGGTCGACGGGCATGTCGTGCAGCCGCTTCGTGACATCGGCGACCGACGCCTTGGGGCTGGCGGCGAGCCAGCCGCCGATCAGCGTGAGCGCGGCGGGCTGCCCCCCGCACTCCTCGGCGAGCGAGTCGGCGGCGGTCGGATCGACGGTGATCCGCACCGCGCCCGTGAAGCGGCCGAGCAGTTCCACGGCGGATCCGGTGTCCAGGCCGCCGATGGTGCAGGGCCGCACGCCGGGGATGCCGGTGAGCGGGCCCCGGGCCGTGGCCACGACCAGGCAGTCCGGGTTGCCCGGCAGCAGCGGGTCGACCTGCTCGGCGTCGGCGGCGTCGTCGAGGAGCAGCAGGACACGCCGGTGCGCGAGTGCCTCGCGGACCAGCTCGGACAGCTCGTCGTCACCGGCCCCCGGCGGGACCGGGACGTCGAGCTCGTCGAGCAGGGCGCGGGCGGTCCGCTCGGTGGGGACGCGCTCGCCACCCGGGTCCGTCAGACGGGCACGGAGCGTGCCGTCGGGGTAGTCGCCGGCGAGGTTCGCCGCCAGTGCGGCGGCCAGGGCGGTGCGGCCCGAACCCGGGCGGCCGGCGATCAGCAGCACCCGCGCCCGGGGAGTTCTGCGGCCGGCGAGGGTGTCGAGTCCGGCCCGCTCGATGTCGTCCCGCAGCTCTTTCAGCTCGCGTACTCTGCCGAAGAACTCGCCCGTCGTCCGCCCTGCCGCGGAACCCGCCGCCATGCCGCTGGTGTCCACCGCCTGATCCGTCACGGGCCACGCTCCCGTCCGCCTGCGCACAAGCCCGCCGCGACTGCGGTCGGGAACTTCGAGCGTAGTTCACGCTCTGCTACGAACCGTGCGGAGCGCGGCGGGTGGATCACCCGTTCGGATCAGCGGATTTTCAGATGACCGTCACCATCGGACGATGATCGTCACGCCTCGAACGGACGGGCGGGCCACGGCGCGTCGGCGGGGCGCAGGGCCTCGACGCCGTCGCCCGCGAGCGCGGCGCTGAGCGCCAGCACTCCGACGGCCAGGCAGGTGTTGTGCAGTTCGCCGGCGAGCACGCCCCGCACGAGGTCCCGCAGGGGGACCCGGGCGAGCTCCATGTCCGCCTCTTCCTCCTCGACCTCGAAGCGCTCGCCCTCGACGTCGGACAGACCGCGGGCGAAGAAGATCCGTACGGCCTCGTCGCAGCCGCCCGGCGTCGGAAAGACGTCGGTCAGCACGTGCCACTCCTCGGCCTTGACGTGCGCCTCTTCGTACAGCTCGCGCTGTGCGGCGCCCAGCGGGTTCTCACCGGGCACGTCGAGCAGCCCGGCCGGGATCTCCCAGAGCCGGTGCCGCACGGGGTGGCGGTACTGGCGGATGACCAGGACACGGTCGTTCTCGTCGAGGGCGAGGACGGCCACGGAGCCGGGGTGCACCTGGTAGTCGCGGCGGACGACGTTCCCGTCGGGCATGACCACGTCGTCCGTGCGGACACTCGTCTTGTTGCCCGTGAAGGGGACAGCGGTCGCGGTGACCTGCCACTCCTCGGGGGTGTCCTTGATGGCCATGAAAGCGTCCTCCCAGTGCGGAAAGCAGAAAACCGGGGTACCGGCCCAAAAGGCCCGTACCCCGGCAACCGTATCTCCTGCGCCTACTTGCCGGCCGAGCCGGTCTTGAGCCCGGCCTGCTGCCGCTCGACGGCCGCCTTCACCAGGCCCGCGAAGAGCGGGTGGGGGCGGGTCGGGCGGGAGCGGAGCTCGGGGTGCGCCTGGGTGGCGACCAGGTAGGGGTGCACCTCGCGCGGGTACTCGACGTACTCGACGAGCTTGTTGTCGGGGGACGTTCCGGAGAAGACGATGCCCGCCTTCTTCTCCAGCTCCGCGCGGTAGGCGTTGTTCACCTCGTAGCGGTGGCGGTGGCGCTCGTCGACGTACGGCTGGTCGCCGTAGACCTCACGGACGATCGAGCCCTCCGCGAGCTTGGCCGGGTACAGGCCCAGGCGCATGGTGCCGCCCAGGTCGCCCGCGCCCTCGACGTAGGCGAGCTGCTCCTCCATGGTGGAGATCACCGGGTGGGAGGTGGCGGCGTCGAACTCGGTGGAGTTGGCGTCCTCGATGCCGGCCAGGTTGCGCGCGGCCTCGACGACGATGCACTGCAGGCCGAGGCACAGGCCGAGCAGCGGGACCTTGTTCTCGCGGGCGTACTGGATCGCGCCGACCTTGCCGTTGACGCCGCGCTCGCCGAAACCGCCCGGGATGACGATCGCGTCGACGTCACCGAGCTGGTTCTGGGCGCCCGCCTGCGTCTTGCAGTCGTCGGAGGTGACCCACTTGACCTTGACGCGGGCCTTGTTCGCGAAGCCGCCCGCCCGCATGGCCTCGGTGACCGACAGGTACGCGTCGGGCAGGTCGATGTACTTGCCGACCAGCGCGACCGTGACCTCGTGGTCGGGGTTGTGGACGCGGTCCAGCAGGTCCTCCCACTGGGTCCAGTTCACGTCGCGGAACGGCAGGTCCAGCTTGCGCACCACGTACGCGTCCAGACCCTCGGTGTGCAGCACCTTCGGGATGTCGTAGATCGACTTGGCGTCGATCGCGGCGACCACCGCGGCCTCGTCGACGTCGCACATCAGCGAGATCTTGCGCTTGATGGACAGCGGCACCTCGCGGTCGGCGCGCAGCACGATGGCGTCCGGCTGGATACCGATGTTGCGCAGCGCCGCGACCGAGTGCTGCGTCGGCTTGGTCTTCAGCTCACCGGACGGGCCGATGTAGGGGAGCAGCGAGATGTGGACGACGAAGACGTTGTCACGGCCGACCTCGTGGCGGACCTGGCGGACGGTCTCCAGGAAGGGCAGCGACTCGATGTCGCCGACCGTGCCGCCGACCTCGGTGATGACCACGTCGACGTCGTCGGTGGCCATGCGCCGGATGCGGTGCTTGATCTCGTTGGTGATGTGCGGGATGACCTGCACCGTGTCGCCCAGGTACTCGCCGCGCCGCTCCTTGGCGATGACCTGCGAGTAGACCTGGCCGGTGGTGACGTTGGCCGAGCCGTCGAGGTCGACGTCGAGGAACCGCTCGTAGTGGCCGATGTCCAGGTCGGTCTCGGCGCCGTCGTTGGTGACGAACACCTCGCCGTGCTGGAAGGGGTTCATCGTGCCGGGGTCGACGTTCAGGTACGGGTCGAGCTTCTGCATCGTGACCCGCAGGCCCCGCGCCTTGAGCAGCGCACCCAGGCTGGAGGCCGTCAGGCCCTTACCGAGGGAGGAGGCGACACCCCCGGTGACGAAGATGTGCTTGGTCGTCATGGATTTGGGCGGCATCGCCAAGAGGGGGCTCCCGTGGTCGCGAAGTGAGGTGCGTACCGGCCGCCGGCCCGGAATCCGGGTGGTGCCGTCGCTGCGGTTTCGGGGCGCCTGATCGTCACAGACTGGCCACCGGTCCACGGGGTACCAGCCTATCAGCGACGGGAGGAGGCCGCTTCCGGCCACGCGCCGCGACGCGGGCCGTACAGGCGGCTACCGGCCGCCCGTGGCTCAACCGGGCCCTCACACAACTCACCCGTAGCGCGGCCGTTCGGCGGACTCGTGTTGCCGGTACCGTCGCGCAGAGCACTTGGCTGCGACGTATCCTGCTCGGATACATCGCTGCGAGCCGGCCGGCGAAGGCACCATCCCCGCCCGCTCCCGGGACCAAGAGCTCGTCGGAAATCCCCTGACCGCAAGTGCCCCATGGGGGCGAACGTGGCCGTTCGACTGGAGATTGCAACGTGGCCGGGCGCATCGAGGACTACGCACTTATCGGAGACATGCAGACAGCGGCGCTGGTCTGCAGGGACGGCACGATCGACTGGCTGTGCCTCCCCCGCTTCGACTCACACGCCATTTTCGCCGGCCTGCTCGGCACCGAGGAGCACGGCTTCTGGCGCATCGGCCCCGCCCACGCGGCCGACGCGGGGCCCCCGGCCGCGGCCCGCCGCCGCTACCGCGGGGACTCCCTGATCCTCGAATCCGAGTGGGACACCCCGCGCGGGACCGTCAGGGTGACGGATTTCATGCCGCCGCGTGACGGCGCCCCCCAGGTGATCCGGATCGTCGAGGGCGTCAGCGGCCGGGTGCGGATGCGCTCCGCCCTGCGCATGCGCTTCAGTTACGGGCGCGTGGTGCCGTGGGTCCACAAGGTCGACACGCGCACGGTCGCCGTCGCGGGGCCCGACGCGGTGTGGCTCGACGCCGACACCGACACGTACGGCAAGGACCTGACGACGTACTCCGACTTCACCGTCGCGCCCGGCGACCGGATCGCCTTCACCATCAGCTGGCAGCCCTCGCACAAGGCGGAGCCGCCGCTGCCGGATCCCGAGGCATCGCTGGAGGCAACGGCCGAGTTCTGGAGCGACTGGGTCGAGCAGTGCACGTACCACGGGCCCTACCGCGAGCCCGTCATCCGCTCGCTGATCACCCTGAAGGCCCTGACGTACGCCCCGACGGGCGGCATCGTCGCCGCGCCGACGACCTCGCTCCCGGAGGAGATCGGCGGCGTACGCAACTGGGACTACCGCTACACGTGGCTGCGCGACGCGGCGATCACCCTGTCGTCGCTGCTGCGCACCGGCTACCGCGAGGAGGCGCGCGCCTGGCGCGAGTGGCTGCTGCGGGCGGTCGCGGGCGACCCGGAGAACCTCCAGATCATGTACGGCATCGCGGGCGAGCGCGAGCTGGGCGAGGCGGAGCTGGACTGGCTGCCCGGCTACGAGAACTCGACGCCCGTACGCGTCGGGAACGGCGCGGCGCACCAGTTGCAGCTGGACGTGTACGGCGAGGTCACCGAGGCGCTGCACCTGGCCCACATGACGGGTCTGACGCGCAACGACTACGCCTCGCTGCTCCAGCTGAAGCTGATCCGCTACCTGGAGGACCACTGGGACCAGCCGGACGAGGGCATCTGGGAGGTGCGCGGCCCGCGCCGCCACTTCGTGCACTCCAAGGTGATGGCCTGGGTCGCCGTCGACCGGACGATCAAGCTGATCGAGATGGGTGACGCGGACGGCCCGGTGGAGAAGTGGCGCGAGCTGCGCGACGAGATCCACCGCACGGTCTGCGAGAAGGGTTACGACCCGGAGCGCAACACCTTCACGCAGTCGTACGGCTCCAAGGAGCTGGACGCCTCCCTGCTCCTCATCCCGCAGGTCGGCTTCCTGCCGCCCGACGACAAGCGGGTCATCGGCACGATCGAGGCGATCCAGCGCGAGCTGTCCACGGAGGACGGTTTCGTACTGCGCTACCCGACCGCGGGGGACGACGCGGGCCTGGACGGCCTGGAGGGCGACGAGGGCGCGTTCCTGGCGTGCTCGTTCTGGCTCGCCGACGACCTGGCGATGATCGGGCGGGTCGACGAGGCGCGCAAGCTCTTCGAGAAGCTGCTGGGGCTGCGCAACGACCTGGGGCTGCTCGCCGAGGAGTGGGACTCCCGGCTGCAGCGCCAGGTCGGCAACTTCCCGCAGGCCTTCAGCCACGTGCCGCTGATCGACACGGCACTGCGGCTGACGGCGAGCGGTGCGTACGGCGGCTGACTAGAGCAGCTTGCCGATCACCTGGCGGGCGGCGCGTTCCCCTTCGGTCGCGCCGCCCTCCATGAAGCCCTGGAAGTCGTAGCTGCAGTGCTCGCCGGCGATGTGGACGTTCCCCTGCGGAGTGCCCTCGTAGCCGGCGTAGCGGTGCAGGTAGCCGACGGGCCAGTACGAGTACGCGCCCAGGGCGTACGGGTCGCGGTGCCAGGCGGACAACTGGGCCTTCCCGGTCCACGTTCTCGACGTTCCCGGGAAGAACGCGTCCACTTCCCGGGAACGGCGCGCGGCGAGTTCCCGTACGTAGGGGTCCGACTCGGTGGCGAAGGGTGTGGCCGGGGCGAGCTCCCTGGCGAGCCGGCCGCTGCCGTACTGGATGAGGATGCCGCCGGTCCCGGGCTGCAGCTTGGTGGTGTCCCAGGTCTGCTGTACGTCGCTGTCGGTGAAGCAGTCGCCCGCCGACACCCCGGGCCAGGGGCCCGAACCCCGCCACGGACGCGCCGAGAACTGCATGTTGAGCTTGGTGCAGTGGCCCATGCGGGCATCGCGCAGCAGATTCCTCATGCGCGGGTCGAATCCCGCGGCCGAGAAGTCGAGGCTCTGGAGAACGGGCAGCGGCACGCACAGGACGGTGTGGTCCGCGGTGACGGTCGTGGTCGTTCCCCCGTTGGTGAAGGTAAGGGTCTGGGTGCCATTGGCGTTGGCCCTTACCGCGGTCAGCCGCATCCCCATCCGGATCGTGCCCGCCGGCAGGGCCTGCGCGACGGCGCGCGGGAGCTGGTCGTTGCCGCCGGTGATGTGGTACCGCTCGTTGGACAGCCCCCATACGTTGAAGTGACCCGGGTTCGGCTGGTAGCCCATCAGGAGCACCAGGGCGAGCGCCGACTGCTCGGACGTGTCGGCGCCGTATTCCACGTTGTAGGCGACGTCGATGAAGCGGCCGAGCGACGAGGAGTGGCCGCCGGGCACGCGGGAGTCGATCCACTGGTGGATCGACATGGTGTCGAGGGCGGTCCCGGCCGGGGTGCTCTCGTCCCACCTCACCTCGCCCGCTTCCTGGAGGTCGCGGTGGAGGGCCTGGAAGACGTCCTTGAAGTCCTCGTCGGCCTGCTCGCGCGGGTAGTAGGCCCCGTTGAACCAGAGCACCTCCTCGGCGCCGTTCGGACCGCCGCCCAGGAAGTCCTCCGTCGCCAGGCCGAAGCGGCGGCACAGTTCGAGGATCTTCTTGTGGCTGGTGTCGATGAGCTCCCCGCCGATTTCGGAGGTCTGCCCGTACGCCCAGTGGTCCCGCTGGGTCCACATGCGGCCGCCGACCCGGGCGGGGTTCGCCTCGTAGAGGGTGCAGCCGAGGCCCGCGTCCTTGAGGGTCAGCGCGGCGGTGAGGCCGGCTATGCCCGCGCCGACCACCGCGATCCTGGGCGCCGCCGCGCCCGGGGCGGCCGTCGGGACCGGCGCGGCGTGGGCGGCGGCAGCGGGGCCGGCCAGGGCGGCGCCCAGGCCGAGGGCGGCGGCCCGGGCGAGCAGTTCACGGCGGCTGGAGCCGCGGACGTCGGCGGCGGGCATGCGCAGCCTGCGGGCGGCGGCGTGCTCGGCGGCGAGCTGTCGCAGTGCGTGCATGACGGGCGTACGGGACATGGCGAGCTCCTCAGACGGTCGCGGCTGGCTGACTGGTCTGGCTGTCGTCGGTGCGCTCGGCCGCGTCCTCGAGGACGATCCGGCCGATGATCTCGTAGCGCTCGGGCTGCTTGGTCTTGAGGTGGAAGCCGAGTCCCAGGCCGCCGAAGAAGACGAGGCCGACGATCCACGGGATCAGCTCGAAGAACAGGGAGTCGGCGGCGAGCCCGGCCGCGGTCTCCATGTTGAGCACGAGCAGGACGACGACAGCGATCATGCCGATGCCGCCCAGGAGCGGAGCGGTGAAGGTCCGGAACCAGTGCCGGTCCTCCGGGTGGTTCTTCCGGAAGTAGCCGATCACCGCGAACGAGCAGAGCGTCTGGACGATGAGGATCGCCATCGTGCCGAGGATCGCCAGGAGCGTGTAGAGGTGGATGTACGGGTCCTCACCGGCCAGCCAGAAGGCGGCGACCAGGAGGGTGGCGATGCCGGACTGGACGTACGACGCGATGTACGGCGACCCGTGCGAGCGGTGCGTACGGCCGAGGGCGGGGTGCAGGAAGCCCTCCCGGCCGATCGCGTACAGGTAGCGCGAGGCGCACTGGTGGAAGGCCATGCCGCAGGCGAACGAGCCGGTGAGCAGCAGCCACTGGAACGCGTCGACGGCCCACGCCCCGATGAACGCCTGCGTCGGATCGAAGAAGAGATCGAGCGGCGACGCCGAGGACGACACCTTGACCGAGCCGTCGAGGCCGTTGCCCGCGATCGTCATCCAGGAGACGTAGATGTAGAAGAGCCCCACCCCGACCACCGAGATGATCGTCGCGCGCGGGATGACGCGCTTCGGGTCGCGGGACTCCTCGCCGTACATCGCGGTGGACTCGAAGCCGACCCACGACCAGAAGGCGAAGAAGAGCCCGAGCCCCGCCGACGTTCCGGTGAAGGCGTTGACCGGGTTGATCGGTTCCACGGGGATGCCGTCGGGGCCGCCGCCCGCGAGCAGGACCGCGGTGGCGACGGCGAAGAGGACCGCGATCTCGGCGACGAGCATGACGCCGAGGGCCTTGGCGGTGATGTTGATGTCGAAGTACGCGAGGACGCCGGTGACGGCGAGCATCCCGGCGGCGTACACGATCCAGGGGAGGTCGACGCCGAGCTGGTCGGCGACGGTCGTCCGGCCGAAGTAGGCGAAGATGCCGACGATCGACGCCTCGAAGACGATGTACGCGAGGACGGCGAGCATCCCGGACGCCATGCCGGCGATGCGGCCGAGGCCGTGCGAGATGTATCCGTAGAAGGCTCCGGCGGCGGTGATGCGCTTGGCCATGGCGACGTACCCGACCGAGAAGACGGTCAGGACGAGGGTCGCGAAGAGGTAGCCGGCCGGGGCGCCCGTTCCGTTGCCGAAGCCGACGGCGATGGGGAGGTTTCCGGTCATGGCGGTGATCGGCGCCGCGGTGGCGACCGCCATGAAGACCACACCGACCAGTCCCACCGAGTTCGCCTTGAGCCGCTGGACCTGACGTGCGGGTTTGTCAGACATGCCGCGCCCTCTCTGTTGTACGGGGGGCGACAGTCTTGGGCCGGGTGACGCAGACCACAATCGACACGGGGTCACTCAAAAGCGTTGCGGGGGCGACGAGTTGTCGGGGCGCCGGGCGGCGCGACCTGTCCCGTGACCGCGAGGTGATGTTCCTGGGACGGCCACGCGGGTAGCGTCCACCGAATGCGGTGCCTTCCTGGGGCATCGCGGGAACGACGTCACGAGGTACATCGCAGTGGACACGCAAGGCGGCATCACCGTGCAGCGGGCGCTGGAGCTGCCGGGGCTGCGCGGCGGACTCCCCGAGGTCGTCGCCGGCGCCGACCGGCTGAACCGCACCGTGCGCTGGGTGCACGCGGGCGAGGTGCCCAACATCGCCTCGCTGCTCAAGGGCGGCGAGCTGCTCCTGACGACCGGCCTGGGCCTCGGCACCCGCCCCGCCGAGCAGCGTGCCTTCGTACGCCGCCTCGCCGACCGGGGCATCGCCGCCCTGGTCGTGGAGCTGGGCCCGCGCTTCAGCCGGCTGCCCTCGACGATAGTGGAGACCGCGCGGGCGGCCGGGCTGCCGCTCGTCCAGCTGCACCGCGAGGTGGCCTTCGTCTCGGTGACCGAAGAGGTCCACACGGAGATCGTCAACGGCCACTACACCCTGCTGCGACGCGCCGAGGAGGTCCACCGGCGCTGCACGGAGGCGCTCCTCGGCGGCGGTGGGATTCCCCAGGTGCTCGGCATCCTGGCGGACTTCACGGCCAACCCCGTCTTCCTGGAGACGGCGGACGGGCAGCTCCTGTACGCGGCGGGGCCCGAGTCGGGCGACGCGTGCGCCGATCCGCTCCAGGTGTGGGAGGGACTGCGCGGCCAGCGGGAGGCCCGCGAGTCCGGTCCGCCCGCGAACGGCGTGCTGGTGGACGTGCCGGGTGGCGGCCACGGCACGGGAGCGGTACGGGCCAGGATCGCTCTCCTCGCGGTCTCCTCGCCCCTCCTGCCGGTCCACCGGATCGCGGCGGAGCGGGCGGCCGGAATCCTCGCTGTCGTCCTGATGCAGGCACGCCAGGAGGAGGAGCTCGCCGCGCGCGGCCGCGGCGACTTCCTCACCGACCTGGCGGAGGGACGCATCTCCGCGGAGGACGCTCCGGCGCAGGCCAGGGTGCTCGGCTTCAAGCCGGGCGACGGCCCGCTGCTGCCCGTCGTGATGCGCCTGGCGGCCGAGCTGGCGCCGGCGGGCAACTGGGCGGTGCTGGCGCGGGCCGTCCTGGAGGAGCTGTCCTCGGTCGGCGTACCGGTGCTGCTCGGCGTACGCCCCGTGGAGGGCCGCGTACCCCTGCTGCTGGGACTGCGCTCGGAGTCGGAGCGCACGGCGGTCGCCGACCGGGTGGCGGCGGCGTTGCGCGCGGGCGTGGAACGGGCCGGGCTGGAACGGGCGGGCGCGCATCCTCCGGTGGTGGTCGTCGGTGTGGCCGGCGGCTGGACGGCGGCGTCGGCGGGCCTGCGCCACGCGGCCGAGACGGCGACGGCCGCCCAGGGCCTGTCCGACCGGCCCTGGTACGACGCGCGCCGCCTCGACATCGACCTGCTCCTGTGGCGCCTGCGCGAGCACCCGGACCTGGCGGCCTTCGTCGACCGGGCGATCGGGCCCCTGCGCGACCACGACCGCACGTCCCGCCCGCCGCTGCTGCCGACCCTCCAGACGTACCTGGCGCACGCGGGCCGCAAGGCCGAGACGGCCCGTGAGCTGCACCTGAACCGCCAGACCCTCTACAACCGGCTGGCCCGCATCTCCGAGCTCCTCGGCACGGACCTCGACGACCCGCAGACGGTCCTGGCCCTCAGCCTCGCCCTGCGCGCCCGCCGCCACACCACCTAGCCGGCCCGGCACCCCGCCCGGCCGGCCCCCGCGCGTCCCGGCCGGCTCTCGGCTCAGCCGGTCAGCTCGTCGTACACGCTCAGCACCTGCGCCACGGTCTCGTCCTCGGTCGGCCAGGTGGCCGCCTGCGCCCTGCCCGCCCCGGCGAGCCACTGCCGCCGCGCCGGGTCTCCCAGCAGCCGGACGACGGCTTTCCCGAGCACCGCGCCGTCCCCGTACGGAACGAGCTCGGCCGCGTCACCGACCAGCTCCGGCACTCCGCCCACCGCCGTCGCGACCAGCGGGATGCCCGCCCGCAGCGCCTCCTGCGCCAGTACGGAGCGGCCCTCCCACCGGCTGGCGAGCACCGCGACATCGGCGGCGGCGAGCAGCTCCCCGATGTCGTCGCGCCGCCCGACGAGCCGCACGGGCAGCGACTCGGCCTCGATGCGCCGCTGAAGGGCGCCGCGCTCACCGCCCTCGCCGGCCACCACCAGCAGGGGGGTGGGAACCATGTCCCGCCAGGTCCGGGCGGCGTCGAGCAGGTCGTCGTACCCCCGGCTGCGCACGAGGCTTCCGACGGCCATGACCAGCGGCCGGTCGACGGCACCGAGATCGGCCCGGGCCTTGCTCTCGCCGGCGCTCTCGGGCGGACGCGGCGCCGGCACGCTGACGGGCGCGAGCCGCGCGTCGCGGGCCCCCCTGGTACGGGCCCGGTCCACGAGGTCGGACGACGTGCCCAGCACCACGGCCGCCGCCCGGGCCGCCTTCCGCTCCAGCAGCCGCACCAGATGACCGCGCGGACCGTCGTCGTCCGCACGGGTGTGCCAGGTGACCACCAGGGGGATCCGCCGCCCCCGCAGCGCCAGCGCGCTCCGCACGGCGGCGTGCAGTCCGTGGGCGTGCACCAGATCGGCCCCGGCGCAGGCCGCGCGGAGCGCCGCGACGGCGGCCGGATCACTGCGCCGCGGCACGGGGACGAAACGCGCCCCGCAACCGCCGAAGTCGTACGCGCTCTCCACCAGCGCGGGGGCGCACACTGCCACCCGGAGCCCCCGTGCGACGAGCCCGGCGGCCAGCGACCTGACGTGCGCGGTGCTGCCCGCGCTGCCGCCGCCGAGGACCTGGACGACACTCAGCGGCGACCGACCGTACGGCGGGACCGGGGTGCTGCTCACGTCGCGGAGCTCCTGAGTCGGCGTCGAACGGAGGTGGTGCGTCGCTCAGGATGCCAGCCCGTACGCGCGTTCCGGCACCGCGAAAGGGTCCAACCCCTGGTCGCACCAGACCGTTATCACCCACACGGGTGAACAAGGAGCGCGTACACACCCGAACGGGTGGCAAAGCCCCGCCACCCGTGGGCCCCGCGCGGAACTCGCCACCCACGAGCCCCGCGCGGCTCCCGCACCCCACGTGCCGCCGCGCGGCACGGAACCCCGTTACGCCCCGCCGCGCGCCGCGGCCAGCAGCTCCTCCGCGTGCGCCCGGGCGGTCTGCGAATCCTCCTGGCCCGCCAGCATGCGGGACAGCTCCCGCACCCGGTCCTCGCCCTCCAGCACGGTGACCCCGCTCCTGGTGACCGAGCCGTCGTTGGTCTTCTCCACCAGCAGCTGCCGGTCGGCGAAGGCCGCGACCTGCGGCAGGTGCGTCACCACGACGACCTGCGCCGATTTCGCCAGCTTCGCCAGCCGCCGCCCGACCTCGACCGCCGCCTTGCCGCCGACACCCGCGTCGACCTCGTCGAACAGGTAGGTCGGCACGGGGTCGGACCCGGCGAAGACCACCTCCACCGCGAGCATCACCCGGGAGAGCTCACCACCGGAGGCGCCCTTGGCGATCGGCCGCGGCTGCGCACCGGGATGCGGCGCGAGCAGCAGTTCGACCTCGTCGGCTCCGGAGGCCCCGTAGGCCACCGGCCGCCCGCCGACGTCGATCCCCTCGGGGTCCTCGGTCTGCCGGACGTCGATGGTCACCCGGGCGTGCGGCATGGCGAGCGAGGCCAGCTCCTCGGTGACCGCGTCCGCGAACTTCTTCGCCGCCTCGGTCCGCGCGTCGGTCAACGCCTGCGCCAGGGCGCCCAGTTCGTCCCGCAGGGCGTCCCGCTCGGCCGTCAGCTCGCCGATCCGGTCGTCGTCGCCCTCCAGCTCCGTCAGCCGCGCGACGCCGTCCTGCGCCCAGGCGAGCACGGCCCCGACGTCCTCGCCGTACTTGCGCGTGAGCTGGGTGAGCGCCGCCCTGCGCTCCTCCACGGCGGACAGCCGCAGGGGATCGGCGTCGAGGTTGTCGGCGTACCCGGCCAGCTCCCCCGCCACGTCGCCCAGCAGGATCCCGATCTCGCCGATCCGCTCGGCGAGCACCGCGAGAGCCGGATCGTGCGACCGTACGGCGTCCAGCGCCCGGTGGGCCCCGGCGACCAGCGTGGTCGCGTCGACGCTCTCCGGATCCTCGGGGTTCCCGGCGAGCGCGGCGTGCGCGACCGACGCCGCGGAGGCCAGTGCCTCGGCGTGTCCCAGCCGCTCCGCCTCTGCGGCGAGTTCGACGTCCTCGCCGGCGCGCGGTTCGACTGCCGCGATCTCGTCGAGCCCGAAGCGCAGCAGGTCCGCCTCCTGGGCGCGCTCGCGGGCCCGGGTGGTCAGCTCGTCCAGTTCCACCGCGACGGCGCGCAGCCGCCGGTATGCGGCCGCGTACTTCGCGTGCGGCACGGCGACGGCGTCACCCGCGTACCGGTCGAGCGCCTGCCGCTGCCGGGCCGGCCGCAGCAGGCCCTGCTGATCGGTCTGCCCGTGTACGGCGACGAGGTCGTCGGCCAGCTCCGCGAGGAGCCCCACCGGAACCGACCGCCCGCCCACGTGGGCCCGCGATCGGCCCTCGGCCGAGATGGTCCTGCTGACCAGCAGCGCCCCGTCGTCGAGTTCGGCCCCGGCCTCCTGGGCGCGAACCGCGGCGGGCGCGTCGGCGGGCACGGTGATGCGCCCCTCGACGACCGCCGCCTTGGCCCCGATCCGCACGAGGGCGGGGTCGGCGCGCCCGCCGAGCAGCAGCCCGAGGCTGGTGACGACCATGGTCTTGCCCGCGCCGGTCTCACCCGTCACCGCGGTGAACCCCGGTGACAGCTCGACGACGGCGTCATCAATGACGCCCAGCGACCGTATCCGCATCTCCTCCAACACGGACACGACCTTACGAGGTCCCGGCCCTCCATTGCGACGGCCCCCGCACCGACACTCCCCCGCGGGCC
>NZ_VBVX01000123.1 GCF_005981925.1 Streptomyces albidochromogenes
GCCCATGCCCGCGGCCCCGCCGCCGTCGTCGCCGTCCCACGGCGCACGGCCCGGCGGACCGGCCGCCGTGTCCGGCAGACCCGCGGGCGCGGGTCCCGGCCCGATGCCGGGCGCGCAGACGCGGCGCTGGATCGAGATCAACGGCACGCGCCATCAGATGTCCCGCCCGACGCTGGTGCTGGGCCGCAGCACCGAAGCAGACGTGCGGATCGACGACCCCGGCGTCTCGCGCCGGCACTGTGAGATCCGGACCGGAACGCCCCCGACGATCCAGGATCTCGGGTCTACCAACGGCATCGTGGTAGACGGACAGCACACCACCCGCGCTACGCTCCGCGACGGCTCGCGGATCGTCGTGGGCAGCACGACCATCGTTTATCGGCAAGCCGAAGGGTGAAGCGGGGGCAATGTCAGAGCTGACCCTGACGGTCATGCGGCTAGGTTTCCTGGCTGTTCTGTGGCTGTTTGTGATTGTGGCCGTCCAGGTCATCCGCAGCGATCTGTTCGGTACGCGGGTCACGCAGCGCGGCTCACGCCGCACCGCGTCCGCCGACCCCAGGCCGCAGCAGACCGGACGCCAGCAACAGGCTGCGGCGCCGCCGCAGCAGCGCCAGCGCCGCGGCGCCCCCACGAAGCTGGTGGTGTCCGAAGGCACGCTCACCGGCACGACGGTGGCCCTCCAGGGGCAGACCGTCACGCTGGGACGGGCGCACGATTCGACGATCGTGCTGGACGACGACTACGCGTCCAGCCGTCATGCCAGGATCTACCCGGACCGTGACGGCCAGTGGATCGTCGAGGATCTCGGGTCCACCAACGGCACGTATCTCGACCGGACCCGACTCACCACCCCGACCCCCATTCCGCTGGGCGCGCCGATCCGCATCGGCAAGACCGTCATCGAGCTGCGGAAGTAGTGCCACGTCATGATTGAGCGCGAGCGGAGCGAGCGAGCCGCGGCGGTCCCGACAGCGGATCACCGAAGGCTCCCGACCGGAGGGTGGGCACCGTGCGGATGTACCCGGAGCCGACGGGCGAGGTGCGCATGAGTCTGTCACTGCGCTTCGCCGCCGGATCGCACAAAGGCATGATCCGGGAAGGCAACGAGGACTCCGGTTACGCCGGCCCCCGCCTTCTCGCCATCGCCGACGGCATGGGAGGACAGGCCGCCGGCGAGGTGGCCAGCTCCGAGGTCATCTCGACCCTGGTCACCCTCGACGACGACGTACCCGGCTCGGACATCCTCACCTCGCTCGGCACCGCCGTGCAGCGTGCCAATGACCAGCTGCGCATGATGGTCGAGGAGGACCCCCAGCTGGAGGGCATGGGCACCACGCTCACCGCCCTGCTGTGGACCGGTCAGCGCCTCGGCCTCGTGCACGTGGGCGACTCGCGGGCGTACCTCCTGCGCGACGGCGTCCTGACCCAGATCACGCAGGACCACACCTGGGTGCAGCGCCTCGTCGACGAGGGCCGCATCACCGAGGAGGAGGCCACCACCCACCCGCAGCGCTCCCTGCTGATGCGCGCGCTGGGCAGTGGCGACCACGTGGAGCCCGACCTCTCCATCCGCGAGGTCCGGGCCGGCGACCGCTACCTGATCTGCTCCGACGGCCTGTCCGGCGTCGTCTCCCACCAGACGATGGAGGAGACGCTCGCCAGCTACCACGGCCCCCAGGAGACCGTGCAGGAGCTCATCCAGCTCGCCCTGCGCGGCGGCGGCCCCGACAACATCACCTGCATCGTCGCGGACGTCCTGGACGTCGACGGCAACGACACCCTGGCCGGGCAGCTCAACGACACCCCGGTCGTGGTCGGCGCGGTCGCCGAGAACCAGCTCCAGGCGAACGACGGCGGCGCCATGCAGACCCCCGCGGGCCGCGCGGCCGGCCTCGGTAGGCCCGTGCCCCCGCAGCCCGCACCGGGCGGCGCCTTCGGCCCTCCCGGCAGCGGCGACAACGGCGGCTACGGAGCGGCCCCCGACGGGGCCTTCGGCGCGTACAGCGACGAGGACTTCACCAAGCCGCGCACCGGCCGCAAGTGGCTGAAGAGATCCTTCTTCATCGTGCTGGCGCTCGCCGTGGTCGGCGGCGGTCTGTACGGCGGCTACCGCTGGACCCAGACCCAGTACTACGTCGGCGCCAACGAGAAGCACGTCGCGCTCTACCGGGGCATCAGCCAGGACCTCGCCTGGGTCTCCCTCTCGAAGGTCGAGAAGGACCACCCCGAGATCGAACTCAAGTACCTCCCGCCCTACCAGCAGAAGCAGGTCGAGGCGACCATCACCGAAGGCAGCCTCGCCGACGCGCGGGAGAAGGTCACCGAACTCGGTACCCAGGCCTCCGCGTGCAAGAAGGACGAGGAGCGCCGCAGGATCGAGCGCGAGAACGCGGCGCGAGAGAAGGCGGAGCGCGAAAAGGCGGAGCGAGAGAACGACGCGCGTACGGGCGAGGGCGAGGCGGGCGGCACGACCGGTTCCGGCGCCACGACCCAGACCATCGAGACCCAGAAGATTCCGACGGCTACAGCTACGCCCACTCCTGGCCCCAGCCTCTCCGAGGAAGAGCAGAAGCTGGTCTCGCAGTGCGGTAAGCCGTAAAGCCGTAGGGGGCCTTACCAACCATGAGCGTTGTCACCAACACGACCACCATCGGCGCGATCGAAGCGCCGAGCCGGCGCAACACCGAGCTCGCGATGCTCGCGTTCGCCGTCATCATCCCGGTCTTCGCGTACGCCAATGTCGGCCTCGCCAAGGACGGCACGCTGCCCGCCGGCATGCTCGGCTACGGGCTCGGCCTCAGCCTGCTCGCGGGCGTCGCGCACCTGATGGTGCGCAAGTTCGCGCCGTACGCCGACCCGCTGATGCTGCCCCTGGCCACCCTGCTCAACGGGCTGGGCCTGGTGCTGATCTGGCGGCTCGACCTGGAACCGTCCATCACCACGGACGCGCTCGGCGGCGCGATGGCGCCCAAGCAGATGATCTGGTCCGCGCTCGGCGTCGCCCTGTTCCTCGGCGTGCTGCTGTTCCTCAAGGACCACCGCGTACTCCAGCGCTACACGTACATCTCGATGGTCGTGGCCCTGGTGCTGCTGATCCTGCCGATGTTCTTCCCCGCCAAGTTCGGCGCCCGCATCTGGATCACCATCCCCGGCGTCGGCTCCCTCCAGCCCGCCGAGTTCGCGAAGATCATCATCGCGATCTTCTTCGCCGGCTACCTGATGGTGAAGCGCGACGCCCTGGCCCTGGCCAGCCGCCGGTTCATGGGCATGTACCTGCCCCGCGGCCGCGACCTCGGCCCGATCCTCGCCATCTGGGCCCTCAGCCTCATGATCCTGATCTTCGAGACCGACCTGGGCACCTCGCTGCTCTTCTTCGGCCTCTTCGTGATCATGCTGTACGTCGCCACCGAGCGCACCAGCTGGGTCGTCTTCGGCCTCACCCTCAGCGCCGCCGGCGCCGTCGGCGTCGCCTCCTTCGCCTCCCACGTGCAGTCCCGCGTCAACAACTGGCTCAACCCCCTCGCCCTCCAGGACGGCGGCGTCACCGAGACCGCCCAGGCCGTGTACGCCTTCGGCTCCGGCGGCCTCTTCGGCTCCGGCCTCGGCCAGGGCTACTCCCGCCTCATCGGCGGCATCGCCCCCAAGAGCGACTACATCCTCGCCACCGTCGGCGAGGAAATGGGCCTCACCGGCCTCATGGCGATCATCCTGCTGTACGGGCTCCTCATCGAGCGCGGCGTACGCACCGCCCTCGCCGCCCGCGACCCCTTCGGCAAGCTCCTCGCGATCGGACTCTCCGGCGCCTTCGCGCTCCAGGTCTTCGTCGTCGCGGGCGGCGTCACCGGTGTCATCCCGCTGACCGGCATGACCATGCCGTTCCTCGCACAGGGCGGCTCCTCCGTCATCGCCAACTGGGCCCTCATCGCCATCCTGCTGCGCATCAGCGACACCGCGCGCAGGCCCGCGCCGGCCCCCGCCCCGTCCCCCGACGCCGAGATGACCCAGGTGGTCCGCCCGTGAACAAGCCCCTGCGCCGGGTCGCCATCTTCTGCGGCCTGCTCGTCCTCGCCCTGCTCGTACGCGTCAACTGGATCCAGTACGTCAAGGCCGACGAGCTCTCCAAGGACCCGAACAACCGCCGCGTCCTGATCGACCGCTACGCGCACAAGCGCGGCGACATCATCGTCGACGGCAAGGCGATCACCGGGTCCAAGGAGTCCAAGAGCGGCGACTTCAAGTTCCAGCGGACGTACAAGGACGGCCCGATGTGGGCGCCGGTCACCGGCTTCACGTCACAGCGGATGGGCTCCAACCAGATCGAGTCCATCGAGGACGACATCCTCACTGGCACCGACGACCGCCTCTTCTTCGACCGCACGCTCTCGCTGTTCACCGGTGACAAGAAGCAGGGCGGCCACGTCCTCACCACCCTGAACGGCGCCGCCCAGCGCGCCGCGTACAAGGGCCTGGGCGGCCGTAAGGGCGCCGTCGCGGCGATCGACCCCCAGACCGGCGCGATCCTCGCCCTGGCCAGCACCCCCTCGTACGACCCCTCGAAGGTCGCCGGCAACACCGACCAGGACGTCAAGAACTGGCAGAAGTACGAGAAGGACCCGGACAAGCCCACGACGAACCGCGCCCTGCGCGAGACGTACCCGCCCGGCTCCACCTTCAAGGTCATCACCGCGGCCGCCGCCCTGGAGCACGGCCTGTACGAGGACATCGACGACAAGACCGACTCGCCGCTGCCGTGGCGGCTGCCGCTGTCCACCAAGAACCTGGTGAACGACGGCAACCACCCCTGCAAGAACGCCAGCCTCCGCGTCGCCCTCCAGTGGTCCTGCAACACCGTCTTCGGCAAGATCGGCGCCGACCTCGACAACGAGAAGATGCTGGAGACGGCGGAGAAGTTCGGCTTCAACGAGCAGCAGTTCGTGCCCGTCCGCTCCAACGCGAGCGTCTTCTCCAAGGACATGGACAAGGCCCAGACGGCCCTCTCCTCCATCGGCCAGTTCAACACCGCCGCCACCCCGCTCCAGATGGCCATGGTGACGGCCGCCATCGCCAACGACGGCAAGCTGATGAAGCCGTACATGATCGACCGGCTCACCGACCCCAACCTGGACGTCCTGGAGAAGACGAGCCCCGAGGAGATGAGCACCCCGCTCTCCCCGGAGAACGCCCAGAAGCTCCAGGAAATGATGGAGACGGTCGTCTCGGACGGAACCGGCAAGAACGCCCAGATCTCCGGCGCCACCGTCGGCGGCAAGACCGGCACCGCCCAGCACGGCGTCGACAACAGCGAGAAGCCGTACGCCTGGTTCATCTCCTACGCCAAGACCGACAAGGGCTCGCCCGTCGCGGTCGCCGTCGTCGTCGAGGACGACAACGCGAACCGCGAGGACATCTCCGGCGGCGGCCTCGCGGCCCCCATCGCGAAGGACGTGATGCAGTCGGTGCTCGACAGGCAGAAGTGACGCCGGTCACCTGACGGACGCGTACGCCCACGTCGCGGTACCGGTCGGGTCTCGGCCGGCAGTCACGGGCGGACCTGATACGGCCCGCCCGGTACCGTATGCGCGACAGCACACCGCCGGACCACACACAGGTGCGGTCGGGACAGACGGAGAGGGCTGGATTAGCTATGGAAGAGCCGCGTCGCCTCGGCGGCCGGTACGAGCTGGGCTCGGTGCTCGGCCGTGGTGGCATGGCCGAGGTCTACATCGCGCACGACACCCGGCTCGGCCGCACCGTCGCCGTGAAGACGCTGCGGGTGGATCTCGCCCGCGACCCGTCCTTCCAGGCCCGGTTCCGCCGCGAGGCCCAGTCGGCGGCCTCGCTGAACCACCCGGCGATCGTCGCGGTCTACGACACCGGCGAGGACTACGTCGACAACGTCTCCATCCCGTACATCGTGATGGAGTACGTCGACGGGTCGACCCTGCGCGAGCTGCTGCACTCCGGCCGCAAGCTGCTGCCCGAGCGCACCCTGGAAATGACCGTCGGCATCCTCCAGGCGCTCGAGTACTCGCACCGTGCCCAGATCGTCCACCGCGACATCAAGCCGGCTAACGTCATGCTGACGCGCACCGGCCAGGTCAAGGTCATGGACTTCGGCATCGCCCGCGCCATGGGCGACTCCGGCATGACCATGACGCAGACCGCCGCGGTCATCGGCACCGCCCAGTACCTCTCCCCGGAGCAGGCCAAGGGCGAGCAGGTCGACGCCCGCTCCGACCTCTACTCCACCGGCTGCCTGCTCTACGAGCTGCTGACCGTACGGCCGCCCTTCATCGGCGACTCCCCGGTCGCGGTCGCCTACCAGCACGTACGCGAAGAACCGCAGCCCCCGTCGAACTTCGACCCCGAGATCACGCCCGAGATGGACGCCATCGTCCTGAAGGCGCTGGTCAAGGACCCCGACTACCGCTACCAGTCGGCCGACGAGATGCGCGCCGACATCGAGGCATGCCTCGACGGCCAGCCCGTCGCGGCCACCTCGGCCCTCGGCTCGGTCGGATACGGCGGCTACGGCGGCCACGGCGACGACCAGCCCACCACGGCGCTGCGCTCGGCCGACGGGGGCGGCGCACCGACGTCGATGCTCCCGCCGGTCAACCCCGACGACGGCGGCTACGGCTACGACGACCGCCCGGACCGCCGCAGGCAGCAGAAGAAGAACACCTCGACGATCCTGCTCGTCCTCGCGGGCATCCTCGTCCTCGTCGGCGCCATCCTGATCGGCAGAGCCCTCTTCGGCGGCGACTCCGGCAAGGACAACCGCACCGTGCCGGTCCTCGTCGGCGAGACGCTCGCCAAAGCGAAGGAACTCGGCACCGATGCCGACCTGACCGTCAAGGTCGGGGACCGCAAGGAGTGCGAGGACCAGCCGCAGGGCAAGATCTGCACCCAGTCCCCGGACAGCGGCCAGGAGGTCAAGGAGGGCTCGACCGTCACGGTCGTCGTCTCCACGGGCGCTCCCAAGGTCGAGGTCCCCGACGTCACCGAGCAGTCCAAGGACCGGGCGACGCAGAACCTGGAGGACAAGGGCTTCGAGGTCGACACCAAGCAGGTCGAGTCCGAGAAGACCGTCGGTACGGTCGTCGACCAGGACCCCGAGGGCGGCACGAAGGCGGAGAAGGGCGAGACGATCACCCTCTCCATCGCCAGGTCCACCAAGGCCGACGTCCCGCCTGTCGTCGGCCAGCCCTTCGAGGCGGCCAGCAAGCAGCTCACCGACCTCGGCTTCCAGGTCTCCCGCGCCGAGGAGGAGTCGACCGAGGCCCCGGGCACCGTCATCAAGCAGGACCCGGTGGGCAACAGCCAGACCGACAAGGGCGGCACCGTCACCCTGACCGTCGCGAAGGCCCCGGCCCAGCCGGAGCAGGTCGCGGTGCCGGCCGTGACCGGCCAGAAGCTCAAGGACGCCCGCAAGGCGATCGAGGACGCCGAACTGACCGTCGGCACGATCACGGGCCCGCAGGACGACGACGCCATCGTCGTCATCCCCCAGCCCGCGGTCGGCCAGCAGGTCCCCAAGGGCACCGCGGTCAACCTCACCACCGCCGGCGGCGGCGGGGGTGACGGCGGCGGGGACAACGGCGGCAACAACGGCGGCAACGACGCCGGCGGCCTCTTCGGCGGCGCGTTCGGCCGCAACGGCGAGAGCGACTGACCCGCACCCCTGACGAAAGGGCCGTGGACTTCACCCGAAGTCCACGGCCCTTCCGCTTGCCCCGGCACATAGCCACGCACATAAGCACGAAAGCCGAGCGTGTCTTCATATGTACGGAATCGTTGAGCAGGGTCGTCGAACACAGTGAGGGGACAGGACCATGCTCAGCGTGAGCGTTCTGCTGGAGTCGAAGTCACTGCGGGCCAGCTCCGCGGCGCTGACCTGCTGGATTTTCTAAGCTGCAACCTGCAGCTTAGAAAAGTCCCCGGCCGTGGGCTGACGATTTACTCACGCCGAGCCGTTCTCAACGTCGCCATGCTCCTGCGCGACAGCGAAGTCGCGCGGCAGGTGCGCGCGTATCTCCTCGACGCCGAGTACCTCGCCCGCACCCAGCCTGTGGACAACTCCGTCCCCACGTCACCGGCGCCTGCCGACGCCCTCGACGACCGTATCGACCGGCGGATCACCGACATCCTCGGCAAGTCCGTCGTGCCCATGTTCAACGCCTCATCGAATCCGCGGGCGAACAGCGCAAGGAGCTCATCTCCCTGCGCGACGACGTCCAGCGGATCGAGCGCAAGCTCGTCCAGCACGACGTACGGCTGGTACGGCTGGAGCGTGTGCGGGGGCAGCGCGGACTAGCCGGAGTGATGGCTTCCATCGACGGCATGAACTGGCGGGAGTACGAGGAACACGTCGCCCAGCTGCTCCGCCGCGACGGCTGCACCGGCGTCGAGATCCACGGCGGGAGGGGCGACCGCGGGGCCGACATCACCGGCCGCACGGCCGACGGGCGCCGCCTCGTCGTGCAGTGCAAGCACTGGGCGCCGTACCGCTCGGTCTGGAGCGGCGAGATGCAGAAGTTCGTCGGAGCCAAGACCCTGCACCGGGCGGACGTGGCCGTCTATGCCGCGACCTGCCCGTTCTCGCCCGAGTCGCCGGCCATCGCGGCGCAGGCAGGGGTCACCGCTGTGCACCGCGGCCTGCTGGAGAACTGGAGCGCCGGGGCGACGCTGGAAGTCCTGCGCTGACGGCACCGCGCGAAAGGGCCCGAAGTCGCAAGTCGAAGTTGCGGCTTCGGGCCCGGCTCGTGTGAAGGCAACGCTAGCCGAGTTCCGCCGGCGGTGTGCGGTGTCGGTCGACCTTCTCCGTACGCTCCAACTCGCCCCACACGACGTACCGGTGCTTCGACGTGTAGACCGGCGTGCACGTGGTCAGCGTGATGTAGCGGCCCGGCTTCTTCTTGCCCGACTCCTTCGGGACCGGCTTCAGGACGTCCACGTTGTACTTCGAGGTCTCGGGAAGCTTCGCGTACACCTTGTAGACGTACCAGGTGTCCTTCGTCTCGAAGACGATCGCGTCGCCGTCCTTGAGCTTGTCGATGTTGTGGAACTTCGCGCCGTGCCCGTCCCGGTGCGCCGCCAGCGAGAAGTTGCCCTTCTTGTCGGCCGGCAGCGCCGACTTGACCGGGTCCGTGTAGTAGCCGGCGACGCCGCGGTTCAGGCCCTTGGCGTCGGTACCCTTCCTGACCAGCACCTCGCCGTTCTTCATCGCGGGTACGTGGAGGAAGCCGATGCCGTCCTTGGTGTCGAGGGCGCCGGGCCCGCCCGCCCACCGGTCGCGCACCTCATTGCCCTGCTGGTCCGCGTCGCGGTCGGCGAGCACGTTCGTCCACCACAGCGAGTAGACGACGAACAGGCCGAGGATCAGGCCCGCCGTGATCAACAGCTCGCCGAAAAGGCTCACCGTGCCCGCGACACGTCCACGCCTTGGCCGCGCGCCCGCGGGTGCGGACGCGGGCACGGGCGTGCCGGTCTGCTCGTCCTGCTCGGTCGTCCTGGCTGCCACCGCACCCGTCCCCGTCCTGAGTCCCTACCGTCCGGCCGACTCGTTGTCAGCCGACGAGCGCGTCGGGTTGCCCCTTACTGCGCGGCCGTTCGTCGACCATCTTGCCCCACACGATCATTCGGTACGTACTCGTGAATTCAGGCGTGCACGTCGTCAGCGTGATGTACCTGCCGGGCCGCGTGAAGCCGGAACCCGGCGGCACCGGACGCAGCACGCTCACGTTGGAGGGCGTGGTCTGCGGCAGGATGCTCGCCATCTCGTACGTGTAGTACGTGTCCTGCGTCTCGACGACGATCGGATCGCCCGGTTCCAGCCGGTTGATGTACCGGAACGGCTCGCCGTGCGTGTTCCGGTGGCCCGCCACCGCGAAGTTCCCCTGCTTGTCCGACGGCATCGCCGTCTTGAGCTCGCCCTCCGCGTAATGGCCCACCATGCCGTTGTCGAGGACCCGCTTCTTGTCGATGCCCTCGGCGATCGGGACGACGACGTCCAGCTTGGGAATGTGCAGGATGGCGAAGCCCTGGCCCGGTTCGAACGCCCCGGGCTTCCGCCCGTTCGCCCAGCCCTCCTGGATCTTGTCCGCCTCCTTGCCGGCGAACAGATCGGCACGGACGTTCGTCCACCACAGCTGGTACGTCACGAACAGCAGCATCAGCACGCCCAGCGAGATGAACATCTCGCCGAAGAAGCGACTCGCGACGACCGCCGGGCTGTCCTTCGCGGCACGGGCGGCGCGCCTGGCCTCCACCCGGGAGAGCGGCGCTTCAGGGGCCGCCTCCGCCTTGCTCCCGGCCTTCCGCTCGGGGCCCTTGCCCCGGCTCCCCCTGCCCTTGGCTGCCCTGCGGCGCTCCGCGCGGCCCCCGGTCACGGGCGGCGGGGCTGAGCGCGTGGCCGGCTGGGGGTCGGCGGCCGCTATTCGCCGGGTGTCGTCCGTCCGCAGGGCGACGGTCTCGTCGTGGTACGTCGCTTCGTCGTACGCGGGAGCGGGTACGGACGCGGGCGCCGGCTCGGGGGCCGGGGCGGGCGTCCGGCCGCCGTACCGGGCCCCGGGGCGGTCCTGGCCGCCGTACGGCTCCTGAGGCCGCCGGAGGGGCTGCTGGGGCTCTTGTACGGCCTCCTGGGCGGGCCGCACGGCTCCGGGCTGTCCCGTCAGGTGCTGCGCGGGTGCGGCCTGGCGGGGCACACCCTGTCGCGGTGCGGCCTGGCGGGGCATGTGCTGCCCGGGCGCGGGCTGCCCCGGTACAGCCGGGCCCGGCTGCCGCTGCGGCTCGTACGGCCGCTGTCCGTACCCCGTGTCCTGCGTCTGCGTCTGTTGCGTCTGCGTCTGCGGGACCGTCGACGACCGGAACCACGGCGAGGTCCCCTCCGGGTCGGCCCCGGGAGCCGGTGCCGGCCCCGTGGGCCGCTCCTGCCCCGGCAGCGGATCGTTCAGCGGATCCGCGAGCTGGTCCACCGCCGCCTCGAACGCGCCCGCCGCCCCGTACGCACCCTGCTCGTACGAGGCTTCCCGGCCGGCGTCGTGTTCGGGGCGGAGTGCCGTCACGCGACGGCCTTGCCCACCACCGGCGCGAGCCCGGCCGCCCGCTCGACCGCTCCCGGATACCCGCACCGCGCGAGCCAGTTGGCCAGCATCAGGTGCCCGTGTTCGGTCAGCACCGACTCGGGGTGGAACTGCACACCCTCGACCGCCAGATCCCGGTGGCGCAGCCCCATGATGATCCCGTCGGCCGTCCGCGCCGTGACCTCCAGCTCGGCCGGCAGCGCCTGCGGTTCGGCCGCCAGCGAGTGGTAGCGCGTCGCCGTGAAGGGCGAGGGCAGTCCGGCGAAGACGCCGGCGCCCGTGTGCGTGACGGGGGACGTCTTGCCGTGCAGCAGCTCGGGCGCCCGGCCGACGACACCGCCGTACGCCACCGCCATCGACTGCATGCCCAGGCAGACGCCGAAGACCGGCACGCCGGTCGACGCGCAGTGCCGCACCATGTCGACGCAGACGCCCGCCTGTTCGGGGGTGCCGGGGCCCGGCGACAGCAGTACGCCGTCGAAGTTGTCCTGGGCGTGGCTCAGCGCCACCTCGTCGTTGCGCAGCACCTCGCACTCGGCGCCGAGCTGGTAGAGGTACTGGACGAGGTTGAAGACGAAGCTGTCGTAGTTGTCGACCACCAGGATCCGTGCGCTCACTGGCCCGTGCCTCCGTCCCCGTCGACCGTCACATCGTTGAACGGCAGCAGCGGCTCCGCCCACGGGAAGACGTACTGGAACAGTGCGTAGACGACCGCCAGGATCAGTACGAGCGAGATCAACGCCCGCACCCATACGTTGCCCGGCAGATGCCGCCAGATCCAGCCGTACATGCTGTCCCTTCCGTTCGGTCGAAACCCAGAGTAAAGGGCGACGGCCGGGGCTCGTGGGTCAGCCGCTCAATGCGCGCGGCCGGCCGGCCTCGACGGGCTGGGTGGCGTCGAGATGCGCCCACACGATCAGCCGGTGGCTGCTGCCCCACTCCGGTTCGCACGTCGTCAGCGTCAGATAGCGCCCGGGGCCGTCGAAACCGGCCTTGCGGGGAACGTCGTCGATCACCCCGACGTCGCCCGGGACGGTCCGGTACGGCCTGTTCTCGACGCGGTAGGTGAACCAGGTCGTCCCGTCCGTCAGCACCACCGCGTCACCGGGCCGCAGTCTGGGGAAGTCCTTGAAGGGGTCGCCGTACGTACGGCGGTGCCCGGCGACGGAGAAGTTCCCCGTCCCGCCGAGCCGCGCGGTCCCCGTGTAGTGGCCGAGTCCCTTCTTCAGCGTCCCGGTCCGCGTGCCCTCAAGGACGGGCCAGTCCCAGTCCCCGCCGAAGCGCGGCACGTACATCACCGCGAAGGGCCGGCCCGGCTCGTACGCCGCCGGGCCGGACGGGGCCTCCTCGGGGACCGCGGCGCCGGGGCCGTCGGGTTCGGGGGCGGCGGGCCGCACGGGGCCGCGCGCCCAGCTGTCCTGGAGCCTGTCGATCTGCCCGTCGCTCGCGTCGGCGGCCCTGATCCCGGTCCAGAACATGACGTACACGACGAACAGCACGATCACACTGCCGACGGTGACGCACAGCTCGCTGAACGTCCGCACCACCAGCCGCACCGACATCCCGGCCGACGGCCGCCCCGACAGTCGCCCCGACATCGGCTCCCCCGGTTACTCGACGGGCCTCGCGTAGTGGAGATCCACTGTGCCCGAGTAACCGGGAAGAGTCATCGCCTCGTGTTCGTCGACTTTCCAGCCGAGGCCGTACGCCTTCACGTACAGCTGGTAGTTCTGCAGCGCGGTGGAGGCCGTGAGCGCCCGCTGGAGAGCGTCGCGGTCGCCGATCGCGGTGACCTTGTAGGGCGGCGAGTAGACGCGGCCCTGGAGGATCAGGGTGTTGCCGACGCAGCGCACCGCGCTGGTGGAGATCAGCCGCTGGTCCATGACCCTGATGCCCTTGGCGCCGCCCAGCCACAGGGCGTTGACGACCGCCTGGAGGTCCTGCTGGTGGATGACCAGGTCGTTCGGCTGGGGCTCGGGGTAGCCCGGGTTGGCCGTGGCGTCCGGCGGGGCGTCGTCGAGCGTGACGGTGAGGCCGGCGCCGGACAGCTTCTTGGTGCCGGCCGCCGCCTCCAGCGCCTTCAGCTTCGCGTCCTCGGCCCGCGTACTGCTGTCACCGCGCTCCGCGAGCGCGTCGACGTCCCGGCGGACGGCCGACGTCGACTCGCCCAGCTCCTTGTTCTTGTGACTGCGCTGGTCAATGAGGTCGGAGAGCTTCAGCAACGAGGCGTCCGTACGGATATTGGTGCCCTTGGCCGTGTTGAAACTCGTCACGAAGATCAGCCCGGCGAGCGCGAAGACCCCCGCCGTCAGCAGTCTGACCGGCCGCAGGGCGGGCCGCCGGGCGGGTTCGGTGGGGGAGTCGGCAGAATTGCTCAACGTACCCTTATCTCCTTCGACGCCGCGGAAGCACTACGCTAACGGACGCCCGGGGGAGGCAGTGCTCCCCGTTGCTCCCGCACCGGGCACCAGCCACAGTTCTCTGCGCGGTAACGCAGCGCATCGACAGGAGAGTCCCTCGTGCCGAAGTCACGTATCCGCAAGAAGTCAGACTTCACCCCGCCGCCGGCGCCTTCGAAGCAGGCGACGGCCATCAGGCTCACCAACCGCAGCTGGGTGGCGCCGGTGATGCTGGCGCTCTTCCTCATCGGGCTCGCCTGGATCGTCGTCTTCTACGTGACCGAGGGCGACCTGCCGGTCCAGAGCCTGGACAACTGGAACATCGTGGTCGGGTTCGGCTTCATCGCGGCCGGCTTCGGCGTCTCCACGCAGTGGAAGTAAGCGCCCCGCGCAAGCTCTGACCAGAGGTTATCCACAGCGTTGTCCACACGGTGGGGAAAGGTCAGACGATCTGTGGATAACTCACAGGGTGTTGACGCCGGTGTGACTGCCTGGGCCTTCCGGGGCATGAAAAAGTTACGGCCTGCCCCTTGTCCTGTCTGGGAAAAAGCCAGTTCAGCGACGAGGGGCACAGCTGTTCCCGCACTTTCCACCTGAATGCACAAGGTCCGGCGCCCGCTGTGGACAACCGACCCCGATCGACGCCACCGGCGCTCAGGTGAGCATCACGGTACGCGCCACGACGAGCCCCGCGGTGACGAGCAGGACGAGCCCGCACGTCCCGTACTGCACCAGCGCCCGGCGCTCGCGCGGGGCGTGCACCATGGCGACCGCGATGAGAGCGCCGGCGACGAGGCCGCCCACGTGGGCCTGCCAGGCGATGCCGCTCAGGACGAAGGTCAGGACCAGGTTCAGGCCCAGCAGCACCAGGATCGGCCGCATGTCCTGGTTCATGCGCCGCATGAGGACCACGGTCGCGCCGAAGAGCCCGTAGATCGCGCCCGAGGCGCCGAGCGACGGCTGGTTCGGGGCGGCCAGGAGATAGGTGAGCGCGCTGCCGGCGAGGCCGGACAGCAGGTAGAGCGCCAGGTACCGGGTGCGGCCGAGCGCCGCTTCGAGCGGACCGCCGAGCCACCACAGGAGCAGCATGTTGAACCCGATGTGCCACGGCTCCTGATGCAGGAACATCGCCGTGACCAGGCGGTACCACTCGCCGTCCGCGACCCCGAGGACCTGGAGGTCCCTGCTGAACGCCAGCCCGACCAGGGAGAGGTCGTCGACGAGGCTCTCGCGCGCCAGCACCGCGACGAACAGCGCCGCGTTGATCGCCAGCAGGACCTTCGTCACCAGCCGGGGGTCGGCGGTCACCGTGCCGCCGGCGACCGTGCGGGGACGGCTCGCGGCCGGGGCGTGGCCCGTACCGGAGCCTTCGCGGACGCAGTCGGGGCACTGGAAACCGACCGAGGCGCTGATCATGCACTCCGGGCAGATCGGGCGTTCGCAGCGGGTGCAGCGGATGCCCGTCTCGCGGCCCGGATGCCGGTAGCAGTGATCCATCGGTCCGTCCCCGGTTCCCTAGGTGTGGCTCTTGGCGGTCCGGCTCACCGCGCCGCCCCGCACATCCAGTACGGACGGGCGGGGCGCTTTGGTTCCCGGCGGCCTGCCGGCGGCTCCCCGGCGGCCTTCCGGAGAGCTCCCGGCCGGTTCGTCAGCGGGTCTCCACGACGACCGACTCGATGACGACGTCGGTGAGCGGGCGGGCGGTGCGCGGGTTGGTCTTCGTGGCGACGATGGTGTCCACGGTCTTGCGGCTCGCGGCGTCCACGACCTCGCCGAAGATGGTGTGCTTGCCGGTCAGCCACATCGTCGGCGACACGGTGATGAAGAACTGCGAGCCGTTCGTGGCCGGGCCCGCGTTGGCCATCGCCAGCAGGTAGGGGCGGTCGAAGGCGAGGTCGGGGTGGAACTCGTCCTTGAACTCGTAGCCGGGGCCGCCGGTGCCGTTGCCCAGGGGGTCGCCGCCCTGGATCATGAAGTCGCCGATCACGCGGTGGAAGACGGTGCCGTCGTACAGCCGGTCGGTGGTCTTCCGCCCCGTCTCGGGGTTCGTCCACTCCCGCTCACCCTGTGCGAGTTCCACGAAGTTCTTGACCGTCTTCGGGGCGTGGTTCGGCAGGAGCCGGATCTCGATGTCGCCCTGGCTGGTCTTGAGGGTGGCGTAAAGCTGCTCGGCCACGTTCTGCCTTCCATCGGTCTTTCCTGAAGCGTCTGCCGATCCTCCCACGCCCCGTTTACGACGAGTAGCCGCCGAACCGCCGCGCGGGACGCCGAAGCGTGGCATTGTCGTGCCCGGGCCCCCTTGCACCGCCTTGCCCCGAGAGCCCGGGGATTGCCCGAGTCGCCGCCCCATGACCCGGATGCCCGTCCGCACGTGCCGTGTTGGCCCGGGAAGGGCATGATTTCGAAATGGGTGGACAGGCGATATACCGAACCGCCACCAAGGAGGAGGATCCAGTGACCCGCATCGACAGCGTGCGCGCCGCATCCGAATCGGCGAAGGAGAGCGTGCTGCACGCCGCGGAAGTGGTGGCGCCCTACGCCGGTACGGCCAAGGAACAGGCCACGCAATATGCGCACGACGCCCGCGTACGGCTCGCGCCGAAAGTGTCCAAGGCCGCTCGTCAGGCCCGTGTCCAGTACGGCGCGCACGTAGCGCCGCGCATTGAGCAGGCCCGCACCCACGTGCCGCCGAAGGTCGATGTCGCCGCGCAGCGCGCGGCGGTGCGGACCCGGCACGCGGCCCGGCAGGCCGCCGAGTACACCGTCCCCCGGGTGGAGCACGCGATCGCGGTGGCGCAGCCCGTACGGGAGCAGGCCGCCGCGCGCAGTGCGGCCGCCGTGGCGGCCCTGCGCGGCCAGGTGACGGCGAAGGACATCCGCAAGCTCGTCAAGCGGCACGAGCGGCGGGCGAGGGCCGGCCGTGCCGCCAAGGGCGTCGCCGTGTTCGGTGTGCTGGCGGCCGGCGCCTTCGCGGCGTGGAAGTGGTGGGACAAGCAGGCCAACCCGGACTGGCTGGTCGAGCCTCCGGCCGCCACGGAGGTTCCCGACCGTGCGCCGCTGACCTCGGTCGACGGCAGCGGCCAGGTGCTGGACCCGGAGGTTCAGGCCAAGCAGGCCGAGGCTGAGGCCGAGGCCGCCGAGCGCGACCGGAAGAACGACTGACCGTCAGGACACGGACGGCGATACGCACAAGGGTGCCGGGAGACCTTCGGGTCGCCCGGCACCCTTGTGCGTAGGCGGACCCGCGTTCTCTTTCGTCGGGGCGGGGGGCGACGAAAGTGTGCGGCGGCCCTCCTGACCGGCTGCCTAGAGTGCGACCCGTGGACGTGTCATCGAAGATCAGGGCCGGCCGGCGATGGCTGGCGGGCCCGGAGCCCTGGCCGGCCCGGCGCACGGCGGGCGAGTGTGTGCTGGCGGCGGTGCTGGCGCTGCTGGCGGCCGGCACGACCAAGGACTTCAAGCGCGACGCGGGAACCGTCGCGGCCGTCGCGGCCAAGGCGCTGCCGAGCGTCGTCACCATCGAGGCGCAGGGCGGCGACGGCGAGGGCGGCACGGGAACGGGCTTCGTCTACGACAAGCAGGGCCACATCGTCACCAACAACCACGTGGTGGCGTCCGCCGCGGACGGCGGCGACCTGTCCGTCACCTTCTCCAACGGCAAGAAGTACGACGCCGAGGTGGTCGGCCGGGCGGAGGGGTACGACGTAGCCGTACTGAAGCTGAAGAGCGCCCCCGCGGGCCTCGCCCCGCTGCCCCTGGGCGACTCCGAGAAGGTCACCGTCGGCGACTCGACGATCGCCATCGGCGCGCCCTTCGGCCTGTCGAACACGGTCACCACCGGCATCATCAGCGCCAAGAACCGTCCCGTGGCGTCGGGCGACGGCCAGAACAGCAAGGCGTCGTACATGAGCGCCCTGCAGACCGACGCCTCGATCAACCCAGGCAACTCGGGCGGTCCGCTGCTCGACGCGAGCGGCGCCGTCATCGGCATCAACTCGGCGATCCAGTCCGCCGGTACGGGCGGCTTCGGCCAGTCCCAGGCGGGCTCGATCGGCCTCGGTTTCGCGATCCCGGTGAACCAGGCCAAGACGGTCGCCAAGCAGCTCATCAAGACCGGCAAGCCGGTGTACCCGGTGATCGGCGCGACGGTCTCCATGGACCCGAAGAGCGACGGCGGCGCCGTCATCGCCGACCGCGGCACGGGCGGCACGGAGGCGGTCCCGTCGGACAGCCCGGCGGGCAAGGCCGGCCTGAAGGCGGGCGACGTCATCACGAAGCTCGACGACCGCGTGATCGACAGCGGTCCGACCCTGATCAGCGAGATCTGGACCCACAAGCCGGGCGACAAGGTGACCCTCACGTACGAGCGCGAAGGCAAGACGTCGACGGCCGAAGTCACCCTGGGCCAGCGCGAGGGCGACGACAGCTGACCGGCTAGGCTGTTCCCCGCACCACCGCGCGCCGGTGGCGCGAGGTGGGTTGCCCGAGCGGCCTAAGGGAACGGTCTTGAAAACCGTCGTGGCAGCGATGTCACCGTGGGTTCAAATCCCACACCCACCGCAGGCGAACGACCCCCGACCAGCTTCATCGGTCGGGGGTCGTCGGCGTCTCAAGTCGGCTGGTGCGGCGCGGCGGTGGCCTGGCGGGCGGCGGAGGCGAGGGTGGCGCGGGCTTCTTGTTCGGGCAGGCCGGCCGCGACCGCCGCGGCGGTCAGCGCGTCCGCGAGGGAGTCGCCGATGCCGTTCTCGTACGCGCGGCAGGCGGCCCAGAAGAGGCGGGTGTTGCGC
>NZ_VBVX01000124.1 GCF_005981925.1 Streptomyces albidochromogenes
GCCCTCCCCACGGGAGGGCCGACGGCTGCGCGGGTGCCGTGGGCCCTGAGGTTGCCCCCTGACTTCCCCGGCCGGGCCGCCGGTCCTCCGCGCTCCTCCCGCGCACCGCGCGCCAGAAAGCGGAACATTGCGGTGGAGGCCGTTGACCTGCACGAACCGGCGCGACGGGCCGTCGTGGAAATGTTCCACTTTCCCTGTGTGTCACGACACCACAACTGCGCGTGGTGGATGCTGGATTGGCGACTACTCAGCTGGCGACGCCGACGGGCGTCGGAGAGCCGCGATCCCGACATCCGAGAGACCGCACCGCCGCAGGGAGGCACTCGTGACCGCGCGTCGCAAGTTGACCGTCATCGTCACCGCACTCGGGGCACTGATCGCGCTGTCGATAAGCATGCTCCTCATGGGCCAGACAGTGGCGGCGGTCACCGCACTGATCCCTTCGATCTGCCTGGGCGTGCAGCAGATCGTCCAGACGTTCGGAACGCCCGCCGCCGGATCCGCGCCGGTACCGGTCGGGGGCGTGGTCGCGGACCGCGGTCCTGCCGCGATGGAGCACGGCGGCCGGGCGGACGGCGAGCAGGCTGAGGACGGAGGCCGGGTTGCATGAGTACGGACGCAGCGCCGGCGCAAGCAAGGTGGCACGAACAGCCTCGCCCCCGGCTCGGTCCGGCGGAGCCGTCGGCCAAGCGGGGGCCGAAGCCCAGGGAGATCCAGCCGTGGGTCAGGACGCACCATCGCGCCTGGCTCGTTCCGGTCCGCTCGGCCTATCTCAGCAGCCGCATGACGTGCAGAGAGCTCGCGGCGAAGACCAGAGCCCGACAGGCGTCCCGGGTCTCCGAGTTGATGCGGGGAGCGGGTGACTATCCGCGATGGGAATGCGTGCGCTCCGTCTTCCTGGCGCTTCCGGCCGCACAGGACGCCCTGACGGAGGACGAGCTGCGTCGCCACTGGAAGCTCGGCGCGGAAGAGATCGGCAAGAAGGACGAGTGGATCCGCAACTGCCTGCACGAGGAGGAGAGGAGTCTCGCCCGCCGCCGCGCGTGGGGCCAGGCCGTCGCCGCGCTCGTCATCTCCTCCTTGCTGTCGTTGGCCGTGCCGCTCGGCCACGAGGGCCAGGTCCGGGAAAGCGGCACGGACAGCGCCTGCCAGGACATCCGCTGCGAGGACACCCTGCGGGCCTCACGACGGGCCCTTCTCGCGCGTTTGGAGAGGTACCCCGAAACCGTCTCCGCCGACGCGCCGATGCTGGCTGTGGCCATTCGGGACACCGCGGTCCTCACGCACGTCTCCTGGGACCGCACAGCCATGCGGTGGAGGGCGGAGGCAGGAACCCAGGTGCCGGTCGCCTGCGTCGTCCGCTCCCAGGACGAGCTCTTCCTCCGCATCGACAGCCCTCAAGGGGGTCTCATCCGCTACGACGACGCCTACTTCACCCGACGCCCGAGGACTACCGAGCACTGCCGGTGGTGACCGGCTCCCGCACCGCGCCACCGCCCCGACGGCCCCCGTCGACACGAGTCGGCGGGGGCCGCCCGGCCACCCGGGGTCGGCTGTGGCCGGTCCGACCGGACGACCATGGAACTTCGCGGAGTGGGGAGGCGTTGACAGAGGGACGCGCGGAACGCACGCGGACGAGCGAACAGGTAGCCGAGGTGGCACGGATGGCGATGTGGGACCGGATCAAGGACCAGGCCAAGGGTCTGCAGCAGCAGTCGCAGGGCGCACGGAGCGCCGGCGGCCACGGGCAGCCGGGTGCGGGGTCCGGCGGAGGGTCGAAGGCCCAGCTCGTGGGCGTGCTCAAGACCCAGCTCGCTTCCCTGAAGACGGAGCTCAAGAGCGGTGCCTACCGCGACGCCAGCATGGCCATGTGCGCCCTGGTCGCGGCGGCCGACGGATCGGTGGACCCGGCCGAGCGACAGCATGTGGAGTCGCTGATCCTGCAGAACGACGTCCTGAAGAACTTCCCGCCCGACCAGCTGCGGCAGCGGTTCAACAAGCACGTCGACCAGCTGACGTTCAACTTCCAGCAGGGCAAGACCGAGGCCATGCAGGAGATCGCCAAGGCGGCGAAGAAGCCGACGGAGGCGAAGGCCGTCGTGCAGACGGGCTTCGTTGTCGCGGGCGCGGACGGGTACATCGCCCCGGCCGAGGAGCAGATCCTGCGGGAAGCGTGCGCGGCGCTGGGCGTGTCGCCGCAGGAGTTCGGTCTCTGATCTGCTTCGGACCGTCGCCGCTGAGGACTTCGACGAGCTGTGCGGGGGCGAGAAGGCGACGTCCGGCATGACGTGACGCATCTGGGGCCCGCACTCCCGCACTTGAGGGGGTGCGGGCCCCGGCTCGCACCGTCGCGGTCGTCCGGGGCCGGCCCGGCTCACGCGACCGCCACAGACACAGACACAGACACAGACACAGACACAGCCTCGTCCGTGGGGACCGCTGGCGTGCGCCCACCGGACACCGGATTGGCGGAATCCGCGGTTGCCTCAGTGTCATGGCCACAGCAGGCTGGTGCGCGTGGGGAACCGGGAGGATCCGTCGCCGTACGAAGCCCAGGACGCCGCCGGCTTCGTCGAGTCGATGCGACAGCTCAAGGAGCGCGCGGGACTGACGTACCGGGAACTGGAGGAGCGGGCCGCCCGGAACGGTGACGTACTGGCGCGCAGCACGTTGGCCGACATACTGCGACGAAAGAGCCTGCCGCGCCCCGACCTGCTGGCCGCGTTCGTCCGCGCCTGCGGGGACGCCCGGCGCACCGGTGCCTGGCTGGAGGCCCGGGACCGGATCGCCGCGGACAGCGCTGCCGCACCGCCCACGGACACCGCCCAGGCGTCAGAAGCCGCCCCTCGGCCGCCGGCGCATCCCTCCACGGCAGTACGCCGGCGCTGGACGACGAGGCGCATGGTCGTCGCGACGACCGGCCTCTTGCTCCCGCTGTCCGCCGTAGTCCTCTGGATGTTGCTCCCGGACAGCTCCGACGGTCCCGGCAGGCAGGCCGCCGACGCCGGCGCTCTGCGGGCTCCCACCGACGGCTGGGTCACCATCCGCATCGCCCGTGCGCCCGAGCTCTGCCTGACCGACGGACGCGACCGGCGCGGCGCGTATGCCGACGCAGTCGCGGTACAACTCCCCTGCGCGCGGGCCCCGGTGCCGCGCACGTACCTCGAACCTGCCGGCGAGGGCCTCTATCGCGTCCAGTGGCACCATCCGCAGCAGGGCAAAGGCTGCTTGACGGTCATGAGCACCGGCCCGGTGAAGGGCATGCTCGAACCCCGGGACAACTGCGGCGGGGCCACCCTGTTCCACGTGGAAGCCACGGCCGGGGGCCACCGGCTTCGCCCGAACCACAGCAGCCAGTGCGTCGGCATCTCGGGCGACGAGACGAACGAGGCAGCCGAAGCGATCCTGGAACGCTGTACCGGCGCCGCCGACCAGCGGTTCCTCATCCGGCCGGGCTGACGGGGCGGCCCCGACGAGGGCCGGCACCGTGCGGGCGCGGCGGTACTGCCCGAGGGCCGACACGACGTCCTCGTCCTTGTGGTGCCAGACGGCGCCGCAAGCCCCGAAACCGCCCGCCCACGCCTGGGCGGACTGTCACGAGCGGGTGGCGGCCGCGCAGTCGCTGCCCGAGGCCGACGGGCCGTCGCTCGTGTCGACCGGCTTGCTGCGGTCGTACGGATCGACCTGGTGGGCCCCGTCGGCAGGCTGCTCGCCGGCCGTGCCGAAGGGCGGCGCGAAGTAGCCGGTCGGGGCGGAGCAGCCGCCGTTGGTCATGTCGAGCGAGTACGAGACGAGGGACATCGTGCCCGGTTCGGTGATGACCTTGGCCGGGTCGTCCCAGCTCATCACCACCTCGCGCCGCACGATCGTACGGACGACCTCGGCGTCCCGCCCGCCGTCGCCGGTCGGGGTGACCGGGTACACGAAGGTGACGTCGGCGGTCACCTCGACCGCCCCCCGCTTCCCTTGCCGGTACGTGAGCCGGCCGCGCGTCTTGATCACGTCACCGGCCGGCCGGGCCTGCTCCGGCTTGAAGCGGCTGAACAACAACAGTGGGTCGGTCTCGGGACCGGGCGTCTTCGACGACAGGGCGGCACGGAGGTACTCCTGAACGTCCTTCTGGTGCGGGTTCAGCAGCGCGATCGCCTTCGTGGGCCGCTCGCCGCGCAGCACGCGGGAGTCGAGGCCCGCGGCGACCAGGAAGTCCCGGCTCTGCCGCAGTGCCCTCGCGACCTGGTCGGCGTCCATCCAGCCGGTCGCCCTGGCCGGTGGCAGCGTGATCCCTGCCGCTCCGTCGGCCCAACGGGCGGCAGGCGAACCCCGGAAGGGTTCGGCGAGGGTCGGGCGCAGATCCGGCTCGGCGCCGGGCGCCCCCCGCGGCCTTTCCGACTCGGCGGCCGGCGGCGCCCCGTCCCGCGCGGCGTCGTCGCCGTCGAACCAGCCGACGACCCGCTGCGGGAAGAGCCCTACGACCAGCAGGGCCACGATCGCCACCAGCCCGGTCACGTACCAGCCCGTCCTGCGCCGGGGCCGGGCCGGCGAGTACGTACGCCAGCCCTCAGGCTGCCCGGAGCGCTCCCGCAGCCGCCGCTCCACCTCACGGGCGCGCGCCGACGGTTCCACCGGGGCCCCGGCCGCACCCGTCACCGATTCACGCAGGAACCGCTCCCACTCCTCTTCGGACACGGACGACCCGTCCTGCTCCCCAGCCCCGCTCACACCGCGCTCCCGTTCCCGCCCGCCGGCCCGATGCCTGATGGCCCGACCGTCTGATCGTTGATTGTGCACCAGTAGATCGAAAGTCGTCCGCACGTTCGCATGGGCAAGTGCCCAGGCTGCCGGGGCAGTGGAGGAAGTGTCAGGCCCACGCACTGACCGCTCACAGGCGTGGGCGTGACGTTCGGCGGCAGAGCTAGGCCGCCCTCGCCTCCCGCCGGTAGGCGCCCGGGGCCCGGCCGTACTCGCGCTTGAATGCCTTGGCGAAGGCGAACTCCGAGCCGTACCCCGTGCGGGCCGCGACCGTCGTCAAAGGCGCGTCGGTCTCCCGCAGCAGGCGGGCGGCGGTCGTCATGCGCCAGCGGGTCAGGTATGCCATCGGCGGCTCGCCCACCAGCGCGGCGAAGCGCCGTGCGAAGGCGGCTCGCGACAGCCCGGCCCGCCCGGCCAGCGACTCGACCGTCCACTGCGCCGAGGGGTCCGCGTGGATGGCCGACAGGGCGGGTGCCACCGCCGAGTCACCCAGGGCGGCGGCCCAGCCCTGCGCGGCGGCCGGCGGCTGGTCGTCCAGCCAGGCGCGCAGGATGTAGAGGAGCAGCGAGTCGATCAGGGTGGGCACGATGCCGTCCGAGCCGATGCGGGGATTCTCCAGCTCGGTGCCGAGCAGCTGCACCGCGGCGCTGAGCTCCGGGTGCCGCCCGTGCCGGGTCGGCAGGTGGATCACCTCGGGCAGCTGGCGCACGAGGGGGTGCGGATGGCCCTGGTCCAGGTGGTAGTTGCCGCAAAGGAGGCTGGTCTCGGCACCCTGGCCGCCGATCGTGACCGCGCCGATCGGCGAACCGCCGTGATAGTGCTCGGCCGCGAACTCCTCCGCCGGAGTGGAGGGGTCGTCCGCGAGGATGTGGCCCCGTCCGTCGCGCAGGAAGATCACATCGCCGGGGTTCAGCGGGATCGGCTTCAGGCGCGGTGAGGCGTCCGCGAGAGGGACGAGCCAGCAGGTGCCGTACAGCACCACATGGAACCCGGCTCCCGCGACCGGTGGCAGGCGCAGGCCCCAGGGGGCGCGGCCGTTGGTCCGTACGGACGCCGGGTGCCCGGTGCGCATCGAGGCGAGTGCCTCGGTGAGAATGTCCATCCGGCCTCGCCCTTCCTGGTGCGGCCCGTCGTGGTCAGACCGTCAGGACAATCTTCCCCTGTACGTGTCCCGCGGCGACCAGCTCATGTGCCTTCCCGGCCTCCTCCAGGGGGAAGGTCTCCTCGACGTACGGGCGGACGCGGCCCGCGTCGATCAGCTCGGCGATCGCTTCGAGGGCCTCCGCGTCCGGTTCGACGAGGATGCCCGCGAAACGCCGGCCGGCCGCCTCGACCCGGGCGGCGAGCTCCGCGTCATGGTGCTGCAGGATGCTGATGAGTACGCCGCCCGGGCGCACCACGCCGAGCGAGAGGTCTCCTTGGGCCAGCGAGTCGAGTACCACGTCCGCGTCCTTGACGGCCGTGGTGAAGTCGGTGGTCCGGTAGTCGATGATCTCGTCGGCGCCCAGGCCGGTGAGGTACTCGCGACGGTCCGGGCCGGCGACGGCGATCACGTGGGCGCCGCGCGCCTTCGCGATCTGCACCGCGAAGTGACCGACACCTCCGGCGGCGCGCTGGATGAGGACCCGGTCGCCCTTCGTGACGTTCGCCGCCCGTACGAGACCCTGCCAGGCGGTGAGCGCCGCGAGGGGGACGGCGGCGGCGTGCACGTGGTCGAGCGAGGCGGGCTTGCGGGCCAGGTGGCTCGACGGGGCGGTGACGTACTCGGCGTAGCCGTTGGCGGCGCGCGGGAAGTGCGGCATCCCGTACACCTCGTCGCCCACCTCGAACCCGGCGCCCGGGCCGGCCTCCTCGACGACTCCGGATATGTCCCAGCCCACGCCGAACGGCGGCTCGCCGAGCAGCGGCAGCGCTCCGGACCGAACGGCCACGTCGACCGGGTTGACCGCTGCGGCGTGGACCTTGACGAGCACCTCGCCGGCGAGCGGCGCCGGCCGCTCGGCGTCCACGGTTTCGAGGACCTCGGGCCCGCCGAAGGACTTCTGGATCACTGCGCGCACGTGTTTCTCCCTGAGTTCGCCGGGCCGCTGTCCGGCACCGTCCTGCTTGTGCTCTCGACTCTAGGGAGATCGAATGAGCCGCAGAATGGCCTTCCGTCTCGCCTGCATGTCCCATCGTCTTCCCGGACGGCTCTTACGGCCATGAACCGCGCGCGGCCGACGCGCGGCCCGTGCCGGCGCCGGACACCACGCACATGACACAGCGGCAGGCCACCAACCAGCCCCGGGTGTCCCCTGGTCAGGGAAGGGGGCGTGTCACGGGTCGGTGCGGGCGGGCTTGCGGCCCTCCTGGACGGAGGGTTCGACGTGTGCTGAAGCCACCCCGGGGTGCCGGTGGGGCAGCGGACGGCACGCAGGACACCGGCCACGTGTCGAGTTACGACTGGCTCTCACCAAGCACCTTCCTGTCCGCCGTGGGTCTCGGCGGACAGGAAGGTGCTTGGTGAGATTGATCACCGGCCGCGACGACAGCCGGTCCGTCAGGCACCGGCGACGGTGCCGTGCGCCCGGCCTACCGCGGCTCGACGGCGGGCCGAGTGCCGTCGGGGCCGGTCGCGTCGGCGGCGATGTTGAAGAACGCGCCGGTGCCGCTGATCTCCAGCAGCCTGAGCACCTGTTCGCCGAGTGGGCCGGCGAGGACCACATGCTGGCGGTTGTGGGCCGTGATCAGCGTGTTGAGCATGGACGAGTCGGCGAACGAGACTCCGCTGAGGTCAACGACGGTCGTCGCGATGCCGTCCCGATGAGCGGTGTCCAGTGCTGCGCGCGCCAGGCCCTCGGAGTCGAAGTCGAACTCTCCCGCACAGACGATGACGCGGGTGCCGTCCCTGTCGGGCAGGACCTCCACGCGAGCCGCAGCCCTCGTCACCTCGCTCACGTTTCCACCCTCATCACCCGGGAACCCGCCCCGGCGCTCGTGCCGGCGGGGTTCCTCCCCACGCCAGGCACAGCACCCGGCCCACATTCGAGGAGATAGATTAGCTCCTCGACGCGCCAAAGAAAAACTACGGTGACCGAAACAGGTATGGCGGCTGTCCGACGCAAGGGGTGTCCAAGCCCTCGGCCGGTCCGGAACGCGGGTACGTGCTCCGAGCCGAAACGGGGGTACCGACCAGGGCATGACACTCGAACATCCCGCCGAGCGCGGTGGAAACGAGCGCGGCCGCTTCGCGCATCTCGCGGAGAAGTCTTCGAACTTCACGAGCAGCCCCACGTTCTTCGGCCTGTGCCTGCTCCTCGTCGGCATCGTCATCGGCGCACATGTGGCCAAGGTCCCGATGGCCTGGATGATGCTCGCCGGTGAGTCGATGACCGCGGTGACGTTGCTGCTCCTGGCTCTCCTCAAGAACAGCGAACGACGGGCCGAGCACGCCATTCAGCGGAAGCTCGACGCCATCGCCGCCGCTCTGATCGAACTGCAGGAAGGTGAACCGGGCCCCGCACAGCGGGATCTGCAGGAGGCGATACGCGTCGAGGACCAGACATGACCGAGCCGGCGTACGCGCCCCTTCTCACGCCCGACGCACGTCTCCCGCGCTGGGCTCCGCACTGCGGGCGGCGGCTTCGTCGGGTCCGCCCACCGCATCCGAGCGTGTGCCGCGCCGAAGCACATCCTTGACGAACACGACGCCGTCACTTCCGGCCAGCCGCGCCGGGTCGAGCGGGGCGTAGCCGAACCAGGGCGACACACGGGCGGCGGGCGGCGTGTCGCCGAGGGCGGCGGCGAGCCGGGGGGCGGCCACGACGCGACAGTCCTCCGGTAGCGCGTACAGGAGCCCTTCGAGGGTGTCCGGAGCCGGGGTGCCGACTCCCTGGTGCCGCAGGGTGCCGAGGGCCATGGCCAGGAACGCGTACTCCTTTCCCAGTCGGGCGTTCACGAGTGCGCCGGCGCTCCACCACTCCAGCAGTGGCTGGTCCCACATGCGCGTCGTGCTCTTGTCGCGCTGGAGATGACTGTTGTGGGCGTAGACCAGGGTCGGGGTCCGTTCGGTGACGGCGAGGAGGTTGTGGGCCATCATCGAGTCCCTCAGCCCGATCAGCCGCTCCATGCGGGCCGAAGACGTGTCGGCCATCCAGAAGTGGTAGCGCAGCAGACCGGTGGCGGTCCGCCCGTACAGGCGCGCCCGGTCCCACGCGTCCCGTGAGGTGGCCGTGATCAGGTGGGGCGTCTGCGCGTCGAGCAGCGCCACCAGGTCGTCGGCGAGCAGCCTCAACTCCTTGGCCTCGGCGGACTGCCCCACGGACTGGGACGGGTCCCTCATCGCGGCGGGACGGGTCCACTGGTCGTCGGCGCCGAGCAGGCGGTCGAGCGTCTCCGGGGCGCACGGCAGCAGGTCCGCTTTCACCCGGGCCGCGAGGTAGCCGTGGAGTGCGGTGAGGGCCTGGCGGGGGCTCGCTGCTCCGGCGATCTCCAGCGGGCCGTCGAACCCGGCGAAGCGCACCTGCTCGGAGGTGGGCCTGCCGTCGTTGTACGCCCTTGCCCAGCGCACGAGTTCGCGGTTGGCCGCTGAGGCGCCGAGCCCGTGGCTGAAGCCGTGCTCCATGACCTCGTCGAGGGCGCCTTCGCCCGAGGTGACGTAGTCGTCCACGACCAGGGCCATCAGGCAGTCGCTCTCGATCGCGATCGTCCGGTAGCCCTGCTGCTCGACGAGCTGCCGGAAGAGCCCGTTGCGCAGGGCGAGCAGCGCGTCCTCCCCGTGGGTGGGCTCTCCGAGGGCCAGCAGGCGCGGCCGGTGCCCAAGGAGCCTCATCACGGAGGCGGCGTCGACGGGATGGGCGGCGTCTTTGATGTCCGTAGCCATGGCTTCAACGGTATCGTTGAACCTTCGGTGGAGACTTTCTGCGCGTACTGCCCTGGGTAGGCTTGTCCTGTGGAGCGAAACCTTCAAAGCGACGGACGCCTCCGGCCGATCGACCTCGCGCGGGGGCACGGTCTGTCCACGCAGGCCGTCAGGAACTACGAGGAGGCCGGCATCCTCCCGGCCGCCGCGCGCACCCCCAGCGGCTACCGGGCCTACACGCCGCTGCACGCCCGGGCCCTGGGTGCGTTTCTCGCCCTGGTACCCGGCCACGGCCACCGGACGGCGACGTCGATCATGCGGGCGGTGAACCTGGGTGCGGTCGACGAGGCTTTGGGCCTCGTCGACGAGAGCCATGCCCAACTGCTCGACGACCGGCGGACGCTCCGGGCCGTGGAACGCGCCCTCCTCGGCCTGCCGCCCGCCCCGGCGCCCGGGCCCGACGCGGCGGTGCCCCGGCCCGGTGGCAGGTTCGTCGGGACGCTGGCAGAGGAACTCGGAGTACGGCCCGCGACATTGCGCAAGTGGGAGCGCGCCGGGCTCGTGCGCCCGCGCCGCGACCCGCTGACGGGGTACCGCGTCTACGACGAGGCGGACGTACGGGACGCCCGGCTGGCCCACCAGCTCAGGCGGGGCGGCTACCTGCTGGAGCAGATCGCCCCGCTGATCACCCAGGTGCGTGCGGCCGGCGGCCTGGAGCCGCTGGAGGCCGCGCTGCGCGACTGGCGCGGCCGGCTGTCCGCTCGCGGGCGGGCGATGCTGACCGGCGCCGCCGAGTTGGACGCGTACCTCCACGAGCGCGGCTGAGCCCTCCGGCTGCCCGTCGTCACCGAAGTTCGTGCACCCAGTGGACCTGCGCGCGGCCGAGCCGAAGAGCCACGGCTTCAACGGAGGGTTCCGTACAACCCTCCTGTCTCGTCGGCGGTCTGAGTTCTCGCACTGCTTTCCGAAGCGGACACTTCTCGTTCGCTCACACGTCACACAGAGGGACCCCGCATGAAGATCGCCCCTGTCGGCCGTCGCTCCCTGCGCGGAGGAATCGGCGCGGCCGGTGCCGCCGCCCTGGTCGCGCTCGCGGCCGCCCCCGTCCAGGCGGACGAGACCGGGCCGGACATGGCCGTGGGGAAGCTGGCCCCGATCACTGGAGTCAAGCCCGGCAGCAGCCCCGAGATACCGCTCTCGTTGAAGAACAACGGCACCGAGAGGGCCGAGCGTGTCTGGGTGTACCTCCACGGCACGGCGGGGCTGGACTTCGCCAAGCAGCACTCCAACTGCACCTACGCGGAGTCCGGCGGCTACGACGAGATGCCCGACGCGTACGACGCCCTCTGCGCCGTGGACCAGGCACTGGAGCCCGGAGTGGTGTACGTGCCCGAGAAGGCTCCGCGGTACAACGTCCAGAAGCGGGCGCTGTACGAGGGGTTGGGCATATCGGTCCACCTGGAGAACCCGGGCTGGTCGGACCCCGACGGAACCGGCGACGAGGTGCAGGGCACGGGGCCGGCACTCAAGCTGGTCGAGCAGAAGACGCCCGTCCCCGGCTCCGACGACGACTACAGCAGTGCGTCGACGCGCGCGCGGGTGACCGCCGACAACACGGCCGACTTCTCGCTGACCGGCGGCAAGCTGAGGGGCAAGGCGGGCGAGACGATCAGCGCCTCGTTCCAGTTCGCCAACGAGGGCCCCGCCTGGGTCGACATGACCCGGGTGGTGAGCGCCGCGACTCTGACGGTCAACGTGCGGACTCCGGCCGGCACGACCGTCACAGAGGCGCCGCGCTCGTGCGAGAAGGTGACGTCGGGTGAGTACACCTGCGTCAATGAGATGGGGTGGGTGAGTGAGTGGAGCAAGTGGCCCTACCGCTTCCGCTTGAAGATCGACAAGGTCGTTCCCGGCGCGACGGGCACGGCATCGCTCGTCAAGGCTGAGACGCCCTTCGACAAGAACCCGGCGAACAACACGGCGAAGATCGTGCTCAACGCCGAGTCGGGGACGACCAGCGGCGGCTCCGGCTCCTCCACCACGGGCGGCTCCTCCACCACCGGCGGTTCCGGCTCCGCTTCCTCGGGCGGCTCGGCTTCCTCGTCCGGTGGCGGTTCGGACTCCTCCTCCGGTGGCAGCTCCGGCTCCGCGTCGTCGTCGGCCGGCGGCTCCTCCGCCACCACCGGTGGCTCGGGCGCCTCGACGGCCGGAGGCGACCTGGCCGCCACCGGCTCGGACAACACCCTGCCCGTCGCGGGCGCGGCGGCCACGGCGCTGGTGGCCGGAGGCATCCTGTACGTCGCGATGCGCCGCCGCCGCGCGTCGTAACGCGCCCTCACCCCGCCGTCACGAACACACCGCACCGCCGCGACGAGGCATCAGGTGCTCGGCGGGGTCGGTGAGCAGGCCGTGCTGTTCCTCCACCGGCCCGTCTCCGGCGCACTGCTGTGCGCCGGAGACGGGCCGGTGTGCTTCGTCCGCAGTGCCGTTCCTCGCCGATCTGCTCGCACTGCGCCGTGCACCCGCCCACTTCTTCGGACCTTCATGAGTGTCAATCCGGTGTTCGCCGGTCTGACCGGCATGCTCGTCCTCGATCAGCACCTCGACGCGGCGTCGTGGCTGGCCATCGCCGTGATCGTCACCGCCGGCGCCGACGTGGTGACCGCCGCCAGTGCCTCGAAGGCCGGGGCCGCCGGCCGCTGACCGTCCGGGTCGGTCCCCTACCTGCCCACGCGTGCGCGGCGGGTGAGGAGGACGCCCAGGGCGATCATGCCGAGGCCCAGGACGAAGTGCAGCCAGTTGTCGGCCGTGTTCACCGGTACGAAGTTGGCCGAGCTGTCGTGGTCGATGAACAGCCCGTACAGCCACAGCGCGAGGTAGACGACGCCTCCCCCGATGAGGAAGGTGCGCGCACCGGCCGCGGTGCGGGACATGGCGATGCCGGCGACACCGAAGAGCAGGTGCACGAGGTTGTGCAAGATCGAAACCTGGAAGACGCCCAGCAGTTTCGCCTCGGAGTGATGCTCGGCGAACTCCATCGTGTCGTAGTCGGTGGTGATCCCTGGAATGAACCCCAGAACACCCACCAGCAGAAAGACGGCACCCACCAGCAGCGCAGCCTGCTGCACACGACTCCTGCCGGTGGTAACCGGACGGCGGTGATCAGTCATGAGCCAAGCCTCTTCCCTGTCGTGGCGGCGGTTCCCTCGTCGGCCGCCTTTCGCTTCCTCATCGGGCCGGGTACCCCGCCCCTCCGCACCGGCCCTCGTTCCACCTCACGACTGCCCCACCGGAGTATTCCGAATCACCTATTTGTCAGAATTGCCCGGTAGCGGGTCGTCGCTCCGGCCGGGCGGCAGCGCACGAAGGCCCCGGCTTGAGCCGGGGCCTTCTTCCTGCGATTCGGGCGGCGCACAGCACCTGCGGCAGACTGCCGAGCGAGTGGCGGCGCGGGAGCGTCAGGCCGCGAGGACCGTGTCCGCCGCACCCGATGACTGCGGGTGCTCTTCGGGTTGCCTGGCCGCTGCCAGGATCTCGTCGGCAGCCGCGATCGCGTCCGTGACCGAGCGGGTCCCGGTCACCACGCACAGCGTGTAGGTAACGTCCGCCAGCTCTCGTTGCCACGCCGGCTCGGCCTTCTCCGCGAGCGCGATGCGTGCGCTCGCGTATCGGGCGAGCAGGGTCCTCACATAGCGCGGCTCCGGCTTCAACACCACCACAAGTCCCTCCCAGGCACTCTCATGTGCCGTTCGTGTTCCCGTGTCACGCGCTTTCATGCGGAACTGGTGTGTGTCGCCACTCCACGCCGCCGAGGCGTACGCCCGTCCGGTGTCATCGGATGGCGGCAGGCCCCCTCCCCCGGCCTCGCCGGTGCGGGGCGCGCGGGAGCGAAGGCCGTCCGGGCCGGCATCCGGGTTTGCCGCGGGCGACGCTCAGGGGGCGATGGGCAGCCGGCGCTTGTGGTCGGTGAGGCGGTAGCGATCGACGATGGTCTTGAAGGCCCGCTCGTCCACCGGCTTGCCTTCGAGGAAGTCGTCGATGTCGTCGTACGTGACTCCGAGCGCGTCCTCGTCGGTCTTGCCCGGGTCGAGGGTCTCCAAGTCCGCCGTCGGGGCCTTCCACACCAGCTCGGACGGGGCGCCGAGCACGTCCGCGACGGCGCGCACCCGGCGCTTGGTCAGGCCGGTCAGCGGGACGAGGTCGGCCGCGCCGTCGCCGAACTTGGTGAAGAAGCCGGAAACCGCCTCGGCGGCGTGGTCGGTGCCGACCACCAGGCCGTCGTGCGCACCGGCCACCGTGTACTGGGCGATCATGCGCTGCCGGGCCTTGATGTTGCCCTGTACGAAGTCCTGGTGGTGGGCGTCGCGGAAGCGCACGCCGGCGACCAGCGCCGCCTCGAGCGCGGCGTCGCTCGCGGGCTTGATGTCCACGGTGAGAACCTGGTCCGGCTGGATGAAGGACAGCGCGAGCTGGGCGTCGTGCTCGTCGGCCTGGACTCCGTACGGCAGCCGCATCGCGTAGAAGCGCGCCTCGTGCCCGGCTGCCCGGGCCCGCTCCACGGCGAGCTGGCACAGGCGGCCGGCCGTGGTGGAGTCGACGCCGCCGCTGATGCCGAGCACGAGGGAGCGCAGGCCGGTGGAGGTCAGCCGCTCGGCGAGGAAGGCGACCCGCCGTTCGATCTCCCGCTCGGCCTCGAAGGTCTCGGCAACCTCCAGCTCCCGGGCAATCTCCTGCTGCAGGGTGATGGACGCCGGCTCGCTCACGTCAGCTCCTGATCGAGGTTCACGATGTGCTGTCGCAGCCATCCTACCCAGGGCGATGTCGACGATTCGCAGGCGTCAGCGCCACCGCGTCCTCGGCCTCTCTCAGGCCGCCGGTGGCCGGCAGCCCGAGGTCAGCGGCCTTACGTCGTCGCCGGGCGGCGGCCCGATGCCTCGCCGCTCCGGCGGCCGCGAGCCCCGGACGCGTTGTTATGGTCGCTCGATGCACAGCTGGGACGAGGGCGGCGTACGCGCACGGATTCGGGAGATGGCCGCCCGGGACCCGGGGCTGGAGCGCTTCGGGGCGGACACCCACCGGTACGAACTGGGGCCGGCGCTGCCCGAGGCGGAGATCCGGGCGTTCGAGGAGACGCACGGCATCGCCCTGCCGGCCGACTACCGGTCCTTCGTCGCGGAGGTGGGCAACGGCCCCGCCGGTCCCTGCCACGGCTTGATGCCGTTGACCGTCCCGCGCCCGGAGGCAGGCGAGGAGTGGGCCGTGGACGACGAGTGGGAGCAGGACCGGGTGCCGGGCCGGCTCGCCGCGCCGTTCCCACTGACGGAACCCCGGCCGGGCCCCATCGGCCCCCCGGCGGACGCGCTGTCCCTGGGCACGCTCATGCTGGCCGAGCACGGCTGCGGCGTGTTCGACCGGCTGGTCCTCAACGGTCCACGAGCCGGCGAGGTCTGGCAGATCGATCCGGACTGGGGCGGCTTCGTCCCCGCGCGCCCCGACTTCCGTACCTGGTACTCCGATTGGCTGGCGAGCCCGTGAGCGACCTCCGGCGGCTCCTGCTCGGACCGCGCCGACTACCCTCACCTGAGCCGGGCCCGTCCGGCCGCCGACCGCTGCGCGCGGGTCGGCGGCGGAGCGTTCGACGCGCGGCTGTGGGCCCTGCCGGTCGAGCGTCGTGGGGGCCGGCGATCCAGTACGTGACGGGGGCGGTTGAGCTGTGGGCGGTACGGAACTCGTGGCGGCGGTTCGACGCGGGGACGCGGAGGCGGTGACGGCACTGCTGGAGGCGGGTGCGGCACCGGACGCGGTCACGGAGGACGGCCTGCCGGTGCTGTGCCTGGCGATCGCCGCCTATGACGCCGCTGTCGCGAACGCGCTGGTCGACGGCGGCGCGGATCCGGACCGGAAGCTGCCGGACGGTACGACTCCGCTGGTACGGGCCGTCGACGGCGGCTCTCCGGAGGTGGCGGAAGCGGTCCTCGGCCGGGAGCCCGGGCTCCGCCTGCCGGAGGCTGAGCGGGAGCGGCTGCTCGCCCTGGCCCGGCACTGGTACGAGCGGGGCGCGGAGGACGAACTGCGAGGCAGATCAGGTGCGTCCGAGCCCGCGCGACGGGCCCGGGTGATGGATGACGAGTACCACCATGTGACGCAGGTGACGGTCGGCGGCCTCACGGTCCGCGCCGGGCACGGCGCGATCCTCACCAACCTGGAGTGGGCATGGCGCATCCTGACGCCCGTGGACGAGCTGGTGGCCAGGGCCGCGGCGCAGGGCGATCCGGACCACGTCGACTGGGCGGCCGCCCGGTGGGTCCTCAGCCAACGGCGCAGCAAGGAGACGTGGCTGGCCGTCACGGCGCACCGCCACGCCCCGGACCCGGTGCACCGCCGTTTCGTCGTCGACGTACTCCACTGGTACCTGCTCTGCGGGTCGAGCCGGCGCAACTCCTACGAGAAGGAGACGGCGGAACTTCTGGTCGCCTGGGCTTGTGACGGGGAGGAGGACCCTGTCGTACTCGCCGAAGTGCTCCGCGCGCTGAGCGAGTCGGCGCACCGGGACGCGGTGGCCGTGGGGCTGGCGCACGCCGGTCACCCGGACCCGCGCGTCCGCGCGCAGGTCCCCGACCTCCTGATCGGCTGGGACGCTCCTCGGCCCGCGCTCGGCGCGGCGGCCCGGGCCGCCCTGCGGGTGCTCGCCGAGGACGAGGACTGGAGCGTACGTGCCGAGGCCGGCGGGGCGTTGGCCTCGGCCGATGACGGCAGCGCGGAATGCGCGGACGTCGTTGTCAGGTTGCTCGGGGATCCGGTCGGCGGAGTACGGGCCGCCGCGGCGGAGGCGGTGTCGCAGGGTGCGGACCGTACGGCGGCCATCGCCGACGCCCTCGTCGCCCTGCTCGACGACGACGACCTGGGGACGCGGCTCAACGCCGCCTACGGTCTCCTTCGCCGCGGCGACCCGCGTACCGGCGAGGCGATCGAGCGGGTCGGCCCGCTCTCCCGGCCCGGCTTCGAGGACGACCACCGCCTGTCCGCGTTCTGGAGCTGGAAGTGGGACCGCGAGCACCCGCCCGGCGCCGACCGGGACAGTGACTGCCCCGCCCCGTGACGCAGGCCCTCACCACTTCGCGGGCCGCCTGCAGCGGCCGGACCACACGTCGTCGCCCACCACAGTGTCGCCACGGCCGGCCGTGCGGTGACGACGTCGAGCGTGCGGTCGGCCCAGGTGCCGCGCGGCCCATCCTGCCCCCCGCAGGACGCGCACTCGACGGCGTTCCGCTCCCACCGACGGCACTATCCGCGGGGCACGGGCCTCGTGGTGGGGGGCCCGCCGGCGACTGATCGGGCAGGACGGCCGGCGGCCTTCAGCAGGAGCACGGCGATGTCGTCGGTGTGCTGGCCGGTGGGCCACGTGCGGTGGATGAGACCGTCGATGAGGTGGTCCAGGCTCTGGCCGCCGGCGTCCGCGAGGTGGTGGGCGAGCCGGCCGGTGGTCTCGTCGAGGTCGGTGCCGGGAACTTCGACGAGCCCGTCCGTGTAGAGAGCGAGGGTCGATCCGGCGGGCAGGGGCAAGGTCGTGACCGGATGGGGCAGGTCGACCCCGATGCCGAGCAGCGGACCCGGCTCGATGTCCAGTACGCGGGCGGGGTGACCCGGGTGGTGCAGCAGAGGCGGTACGTGCCCCGCGCTGGCCAGGGTGACCTGCCGGCGGGCCAGGTCGAGGTGCGCGTAGAGACAGGAGACGAGGAGGTCGGGTTCCAGGTCGGCCAGGACGCGGTTGGTGCGGGAGAGGACCTCGCCGGGGGACGCGCCGCCGGTGGCGTGGGAGTGGACGGCTGTGCGGACCTGGCCCATGAGGGCGGCGGCGGCGATGTTGTGGCCCTGTACGTCGCCGATGACGGCAGCGGCGGTGCTGTCGCCGAGGCGGATCAAGTCGTAGAAGTCACCGCCGACGTCCAGGCCGTGGCTGGCGGGCAGGTACCGGGCGGCGACCTCGAGCCCCGCGAGGGAGGGCAGGCGGCGCGGGAGGAGCGCCTGCTGGAGGCTGTGCGCGAGGTCGTGCTTGGCGTCGTACAGGCGCGCGCGGTCCAACGCCTGGGCGATCAGACCGGCCAGGGAGGTGAGGACGGCGCGCTCGTCGGCGGTGAAGGTGTGCGGGGTGTCGTACGTGAGGATGCAGCACCCCACGGGACGGCCGGAGATGATCAGGGGCAGGAAGGCCCATGCCTGCTTGCCGCTGATCTGCGGCGCCTCGGGATAGACGTCGGCCAGGGCGGCGGGGCTGGCGAAGAACGACGGGACACCGCTGGCGAGGGCCTGCCCCGCGGGGGTGAGGCCGGTGTCCAGGGGGAGTCCGTCGAGGCGCTCGATGACCCGGGGGTCGTAGCCGTGGTGGCCCGTGATCTTCAGGCGGCCGGCGTCGGCGGCGGACAGCACCAGGCCGTCGGCCCCGAAGGCGGGGAGAACCTGGTCGGCGATGAGTCCGACGACGTCACGGACCCCGACCGCCTCGGCGAGTGCGGCCGCCAGGTGGATCAGCTGGTAGAGGCGGCCTGCGGGCGCGGGCGGCCTGGAGGCGCCTGCGGG